>DASXAM010000132.1:0-80062 GCA_036404275.1 Allostellaceae bacterium
CTTGCCCTATCCGGCCGATGCCGAGAACTACGCGCGGTACAAGGACGATGCCGAGGTGGCGCTGTACCAACAAATGCTGCACGAAACCGACCCGGCAAAAGAGCGGGTGCTGATGCGCCGCTTTGAAAAGCATGTGCTCGACGACGAGGCGCACGAGATCTGGGTCTTGTGGTGGCACCGGATCGTGCCTTACCGGTCATACATCAAAGGCTGGAAGATCGCACCGACGCATTTCATCAACCAGGATTTGGCGACGATCTGGCTCGATAAGTAATGCTGTTCGGTCGACTCCAAGCTGAGCTCGTTTTGCCCGGACTTGATCCGGGCATCACCCTCTTTTTTTCGCCGCTACCGGAAGACGTGGGTGGCCGGATCGAGGCCGGCCAATACGAAGCCCGGAGCGGGCGGGGGCAACATCCGCAAATTGCTTGAGGGAGAAGAGAGTGCACATCAGGACGGCGGTATTGGCGGCGCTGCTCGGCACGTCCGCTTTTGCAGCGCAGGCGGCAACCAGCGACGAGGAAGCGCCCAAGCGAGGCGGAACTCTGACTTACATGATCCCGGCCGACGCGCCGCCCTCCTTCGATGCGCATCGCGAGGAGACCTACGCGACGATCCACGCGGCGGCACCCTTTTACAGCACCTTGATCCGCGCCGATCCGATGAACCCGGGCAAGACCGACGATCTCGTCTGCGATCTGTGCACGGTCATGCCCAAGCCGACCGATGGCGGCAAGACATATACCTTCAAGGTCCGCGACGGCGTCAAATTCACCGATGGCTCGCCATTGACCGCGGCTGACGTGGCGGCCAGCTGGAATGAGATCATCTTCCCGCCCAAGGGCGTCCTCAGCGCGCGGAAGAGCAATTTCGTCATGGTCGACTCGGTCGCCGCGCCCGACCCTTCGACTGTCGTGTTCAAGCTTAAATTCGCCACCGATGCGTTTCTGCCGGCGCTCGCCGACCCCTACGCCTGGATCTATGAAAAGAAGATCATCGACAAGGATCCACACTGGTACGAGAAGAACATCATGGGCTCGGGCCCCTTCAAGCTCGTTGCCTATGAGACCGGCCAGTCAATCAAGGGCGTGCGCAACCCGGACTACTTCCGTAAGGGGATGCCCTATCTCGATGGGTTTGTCGGCATCTTCGCCCCCAAGCAGGCGGTCGAGATCGAGGCGATCCGCAGCGGGCGCGCCGATATCGAGTTCCGCGGCTTCCCGCCTTCGGCGGTCAATGAGCTGAAAAATGCGCTTGGCGACAAGCTGGCGATCCAGACCAGCGACTGGAACTGCGGTGGGCTCGTGACCCCGAACCATGCGCGCAAACCGTTCGACGATGTGCGGGTGCGCCGCGCCCTGACCCTGGCGATCGACCGCTGGGGCAGCGCGCCCCAATTGTCCAAGATCGCCCTCGTGCATACCGTCGGCGGCGTCACCTTCCCCGGCTCGCCGTTGGCCCCGAGCAAAGAGGAATTACAGCAGATCGCCGGCTATTGGCCCGATATCGAGAAGTCTCGGGCCGAGGCGCGGCGATTGTTAAAGGAGGCCGGGGCCGAGGGTATCAGCTTTGAATTGCTCAACCGCAACAACGACCAGCCCTACAAATATTATGGCATTTGGGTCGTCGATCAGTGGAGCAAGATCGGCCTACATGTAAAGCAAAAAGTCGTCCCGGTCGGTCCCTGGTTCGAAGCCCAGCGTAGCGGCAATTTCGATGTCACGGTCGAGGGCAATTGCCAGAACGTGGTCAATCCGCTCGCCGACGTCGGCAAGTACCTGCCGCATTCGGTGTCCAGCTCCAATTATGGTAATTTCGAGGACGCCAAGGAAGTCGAGATGTACAACCGCCAGCTGCGTGAGCTCGACAAGACGAAGCAGAAGGCGGACCTGCTCCAATTCGCCAAATACGTGCTCGACGAGCAGGCGCACGAGATCTTTCTTTTATGGTGGCAGCGGGTGGTGCCATACCACTCCTATGTCAAGGGCTGGAAGATCGGCCCGAGCCATTACGTCAACCAGGATTTGGCGACGGTATGGCTCGACAAATAGCAGGTGCATGAGGGTGCGGGCATGAGTGCCACGGCGGAGGCGACGCGGCCTCTTCTCGAAGTCCGGGGATTGCAGATGTATTTCCCGGTGACCGAAGGGGTCGTGACCCGCCGCCGGATCGGCGAGGTCAAAGCGGTCGACGGCATCGACTTTACCGTGATGCGCGGCGAGACCTTGGGCCTCGTCGGCGAGAGCGGCTGCGGCAAGACCACGACCGGGCGCTGCATCCTGCGGCTCGAGCGGCCGACCGCGGGGTCCATCGTCTATGATGGTCGCGATATTGCTCAGCTTGGCCGCCGCGAGCTGTTGGCGCTGCGGCGGCGCATCCAGGTGATCTTTCAGGACCCGTACAGCTCGCTGAACCCGCGCATGAAGGTCGGCGACATCATCGGCGAGCCGATCCGGGTACATGGCCTCGAGCGCAACGGCGCGCGGCGCGATGCCCGCGTGCGCGAATTGTTGACCGTGTGCGGTCTCGACCCGAAATTCGCCGACCGCTATCCGCACGAAATGTCGGGCGGCCAACGGCAGCGCGTCGGCATTGCCCGCGCGCTCGCGCTCGAACCCGAATTTATCGTCTGCGACGAGGCGGTCTCGGCGCTCGACGTGTCGATCCAGGCGCAGATCGTCAATCTGCTCGAGGATTTGCGCGCCCGCTTCGGTCTGACCTATTTGTTCATCGCGCATGACCTGTCGGTCGTGCGCCATTTGTGTCAGCGGGTCGCGGTCATGTATCTCGGCCGCGTCGTCGAATTGGCCGAATGCGACGAGTTGTTCGACCACCCGCTCCACCCTTACACCCAGGCGCTGTTGGCGGCGGTGCCGGTGCCTGACCCGACGGTCGAGGCGCAGCGCCAGTTCCGCCCGGTCGTCGGCGAGGTGCCGAGCCCGATCAACCCGCCTTCGGGCTGCGTCTTTCACCCGCGTTGCCCGCTGGCGGTGGAAAGTTGTAAACAGGTGCGCCCCGAGCTGCGCGAATTGCGCCAGGGACATTGGGTGGCGTGCAGTCAGGTTGACTAAAGCCGCGGCGAGAACGCCGCGGCGGTAACGAAAAAGTGATCGAACGGGAGGAAGAGATGACGCTCCGATCGGGTGTGGTCGCGGCTGCGGCCGTTGTTCTTGCATTGTCGCCGGCGCTGGCGGGCGAGGAGGAGGCGCCGAAATATGGCGGCACCTTGACCTATGTGATCCCGGCCGATGCGCCGCCCTCCTTCGACGCGCATCGCGAGACGACCTATGCGACGATCCATACGGCAGCACCGTTTTACAGCGTCTTGATCCGGGTCAATCCAAACGACCCGTCTTCCTCGACCGACCTCGTCTGCGATTTGTGTACGGTGATGCCGACGCCGACCGACGGCGGCAAGACCTACACGTTCAAGATCCGCGAGGGGGTCAAGTTTCACGATGGCTCGCCGCTGACCGCCTCCGACATTGCCGCGAGCTGGAACCACATCGTCTTTCCGCCGAAGGATGTGCTGAGCCCGCGGCAAAGCCATTACATGATGGTGGACCGAGTCGAGGCAACCGATCCGGCGACCGTCGTCTTTCACCTGAAATTTCCGACAAACGCGTTTCTGCCGGCGCTCGCCGACCCCTATTCCTGGATCTACGAAAAGAGCAAGCTCGACCAGAACCCGCGCTGGTACGAAAAGAACATCATGGGCTCCGGCCCGTTCAAATTTGTCAGCTATCAGGTGGGGCAGGCGATCAAGGGTGTTAGGAACCCTGACTACTATCACAAGGGGCTGCCTTATCTCGATGGTTTTATCGGCATCTATGCGCCAAAGCAGGCGGTGCAGCTCGACGCGATTCGCGCCGACCGGGCGGCGATCGAGTTTCGCGGCTATCCGCCCTCGGCGGTCGACCAGCTGAAGCAGGCGCTCGACGGCAAGGTCAAGGTGCAGTCGAGCGATTGGAACTGCGGCACGTTTGTTGAAGTCAACCACCAGAAAAAGCCGTTTGACGATGTCCGCGTGCGGCGTGCCTTGACGCTCGCCATCGACCGCTGGCATACGGCACCCGAGCTGGCCAAGATCGCGATCGTCCACACCGTCGGCGGTATCGTCTTTCCCGGCTCGCCGCTGGCCGCGACCAAGTCCGAGCTGGAGCAGATCCCCGGCTGGTGGCCCGATATCGAAAAGTCTCGGGCCGAGGCGCGGCGCCTGTTAAAGGAGGCCGGCGCCGAAGGGCTCAGCTTCGAATTGCTCAACCGCAATGTCGACCAGCCCTACAAATACAACGCCACCTGGGTCATCGACGATTGGAGCAAGATCGGGCTCCATGTGACCCAGCGCGTTGTGCCGACCGGTCCGTGGTTTCAGGCGTTCCGCGAGGGCAATTACCAGGTCGGAGTCGTCGGCAACTGCCAGAGCATCGTCAACCCGCTGCTCGACGTGCAGCGCTACTTGCCGCCCAACGTCTATGCCGGCAACTACAGCCGGTCCGAGGACCGGCAGTCGATCGGCATCTACGACAAGATGCTGCGTGAGACCGACGCGACAAAGCAGCGCCAGCTGATGCGCGCCTTCGAAAAGCACGCGATCGGCGACGAGGTGCACGAGCTGTTCTTGCTATGGTGGTACCGGACTGTGCCGTACCGATCTTATGTGATGGGCTGGAAGATCGGCCCAAGCCATTACCTCAACCAGGATCTGGCGACGATCTGGCTAAACAAGTAAGTTGGCCCAAGGGCAGCGGAGAGGAGAAGATGGTGGAGCTTAGGGCAGGCGTGTTGGCAGCGGGTTTGGGTACCTTGATGGCACTCGCGGCCGTGCCGGCGGCGGCGGCGCAATCCGAGGAGGAGGCGCCGAAACGCGGCGGCACCTTGACTTATATGATCCCGGCCGACGCGCCGCCGTCGCTCGACGGGCATCGCGAAACGACCTATGCGACCGTTCATTCGGGCGCCCCCTTTTACAGCGTGCTGATCCGGATCAACCCGCAAAACCCGGCCTCGACGACCGACTTCGTCTGCGATTTGTGCACGGCGATGCCGGAGCCGACCGACGGCGGTAAAACCTATACGTTCAAAATTCGCGATGGGGTCAAATTTGCCGACGGGTCGCCGCTGACCGCCGCCGACGTCGCCGCGAGCTGGAACGAGATCATCTTTCCGCCGAAGGGGGTGCTGAGCCCGCGCTCGAGCAATTTCATCATGGTCGACAAGGTCACCGCCCCGGACCCGACGACCGTTGTCTTCAACCTCAAATTCGCGACGACGGCGTTTCTGCCGGCGCTCGCCGACCCGTTCGCCTGGATCTACGAAAAGAAGATCCTCGACAAGGATCCCCACTGGTACGAAAAAAATGTCATGGGCTCGGGCCCGTTCAAGTTTGTCGAATACCAGACCGGGCAATCGATCAAGGGGGTTCGCAACCCCGATTACTACCACAAAGGGCTGCCCTACCTCGACGGGTTCACGGGGATTTACTCGCCAAAGCAGGCGGTGCGGGTCGAGGCGATCCGCGCCGACCGCGCAGCGATCGAGTTTCGCGGCTTTCCGCCGGCGGCGCGCGATGAGTTGGTCAAGGCTCTCGACGGCAAGATCACGGTGCAGGAAAGCGACTGGAACTGCGGCAGCTTGTTCACCCCCAACAATAAGAAAAAGCCGTTTGACGACGTCCGCGTGCGCCGCGCGCTGACCTTAGCGATCGATCGCTGGCACGGCGCGCCCGAGCTCGCCAAGATCGCCGATGTGCACACGGTCGGCAGCATCGTCTTTCCGGGTTCGCCGCTGGCGCCGACCAAGCCCGAGCTCGAAAAGATCGCCGGATTCTGGCCCGACATCGACAAGTCGCGGGCCGAAGCCAGGAAATTGCTGAAGGAGGCGGGGGCCGAGGGTCTCTCGTTTGAGCTGCTGAACCGCAATGTCGACCAGCCCTACAAATATGTCGCCACCTGGCTGATCGACGAATGGAGCAAGGTCGGGCTGCACGCGACCCAGCGCGTGGTCCCGACCGGCCCCTGGTTCGAGGCGATGCGCAGCGGCAAGTTCGACACCGTCCTCGAAGCCAATTGCCACAGCGTCGTCAACCCGGCGATGGACGTGCAAAAGATGCTGCCGGCCTCGGTCGACAGCGAGAACTACGGCGGCTACGAAGACCCCAAGGAGGTCAAGCTTTATGACGCGATGCTGCGCGAGACCGACCCGGCAAAGCAGCACGCGCTGATGTACGATTTCGCCAAATATGTGATGGACGACCAGGCGCACGAGATCTGGGTGTTGTGGTGGTACCGGATCGTGCCCTACCGATCCTATGTGAAGGGCTGGAAGATCAGCCCGAGCCACTATATCAACCAGGATTTGGCGACGATCTGGCTCGACAAGTGATGTCGGATCGAACGCGCACCGCGCCGCCGTTCCCGCGAATGCGGGAACACAAGGGCCAAACGCCGCTTCGCCGGCTCCGGGCGCCCGCCTTCGCGAGGACGGGACGGGGTCGGCGATCGCGGCCTGCAAAGCGGGCTTAATCCCGATGTATCGCTATATCGTCAGCCGCTTCCTCCTCGTCTTCCCGACCCTGTTCGGGGCGGCGGTGCTGGTGTTTGGCTTGATGCGGCTCATTCCGGGCGACATCTGCGTCGTCCGCCTCGGCGCCGGCGGCGGCACCTTCGACGAATCGGCGGTGCGCGCCTGCCATGCCGAAATCGGCCTCGACCAGCCGATCTGGAAGCAGTTCTTCGACTTCGTCTGGGGCTTTCTGCACCTCGATTTCGGCACCTCGATGTGGTCGGGCAAGCCGGTCGCCTTCGAGATCGCGACCCGGCTGCCGATCTCGCTCGAGATCGCGCTGCTGGCGACGGTCGTGGCGCTCCTGCTGGCGATCCCGCTCGGAACGCTCTCGGCATTGAAGCAGAACAGCTGGATCGACCTCGTCGCGCGCACCTTCGCCATTGCCGGGATCGCCACCCCGTCCTTCTGGATCGGCATCCTGTCGATCCTGGCGGTGTTGACGATCTCGCAGGCGGTGTTCGGCTCGCCCTGGATGCCGCCGATCGATTACGTGCCGATATGGCAGGACCCGGTGCGCAACCTGTCGCTGGCGATGTTGCCGGCGATCACGGTCGGCTACCGCTATTCGGCGGTGACGATGCGCATGACCCGCTCGGCGATGCTCGAAGTCCTGCGCGAGGACTATATCCGTACCGCCCGGGCCAAGGGGCTGATCGACCGCATCATCATCAATCGCCATGCGCTGAAAAACGCCCTGCTGCCGGTCGTGACTCTGGTCGGAATCGAGTTCGCGTTTCTGATCGGCGGTTTGGTCGTGACCGAGCAGGTGTTCAATCTGAACGGCATCGGTCGCCTTTTTGTGCTGTCGGTCTCGAACCAGGATTACACCTTGACCCAGGCGCTGGTCATGTTGACCGTTGTCGTGTTCGTGCTGACCAACCTCGTCGTCGATCTTCTTTACGCGTGGCTCGATCCGCGCATCCGCTTTGGCTGAGGAGCTTTCCGATGGCCACCACCGACACCGTCCTTGCCCCCTCCGCCGCCGACGAGCTCTTCGAGCTGCGCCGCTCGCTATGGCAGAAAACAGCGAAATTTTGCCGGCGCCAGCCATTGGGCGCGATCGGTATGGCGATCGTCTTCATCATGTTCATCGCCGGTCTCGGCGCCGACTGGATCGCGCCTTACAACCCGACCGCCAATGATTTTGCCGCGATGACCCAACCGCCGAGCTGGGCGCACTGGCTTGGCACCGATCAGTTCGGCCGCGACCAGCTTTCGCGCATCATCTACGGTGCCCGCACCGCAATGGTCGTCGGGTTTTCGTCGGCCGTTGTCGGCGGCTTCGCCGGCCTCGTGCTCGGCGTCGGCAGCGCCTATTTCTCGGGCCGCATCGACCTCTTCGTGCAGCGTGTGCTCGATATCCTGATGGCGTTTCCGCTGATCATCATGGCGCTCGCCATGGTCGCGATTTTTGGCACCGGCGTGCACAACGTCATCATCGCGATCACGATCCCGCTAATCCCGCGCTGCGCGCGCGTTGTGCGCTCGAGCGCCTTGGCGATCCGCGAGGTGCCCTACGTCGATGCGGCACGCGCCTGCGGCTTTAGCCATGCGCGGATCATTCTGCGCCATATGGTGCCGAATGTGATGGCGCCGTTTCTGATCCTGCTGACCGCCTTTGTCGGCCAGGCGATCCTCGCCGAAGCCTCGCTCTCCTATCTCGGTCTTGGCGTGCAGGAGCCGGTGCCGGCCTGGGGCCTGATGCTGCAAGGCGGCGCCGAGGAATATGCCGCAACCGCTCCGTGGATCGCAGTTTTCCCGGGGCTTGCGATCACCTTGACCGTGTTCGGCTTCAGCCTGTTCGGCGACGCGCTGCGCGACGTCCTCGACCCCAAGCTGCGCGACCGCTGATTTTGCCTCGCGGCACAAGCCCCGCTCGCCGGTAATCCTCTATCGAGGTGAGGGCGGGGTGGCCCGGCTCGGTCACTCTGTCGCCCCGATGTGAACCGCAGGTGGTGGAGAACGCGCTTTTTCGTGCGGTTGCCGATATGGCTGTCCCGCCACTCGCCGTGACGTGTCGAATGACCGGGATGGCGACTAAATCGCCTTACATGGCCGAGCGGTTTTTCGCGGTTTGCAAATTTCATCCGATCGGTGCAAACGATTGCCCAGTGAGAGCCTGCTTCCAAACGCTCGAAGGCGCCCAGTGCCCGAGCTCGTGATTTTCGATTGCGACGGGGTGCTCGTCGATAGCGAGGTGATTTTTGCCCGCGTGCTCGCCGAGTGCCTGACCGAGGCGGCCTGCCCGGCGAGTGCGGAAGAGGCGCTGTTCCTCGGCTTTGGGCGAAACCGGACCACCTTGACCGAAGCGGTCGAGGCGCGGTTCGGCCGCCGCTTGCCGGCAGGCTTTTTCGAGGCGATGCGGGCGCGCACCGCTGTGCTGCTCGAGCAGGAGCTCGCAGCGATGCCGGGGGTGGCGGAATTGCTCGGCGCGTTGCCGCTGCCGCGCTGCGTCGCGTCGAACGGCCATCTCGACCGCGTGCGCGAACGGCTCGCCCTGACCGGGCTTCTGCCCTATTTCGACCCGCATGTGTTCAGCGCGATCCAGGTCGCCGCCGGCAAGCCCGCGCCCGACCTTTTTCTTTTTGCCGCCCGGCGCCTCGGCGCCGCCGCCGAAGGCTGCCTGGTGGTCGAAGACAGCCTCGCCGGGGTCGAGGCGGCACGCGCCGCTGGGATGGCGGTCGTCGGCTTTTGCGGCGGGAGCCACTGCCCGAACGACCATGCGCAGGCGCTGGCCGCTGCCGGCTGCTCGCAGGTGTTCGGGCGGATGGCCGATCTCGCCCGGTTTTTGAGCGGGGCACGATGCGCATAATCCAGATCACCGACACCCATTTGAGCGCGAATAAAGCGCATTTCGCCGGCAACTGGCCGCCGCTTGCGCGCTGGATCGAGAGCGAGCAGCCCGATCTGGTGATCCACAGCGGCGATGTGACGGTCGACGGCGCCGGCCTCGACGACGATATGGCGCACGCGGCCCGCCTGCTGGGCGATTTGCCGGTCCCGGTGCGCGCGATCCCCGGCAACCACGATGTCGGGGACGCGCTGCACCACCGCCAGCCGATCGACAAGGCGCGGCTGGCGCGTTGGCGTGCCCATTTCGGTCCCGACCGGTGGATCGAGGACATTGCCGGCTGGCGGCTGATCGGCTTTAACGCGCTGCTTTTCGGCAGCGGTCTTGCCGAGGAGGCGGCGCAGGCGGACTGGATCGAGGCGGTCACCACCGGTGCGGCCGGACGCCGGGTCGCGTGGTTTCTGCACAAGCCGCTGTTTCTCGACAGCCCGGAGGAAGGCGACAGCGGATATTGGTCGGTCAAGCCCGAGCCGCGCGCGCGGCTGATGGCGCTGCTGCGTCGGCACCGGGTCGCGCTCGTCGCCAGTGGCCATTTGCACAAGGCGCGCGACCTCGACCGAGACGGCACGCGTTATCTTTGGGCGCCGGCATCGAGCTTTCTGGTCGGCGAGATGCAGCCGGCAATGCCCGGCGAAAAGCGGCTCGGCGGCGTCCGCTATGAGCTCGATGCGGACGGACTCGCAGCCGAAATCGTCGCGGTGCCGGGGCTCGTCGAGCATTGGCTCGACCCGGTGATCCAGGAGGTCTACCCGCGTCGGCCCGAGCCCGCCGCCGGGAGCTGATCGCGGCCATTGGCGCCGTAAAATTGCCCAGACTGCTCAGGAATTAGCCAATCCCGTCCGGCGAGCGCCGCGGCAAAAGCTCGGCTTGCCCGGCTTGGCCTTGCGATCGCGCTGACGCACCCGATGGCACGGGATTTGCCATCGGTTCTTGTCATGCCGAACCTCGAGGCTTGCCCGCAATGAACGTCAACAAAAGCCGGATTATCGGCGCCGCGGCGCTGGGTTGCGTCGCCCTTTCGGCACGCCCGAGCGGGGCCCAGCAGGCGATCTCGCCGGCGCCGGCCGCAGCCCCGCCGCCCGCCGCCGCACCGGCATCTCCGGCGCCGGCGGCGCCGACCTCGCCGCTGATCGCGCCGACGATCACCGGCCCGCTGGCGATCCAATTGCCACCGACCAAATACACGCTGGGCGCGCTCGGCGACGTCTATCTCGATGGTGTGGCGAGCGGGCTCGGGCAATGGCAGAACAATCCCTTCCCGGGCAACCGCGCCTGGCAGCCCGATCTCACCAATGGCCAGTTTTTTGTCCAAAAGACCGATGGCCTCGTGCAGTTTTACGCCCAGGCCGGCGCCTATTCGATCACCTCGCTGGGGGCGCCCTATCTGTCCGCGGCGCAGGCCACCTTTGGCCAGAATTCGCCGGCCGGCAATCTGTTCGGCTGGTTCCCGCAGGGCTTTGTCAAGCTCGCGCCGACCGATTCGTTCTCGATCGAGGGCGGCAAATTGCCGACCCTGATCGGCGCCGAATACACATTTTCGTTCGAAAACATCAATATCGAGCGCGGCCTCTTATGGAACCAGGAGAACGCGGTCAACAAAGGCGTCCAGGGCAACTATACGATCGGGCCGGCCGCCTTGTCACTGTCGTGGAACGACGGCTTTGATTCGGGCGTGTTCAACTGGCTCACCGGGTCCGTTACCTACACCTTGAACCCGTCCAATATCTTCTCGTTCGCCGCCGGCGGCAATCTCGGCAGCACCAATATCGCGACCCTGCGCACCCCGCTGCTGCTCGCCAATTCGCAAATCTACAACCTGATCTACACCTATAATTCCGACCCGTGGATCATTCAGCCCTATTTCCAGGCGACCCATGTGCCGACCAAGCACAAGATCGGCATCGACACCAGCGCCTCGACCTTTGGCGGCGCACTCTTGGTCAACTACAATCTCGGCGGGGGCTTTAACCTCGGCGGCCGCATCGAATATATCGGCACGACCGGCGACAACAACCTACTCTATGGGCCGGGCAGCGGCGCATTCTCGTTCACCTTGACCCCAACCTACCAATACAAATACTTCTTCGCCCGCGCCGAATTCTCTTGGGTCAAGGCCAATGGCGTAGTCGCAGGCTCCGGCCTCGGCCCCAACCTCGACGGCAATTCGCAGACCCGGATCATGGTTGAAACCGGCATTTTATTCTGAAGGTACCGCGTCCGCGCCGAGATGCCGCGCGCGCGATGACATCTCGGCTCCAATGTGGGGCGTCGACCATCGCAAGAAACGCCACGGTAACCGCGCCGGCTACCATGGACGTCACGCGGGTGCCCGTGCCGCCGGTCCCCGATGATGGCTGCGCTGTCGTTTCTGGCGCTTGCGGCCGGGGCCGCGATCGGCCTGCGGTTGTCGCAATAGGGCCGGATTTCGGCTTATTGCGGGACCGACCCGCACATCCAGTGCCGGGCTGCGGCTTGAGCGCGGCGACGTATCGGACCGGCTGCCGAGAAAATGGTGGGCGCGACTGGGATTGAACCAGTGACCCCTACGATGTCAACGTAGTGCTCTCCCGCTGAGCTACGCGCCCGAATTGCTCCAAATGGAGCGCGTTGATAGCGGATCGGCGCCGCTCGGGCAAGCGGCGGGCGCGCTACCCACGCCGCCCTCACCACCGCAACGGCTTGCGACAGACCGAATACCACAGGCCCAGATTTTCATCACGCCAATGCGGGTCGGCGCAATTTTTGGCGACCATCGCGGCCGATTCGGTGGCGCTCGCCGGAGCAACCGGCGTCGTCGAATCGCTGCATGCCGCCAAAAAGACGGCGGCGAGAAGCGCCAATGTCAATCGCAAGGACACCTCCGCTCGCTTTGCAAGGAAACGACGGGGATTCTCGGCCGCGGCTGCGGCGATTTCAAGGGGAGGGTGGACCGGGGCCTGGCTGGCGGCGTCCGCGGGGAGCAGGCTTTTGCGACGTCGCCGGCGCGGGGTAGAGTGCTCGCCGGCGCCGATGGGCGGAGCAAGGCTGATGAAAAGCGACGATAGGCCGCGCAACTACCGCCGGGACACGCTGCTCGCGCATCTCGGACGCCGGCCCGAGGCGCAGCACGGGGCAGTCAACCCGCCCGTTTACCACGCTTCGACGATCCTCTCGGCAAACATGGCCGAGTGGGAAGCGCGGCGCGCGCCGGACAAGCGCTTTGATGTCGTGCGCTATGGCCTACTCGGCACGCCGACCACCTTCGCCCTCGAAGAAGCGGTGGCGGCGATCGAGGGCGGCTACCGGGCGATGCTGATGTCCTCGGGGTTGGCGGCGATTACCGCCCCGCTGCAGGCCTGCCTCAAATGCGGCGACCATCTGTTGATGGTCGATGCCGCCTATGGGCCGGCACGCCATTTCTGCGACAAGGTGCTGACCCGCTGCGGTGTCGCCACGACCTATTACGATCCACTGATCGGCGAGGATATTGCGCGCCTGATGCGCCCCAATACCCGCGTCGTCTATGTCGAATCGCCTGGCTCCCTGACCTTCGAGGTGCAGGATGTGCCGGCGATCGCCGCGGCAGCGCATGCCGGCGGAGCCAAGGTCCTGATGGACAACACCTGGGCGTCACCGTGGCTGTTTGCGTCGTTCGCACACGGCGTCGATGTGTCGATCCACGCCGCAACCAAATACATCGTCGGCCATTCCGACGTGATGCTGGGTGCCGTCATCACCACCGAGGAGATGTACCTGCCGATGCGCACCATGGCGGCCGATCTCGGCCATTGTGCCGGACCCGACGACGCCTATTACGCCTTGCGCGGTCTGCGCACCTTGAGCGTGCGGCTCGAACGCCACCAGAAGAATGCGCTCGAGGTGGCGCGCTGGCTGCAGAGGCGGCCGGAGGTGGCTCGGGTGCTCTACCCGGCCTTGCCCGACGATCCCGGCCATGCGCTCTGGAAGCGCGACTTCAGCGGGGCGAGCGGGCTTATGGGCGTGATTCTGAAGCCGGCATCGAAAGCCTCGGTCTACGCGCTGATCGACGCGCTCGACCTGTTCGGCATCGGGTCCAGCTGGGGCGGATACGAAAGCCTTATCCTGCCGACCAGCCCGGCACGCGGCCGCACCGCGACAAAATGGACGGCAGAAGGCCCGACCTTGCGGCTGCATATAGGCCTCGAAGACCCGCAGGATCTGATCGAAGACCTTGAGCGCGGTTTTCAGGCGCTGCGCGCTGCGGCGTGATCCTTTCGCTCCGCGGCGTGGCTTGTCGCCGATCCGGTAATGTGCCCTTAATTCGTCGGCGAAGCTGTCGGCGATTTTTACAGCTTTTTGGCCAAATGCCGTTTAGTTTTGCGTAATCAGGGCCGCGCTTTGGTTAATTTCGCCGAATCTTGGTTAACATTTGCGTAGGAACGACGAGTCTGACGGTAATCCTTACAAAACTAGCGTCCAACTTTCGTCAAAAATTGTTTAAGGCATTGATTTAACGTCGGAATCTCTCCGAGGCCAAATTTGGCACAATGTTTGCCAAATGCGGTGCGGATCATCCGAATGGGACTCCAAGCCATGAGACTGAGAACTGCACTTTTTGCTACTGCCCTTACCGCGGTCGCCGCGGTCCCGGGCGCCTACGCTTTTCCGCCGCCGGGCGTGCCCGATACGACAAACCCCGGACTCTTGACCGGCAACGGCACCGACGCGAAAGCGATTTTCGCTTTCCAAGACGCCGGCGACACCGACCTGCTGCTGCTAATGGGCTTTGGCGGCAACCCGATCTTCAACAATCACACGGACGCGATCGGGACGACGAAGGATCTCGGCGTTCTCAGCGGCGGACAGGAATTCGAACTCAACAACCTTAACACGAACACTCTCTTCCTGAGCGATGTAGCCGATTCTCAAGGCAACTTTCACGTTCACTACTCCACGAACTTCGCCGATTTTGGGGTAGGAGCCTTGCCGGCCGCTGCCGCCACCGCGATCGGAAATTTGCCAGCAGGCAGCTCGGTGATTTTCGCGGGCTGGGAGGATCTGAGGGGGAATCAGGGAGGCGACTTCGACTACAACGACCTCATCTTCGCTTTCAGCAATCTGACGCCGCCATCGGTGCCGGAGCCGGCGACGTTGACGCTGGTGGGCGCCGGGCTCGTGGGCTTGGCGTTGGCGCGGCGGCGCAGAAAATAACGGCAACGTCAAATCAAGTCACTGGGCGGTGGGCGACCACCGCCCTTTTATTTATGCTCAATGCGTCCCGGCGGGGCAGAAGCGGATGTCGTCGCGTTCGTTTTCGTAGTCGTCCATCGCCTGGTGCAGGACGTTGTCGGCCGGCAGCGCCCTCAGCGCCTGGCTGATCTTTTTGAGCGTCGCATCGTCATAGGCGACGAGCTTTGGGCATTGGCACGCGGTCTGGGACGAGCTGCTGCACCCGCTGGCAGCCAAAATCGCGGCGAGCGCCGTCACCGCCAGACCCGCCTTCACCGCCATCCGACCCCCCGACCGCGCCACGGCAAGATGCCGAGCGCCGCGGTGGCGATCAAGCCGCTTTGCGCAAGCTATTCGGCCGCGTCGCGCCGGGGTTCGGTGGCGCGGGCGGCGTGGCGATCGATTTCTTTTTGGATCGCCGCACTCGCCTGGCCGGTGAAATCGACATGGTGGCTGGTGGCGAAATCGTAGCTGCCGCGCAGCAAATCCCGACTTTGCTGGAAATGCGGGTGAACAAAGCGGGCCATCAGCTCGTAATGCCGTTTGGTCGCGTCCCAGTCGGCCCAGTTCTGCGCCAATTCGCACAATACGCCGAACCCGCCAGAGCCTTCGACCAGCCGCTCGACATATTGAATCGCGTCATCCGGGGTGCCGATGCACGCCGTGCCGGTCTCAATGAGCCATTCGATCGGATCGCCGACCTCGGGCGGGATGATCGGAAAGGTCGCGACATCGCGGAAATAATTGGCGAAAGCCTGGACGCCAAACTGCATGTTCCGGCGTGCTTCTTCGCGCGTCTCGGCGATGTGGAACAGGCCGACGACACGCCAATTCTTGCGGTCAGGAACATGGCCATTGGCGCGCGCCGTCTCCTCGTAAAGCCCCCAATTGGCGGTGTGCCGCTCCATCGCCATCGGGCTCGTCCCGCCGATCGACAGCATGCCGATGCCGTATTTTCCGGAGAGCAGCGAACCCGAGGGCGAGCGCGCCGCCGCCACCGCCAATTCCATCGTCGGGCGCGTATAGGGGCGTAATTGCAGCTGCGCCTCGGTCAGGTTGAACCAGTCGGTCTTTTTGGTGACCGTCTCACCGTGCAGCAGCCGGACGACCACATCGAACGATTCGTTCATCATGCGGCGCTGCTCACTCGGATCGATGCCGATCTTCAGCGCATCGTGCACGAGGGCGCCGGGGCCGACCCCGAGCATTGCCCGGCCGCGCGTCATGTGGTCGAGCTGGACCATGCGGTCGGCGAGCATGAACGGGTTGTGGTACGGCAGCGATACGACCCCGGTGCCGAGCCGGATGTGGCGGGTGCGCTGCGCCGCCGCGGCAATGAACATCTCGGGGCAGGCGATCAGTTCGAACCCGCCCGAATGGTGCTCGCCGATCCACGCTTCGTGATAATTGAGCCGGTCGAGATGCTCGAGGAGCTCGAGGTCGCGCTCGATCGAAAGCGTCGGGTTTTCGTCGTGATTGTGGAACGGCGCGAGAAATATGCCGCTCTTCAGATAGAGATCGTCCATGCCGAGCCCTCCGGCGGATTGCCTGTTGTGGCGGATCGTCGGTGATCGCATCCGCCGCGGCAAGCGGAATCCCGGCATGGCGGCCGCCCGTGCGTCGCCGTGGACCGGAACACGGACCCGGACGGGCCGATTTTTCCGCCCGGCGCGTGATCAGGTCGCGGCCGCCCTCCCGGCGCCGAACATTTCGCGCAGGCGGGTCTTCATGATCTTGCCGGTGGCGGTATGCGGCATCTCGTCGATATAGACGACGTCATCGGGCAGCATCCATTTCGGGAATTGGCGGGCGAGGAGGGCGATCAACGCGTCGCGCTCGGGACGGCAGCCCGGCCGCGGCATCACGATCAGCAAGGGCCGCTCGCCCCAGCGCGGGTCGGGCACGGCGATGACCGCCGCCTCGGCGACATCGGCATGCGCGACCGCCGCGTTTTCGAGCTCGATCGAGCTGATCCATTCGCCGCCCGATTTGATCACGTCCTTGCGGCGGTCTGTGATCTGCAGATAGCCGTCGGGATCGATGGTCGCGACATCGCCGGTGTGAAACCAGCCATCGGGCTCGACCGCCGCGGCGCTCGCCGCCTCGTCGGCAAAATAGGCAGCGACGATCCAAGGTCCGCGCACGAGCAATTCGCCCATCGATTTGCCGTCATGCGGCAGGGCCTGGCCGGCATCGTCGACGAGCTTCATCTCGACCCCAAAAACCGGTCGTCCCTGCAGCGATTTGAGGGCGGTTCGGGCGGGCCCGTCGAGGTCCCGGTGCTTCGCCTTGAACGCGGCAGTCGTGCCGAGCGGGCTCATTTCGGTCATGCCCCAGCCCTGGCGCACGTCGATGCCGTGACACGCAAAGGCTTCGATCATCGAGGGCGGCACCGCCGACCCGCCCGATAGCAACCGCTCTAAGCTCGAGCAGCGCTTGCCCGACGCCGAAAGATAGGCTTCGAAACCGAGCCACACCGTGGGCACGCCGAGGGCATAGGTGACGCGCTCGACCTCGAACAGCTCGTACAGGCTTGCGCCGTCAAGCTGAGGGCCGGGCAGCACGAGCTTTGCCCCGTTCATCGGCACCGCATAGGGGATGCCCCAGCCGCAGGCGTGAAACAGCGGCACTACCGGACAGACCACGTCGCGGGCCGATATCGAGATCGCGTCGGGAAGCGAAATTGCGAATGCGTGCAACAGGGTGGAGCGGTGGCTGTAGAGCGCGCCCTTGGGCCGGCCGGTGGTGCCCGAGGTGTAGCAAAGCGAGGCGGCGGTGCGCTCGTCAAATTCGGGCCAATCGAATTCCGCCGTCTCGGCGGCGACAAGGGCTTCGTAAGCGGGAAGCAGCGGCAGCTCCGTTGCCGGATCGGCGTCCGCGGGCGTCAACGGCACGATGCGGCACTCGGCGGGAAAGCGCGGCGCCAACCGCTCGACCAGCGGCAAAAACGTCGTGTCGACAAACAGGAGCCGGTCGGATGCGTGGTTGACGATGTAAACGATTTGGTCGTCGAAAAGCCGCGGGTTGATCGTGTGGCAGACTGCGCCGATGCCGGAGATCGCGTAATAGAGCTCGACATGGCGAAATGTGTTCCAGGCGAGGGTGGCGATTCGGTCGCCGGGCTCGACGCCGAGCCGCAGCAGCGCGCGCGCCAGCTGTTTCGCGCGCAGTTCGGCGTCCGCGTAGGTGTAGCGGTGGATTGGACCTTCGATGGTCCGCGAGACGATTTCACCGTCGCTGTGACAGGTCGCGGCGTGGGTCAGGATCGACGAAACCAGGAGCGGCCGCTCCGACATCAGTCCCAGCATCGCTTCCTCCCGATCGGCCACCCCCACAACCAGTCATAAAATAGAGCGCGAGCGCCGCATCCCGACAAGGGGAGCGGCAGCCCCGGCCAGATCTGCCGCGCTCTCTCAGTAGTGGCGGAAGAGACCGACGAGACGGCCCTGGACCTTGACGCGGTCGGGGCCGAAGATTCGCGTCTCGTACGCCTTGTTGGCCGGCTCGAGAGCGATCGAGGCGCCGCGCCGGCGCATCCGCTTCAGCGTCACCTCCTGGTCGTCGATCAGGGCGACGACGACGGTCCCGTTCTCGGCGGTGTCGCTGCGCTGGATGATGACCGTGTCGCCATCGAGAATCCCGGCGTCGATCATGCTGTCGCCGGCAACTTCGAGCGCGTAATGCTCGCCGGCGCCGAGTAGGGTCGTCGGCACGCCGATCGTCGTGCTCTGATCGCGCAGCGCTTCGATCGGGGTGCCGGCGGCGATGCGGCCATAGAGCGGCAAATCGACCGCCTCGACATTGGGCGCCGCTGGAGCGCCCGACAGCGACCCGGAAAAGTCGCCGCGGATCACCGTCGGCGAGAAACGGCCGGCGCGCTCGGAGGCAGGGCCGACCGCGGTCGATTCGGGCAATTTCAGGACTTCGAGCGCACGGGCGCGATGCGGCAGCCGGCGAATAAAACCGCGCTCCTCGAGCCCGCTGACGAGCCGATGAATGCCTGATTTCGATTTGAGGTTAAGCGCGTCCTTCATCTCGTCGAAGGATGGCGAGACGCCGGTCGCGGTCAGCCTTTGATTAATGAACAGCAGCAGCTCGCGCTGCTTGACGGTCAGCATGGGACCCTCATAGTGCAGACAGAACGAATCCTAAACGCTGGATGCGTTCTAGTTTAGTTCGCGAGCCGCGTCAAGTGTCGTTCTTGCGGCGCCCTAGACAGGCAGCGCGTCCGCGGGAAAGCGGACGATCGGCACCATCGTTCCAGCCGCCGCGGCGGCTGCGTGCGGCGGGCGCACGACGAGGCAGTCGGCGGCCGAAAGCGACCGCATCATCGAGCTGTCCTGGACCTCGAACGGGAACACCTCCTCGGCGCCGTCCGCGGCGTGGGCAAGCCGCGCGCGCAGGTAATCCTGGCGCCGATCGTTTTTCGACAGGTCGGCGCCGAGCCGCGCCGTCTCGTTCGGCCCTACCGCCGCCACCAGGCCGCTCATGCGGTCGAGCGCCGGCTTGAGGAACAGGAGCGCGCAGACAAAGGTCGAGACCGGATTGCCAGGCAGGCCCAGCATCGGCGTCCCTCGGTATCTGCCGACCATCAAGGGCTTCCCCGGCCGCATTGCGATTTGCCAGAAATCGAGCTCGAACCCGTCTTCGGCGAGCGCTTCGCGCACCAAATCATGCTCGCCGACCGAGGCGCCGCCGGTGGTCACCAACAAATCGACCCCGGCGGTGGCGGCAGCCATCCGGCGCAGCGCCGTCGAATCGTCGGGCGCGTTGCCGACCGAAACCGCGACCCCGCCGCAGGCCGTAACAAATGCGACCAGCGCAAGGCTGTTCGAGCTGACGATCTGGTGCGGGCCAATCGGGTCGCCCGGCATGACGATCTCGTCGCCGGTCGACAGCACACCGATCCGCGGCCGACGATGGACCATCAGCCACGGCCGGTTCATCGCCGCCAAAAGGCCGATATCACGCGCCGCGAGCCGCCGGCCGGCATGCAGCAGCACATCGCCTTCAGCGAAATCGAGGCCCTCGTGACGAACATATCGGCCACGCGGCGCGGCTTCGCGGATCTGGACCCGGTCGCCATCCCGCTCGGCATCCTCCTGGATCACCACCGTGTCGGTGCCGGCCGGCATCGGCGCGCCGGTAAAGATGCGTGCGGCTTCGCCCGGTCCGACCCGGCCGCCAAACCCGGCCCCGGCCGGCACCTCGGCGACGATGCGCAAGGTTGTCGGGATTTGGCGCAGATCGTCGGCCTGCACGGCATAGCCGTCCATCGCCGAGGCGGCGAAGGGCGGCTGGGTGCGGCGGGCGGCGACATCCTCGGCGAGCACCCGGCCGAGCGCGTCGGCGAGCGAGACCTGCTCGGGCGGCAGGATATCGACATGGGCCAGCAGACGCGCGCGGGCTTCCTCAACCGAAATCACGGCTTCGCCTCCCAATTTCCTGACTTACCTCCTGATTTCTTCAGCAGTCGAAGATCGGTTACAACCATGCCGCGATCGATCGCCTTGCACATGTCGTAGATTGTCAGCGCCGCCACCGAAGCCGCTGTCAACGCCTCAATTTCGACACCCGTGCGGCCGCGCAAACGGCAGGTGGCGGTGATCTCGACCGCGGTCTTTTCTGGCAAACAGGCGAGCTCGAGCTCGACTGAGGTCAATGCCAGCGGGTGGCAGAGCGGGATCAGCTCGGCGGTGCGCTTAGCCGCCATGATGCCGGCGAGGCGCGCTACCGCCAGCACGTCGCCCTTGGCGACATTGCCCGAACGAATGCGTTCGAGAGTCTCGGGGCGCATCACAACACGCGCACCGGCGACGGCCTCTCGATACGTCTCGTCCTTGGCCGAAACATCGACCATATGGGCGCGGCCTTCGGCGTCGAGATGGGTCAGATCGGGCAGCCGCAGCAGGCGCCGGGTCGCGGCGGCGACATCGTTTTCGCGCATCAACGTCTCGCCGACGAGAAAACAACGTGCGCCGGCGGCGGCCAGGCGGTCGAGATCGTCCGGGCTTCGGATACCGCTTTCGGCGACAACCAGCCGATCGCCGGGCACCCGCGCCGCCAGCTCTTCCGTCGTGTGAAGATCGACCGCCAAGGTTTTGAGATTACGGTTGTTAATGCCGATGAGCCGGGTCTCGAGCGCCACGGCGCGATCGAGCTCGGCGGCGTCGTGGACTTCGGTCAAAACATCGAGTCCGAGCTCGGTGGCGGCGACGGCGAGCTCGCGCGCTTCCGGGTCCGACAATGCGGCCATGATCAGCAGCACGCAATCTGCCCCAAGGTCGCGGCTTTCGAGGATCTGGTAGGGGTCGAGAATAAAGTCCTTGCGCAGCACAGGCAGCGTGCAGGCGGTGCGGGCGGCGCGCAGATCGTCGCCGCTGCCCTGGAAGAACGGGGTGTCGGTCAGCACCGAAAGACAGGCCGCACCGCCCGCCAGATAGGCCTGCGCCAATGCCGGAGGGTCGAAATCGGGACGGATCAGCCCGGCGCTCGGCGACGCTTTCTTAATCTCGGCGATTAGACCGTAGCGCCCCTCGCCGAGCCGGCGCTCGAGCGCCGCCGCAAACGGCCGCACCGCCGATGCCGCGGCAAGACGCGCCAGCAGCGCCGCCTCGGAGACGACCGCTTTCGCTTGCGCGACATGAGCGCGCTTTTCCATGCAGATGTGGGTCAGCACATCGTTCATCGCGGCGCTTCCTCGGTCGCCGCGGGTGCGTTGGTGCGCGCGACGAGATCGTCGAGCACTTGTCGCGCCGCACCCGAATCGATGGTGCGGGCGGCGAGCTCGACCCCGTTGGCGAGACTCGCCGCGCGACCGGCGACGAGGAGTGCGGCGGCGCTGTTCAACAGCACGATGTCGCGCAGCGGCCCGCCGGCGCCGCCCAAGAGATCGCGCATCAGCGCAGCGTTGTGCTGCGGCTCGCCGCCGGCGAGGTCACCGAGCCGGGCCTGCGGCAAGCCGGCATCGGCGGCGGTGATCTCGAAGGTTTCGACCCTGCCGTCTTCGAGCGCCGCGACGGTCGTCGGCCCGGCCGTGCTCAATTCATCGAGGCCGTCGCCATGCACCACCCAGACCCGCTCGGCGCCCAGCCGGCCCAGCACTTCGGCCATCGGCCGCGCCCATTCGGGGGCGAAGACGCCGACCAGCTGACGCCGCGCCCCGGCCGGGCTCGACAACGGGCCCAACAGGTTGAAGATCGTCCGGGTGCCAAGATCGACGCGGGTGGGCGCGACATGGCGGGTGGCGCTGTGATGGCGCGGCGCCATCAGAAAGCCGATGCCGATCTGCCACAAGCAATCGCGCACTACCGTGAAATCGGCGTCAATGTTGACACCGAGCGCGGTCAGCACATCGGCCGAGCCCGAACGCGAGGAGAGCGCGCGGTTGCCATGCTTGGCGACCGGGACGCCGCAGCCGGCCGCGACCAGCGCCGCCGCGGTCGAAATGTTGAAGCTGCCGGAGGCGTCGCCGCCGGTGCCGCAGGTGTCGATCGTGCCCGGCGGCGCATCGATTCGCAGGGCTTTGGCCCGCATCGCCCGCGCCGCGCCGGTGATCTCGTCGACAGTCTCGCCGCGCACCCGGAGCGCCATCAGAAAACCGCCCATCTGTGAGGGGGTGGCGTCGCCGCTCATGATGATGTCGAACGCCGCCTCGGCGTCACCCTCGCTGAGGCTCCTGCCCTGGGCAACCTGGGCGATCAGCGCCTTCAGATCGCTGACCACGCGCCCGTTCTCCGCTGATCGATCGCCCGCATATGCTGCGCCCATCCGCACCGGTGCGTAACTATATCAGCCGCCGCTACTCGACGGAAACCGCGCACAGCGAATACCGAGGCGCCTCCTTCCCTCGTTTGACGCGTGACGGCCATTCAAGGTAGCGGTGGCTTGGTGGGCCCGACGGCGAGGTTTAGTTGATCCCGAAGTTTTGAGCCGGTGCGAGGCAGGAAACGGCAGGCGCTCACACTCATCGCGTCGGACGCTCAAAGCGGCACCGGTTTTTGCGGGTGTTGCGGCGGCATGCAACAGGCTGTCGGCGTATCGGGCTCGTGCTTCTGCCGGTGCTTGTTGGCGCGGGGATTTGGCTCGCAATGTCGCCGTGGCGCCACGGCACCGAGCCGGCGCGTCCGGCGGTGCCGCGCGCCGCCCCCGCGGCGATCGTCGGCGCAACCCCGCCGCCGCTTGTGAAAAAGCCGGCCGCACCGGCGCAGAAGCCCAAAGAGGAAGCAATGTTGCGGCCGCCGGCGCCATTGCCGGCGCCGCCGCGCGCCGAGCCCGCCTGGCTGCGATTTGCGGTGCCCGCGGCGCCCACCGATGGTCGGCCGCTCGTTGCCGTGGTGCTCGACGACCTCGGCCTTGACCGGGTGCGGACCGCGGCGGCGATTCGGCTGCCGCGGCCGCTGACCCTCTCATTCATGACCTATGCCCGCGACCTGCCCGCGCAGACCGAAGCGGCGCATCGGGCCGGGCACGAACTGTTGCTGCATGTGCCGATGGAGGCGATCGACCGGCGCGAAGACCCCGGCCCCCATGCGCTCTACACGTCGCTCTCTCAGCAGGCGATCGTCGACCGGCTGCGCTGGGGGCTCGACCGTTTTTCCGGCTATGTCGGGATCAACAACCATATGGGTAGCCGGTTTACCGCCGATAAGCGGGGGATGGCGGCGGTCATTGGCGAGCTGCGAGCACGCGGCCTGGTTTTTCTCGATTCGCGGACGAGCGCGGCGAGCACCGGAATCGCGCTGGCGGCGGCGGACGGGGTACCACACGCGGCGCGCGATGTGTTTCTCGACGACGACCTCACCCCGGCCGCGATCGCGCGTCAACTGGCCGTCCTCGAGCATGTGGCAAGACGGCGCGGAAGCGCCATCGCCATCGGCCACGCCCATGATCCGACCTTGGCAGTGCTCGCCGCCTGGTTGCCGACATTGTCGGCGAAAGGGCTGGTGCTCGAGCCGCTCAGCGCCGTTGTGCGCTACCGAATCATGCGGGCCGACGAGACTGCCCGCTGAACTTTATGGCGCGCCGAGCCCGAGGAGGCGGCGGGCGAGCGTCAAATGCGGCCGGTCGAGCATCTTGCCATCGAGCGCGATGGTTCCGGCATCGGGATTTGCGGCGAACAGCTCGACCACCTTGCGCGCCCAGGCGCGCTCCGCCTCGGCGACCGAAAAGGCGGTGTTGATCGCGGCGATTTGCGCCGGATGGATCGCCATCTTGCCGGTAAAGCCGGAGCGACGCGCCGCGGCGCACTCGCTGGCGAGCCCCTCGGCGTCTCGAAAATCGGTGTAGATCGTATCGATCGGCGCGACCCCGGCCGCCGCGGCAGCGGCGAGGCACAGCGAGCGCGCCAGCAGATAGATGTCGTCATAGCTACCGTCGAGCCGCCGGTTGTTGCCGCCGATCGAGGCGGCGAGGTCTTCGGCACCCCAGGTAATGCCGGCGAGCCGCGCGGAGACGCCGGCATAGCCGCCGAGCGCGAACAGCGCCGTTGGGGTTTCGGTGGCGATCGCGATGATTTGGATGGCGCCCCGCGGCAGCGCCGCAGCGGCCTCGAATGCGTCGAGGTAGTGGTCGAGCCGGCGCAAATCCTCGGGCACGCATTTCGGCAGCAGGATGCCGTCCGGCCGGACGGGCGCGACGGCGGCGAGATCGTCGAGCGCGGCATCGCCAGCGAGCGGGTTGATCCGCACCCAGCGGCGGAACGCGGCGGCGCCGGTCGATTCGAGAAAAGCGCGCGCCTGCGCGCGGGCCAGCGGTCGGTTTTGCGGCACCACCGAATCTTCGAGATCAAGGATCAGCGCGTCGGCGCCCGATTCGGGAGCGCGGGCGAGCTTGCGTTCGCTGTCGGCCGGAACAAACAAAAACGAGCGCATTCAGCCTTCTCCCCCGGCCGGCCGGGATCGCATCAGCGCGGCGCGGCGGCAGATCGCGACAACCTCGCCGCGCTGGTTGATGCCCTGATGCTCGAATTCGACGATGCCGGCGTCGGGACGCGAGCGGCTCTTGCGCTTGCCGAAGACGACCGTTCGCGCGTGCAGGGTGTCGCCGTGAAACACCGGCTTTGGGAACCGCACCTCGGTCATCCCCAGATTGGCGAGCGTGGTGCCCAAGGTCGTGTCGCCGACACTGAGGCCGATGACGAGGCCCAGCGTGAAAATGCTGTTGACGAGGGGCCGGCCGAACTCGGTCGTCCTGGCAAATTCGGCGTCGAGATGGAGCGGCTGCGGGTTCATCGTCAGGGTGGTGAACAGCACGTTGTCCATTTCCGTGATGGTGCGGGTCGCCTGGTGCTCGAACACCTGCCCCTCGTGGAATTCGTCGAAATACAAGCCCGCCATCACCAGCTCCGGTCAGCTCCACCAAAGATTAGCCGGGACCGAGACGTACGGGAAACCCCGCTGGCGGCGACGGCAGGCGCCGGGTTTTCAAATCCGCTCGACCATCGGCTTCGAACAACCTAGCATGACACGCAGGTGGCTGAGGGGACTCCGCGGCGGCGGAAATTCGGTCGGGGAATGGACATCAACCAGCTCATCGCCGAATACGGCTTCTGGTTTTACCCGATCGCGTTTGTCTGGACCTTTCTCGAAGGCGAGACGATCGTGCTCTTTGCCGGTTTTGCTGCGGCGCAGGGATTGCTCGATCCGTTTCTGCTGCTCGCCGCGACGGGGCTTGGCAGCTTTGCCGGCGACCAAACGTATTTCTGGATCGGCCGCCATTTCGGACCGGGGGTGATGGGGCGCTTTCCGCGCTGGCAAAACGGCGTCGAAGGCGCGCTGCGCTGGCTCGAACGCTACAACACGCTTTTCATCCTGTCCTTCCGCTTTATCTACGGGGTGCGCAACTTGTCGTCGTTTGCGATGGGGTTGAGCGCGATTCGCTGGCAGCGCTTTCTATCGCTGAATTTGTTGGCCGCGATGCTGTGGGCGGCTTGCTTTATCACGATCGGTTATTTTCTCGGCGGCGCGTTCCGCGCAGTCCTTGGCGACATCGTCCACTCGTTCAGCCTCAGCCTGCTCGCGGTTTTTGTGGCGTTTGCGCTTGGCGTCGGGCTCATGCATCGGCTGCAAAAGCGACGCCAGCTCAAGATTTTTTTAACGGGCCCGCGGGCGGCGCCGCGATCTTGACGGGCGCGAGGATCGCCACCGGGCTGCCGATGGCGAGGCCGAGCACGCGGTCGGCGCGGCCGCCATTGACGGCGATTTCGGCGAGCCCGTTCGAATTTTCATACCAAAAGGCCGCGCCCGGCGGGACATCGGAAAAGGTCCGGGCGCGGGATAGTTTGCGGCCGCCCGCGCCGAGCCGAACGCCCTCGCGCAGCATGGCGGCGCGCAGCCCCGTTATGGCGTTGCCGAACCCGTCAATGTAGACGATCTCGGGCAAGTCGTCCGGCCATTCCGGACGGCGGCGGATTTGGCCGTCGCGCAACAGGGTTTCGGGCGCATCGCCGCGGCGCAGCCGGGCCGCCATCGGGGCGAACAGGTCGCGGCCGTGAAACGTTGCCGACAATGCCTCGGGTCGCCAGGCGATCTCCCAACCGCGAGATGTCACGGCGCGACGCAGCACCAATTCGAAGAGACCGTTGTCCGGGCCGACATAAATGCGGCCATCGGCTTCGACCACCACGGCACCTCGGCTGCCGCCGACGCCGGGATCGACGACGGCGACAAAAACCGTGCCGGTGGCAAACCAAGACGCATAGGCGGCGAGGAGATAGGCGGCAGGCTTTGGCAGGCCGGGCGCCAGATCAGCGAACAAATCGATGACCGCCGACCCCGGCGCCTCACGGTGCAGCACCGCCTTGACCTGCCCGATATAGGGGCCGGCAAGACCGAAATCGGTAAACAGCACGATCATCCGCGTCCCCGCTTGCTGTAATAGCGGCATCGCTCCTCGCTGTCAGGATAGAATATCCGTTGATCGCGGGCGAGAGCCTGTGGCAATCGATGGTTGAGTATTGGCGCGGGTTTTACGCCCAACTAGCCGGGTGTGTTCTTTGCCGAGCGGGCGGTCGCGTTGCGGTTTCTCTTGAATGCCGCGAGCGGCTGGGTATGCTGTCTCGCTCGTGAAGTTCATTCGGGGGAAGTACGATGGGGAAGATGCTCCTGGCGGCGGCGCTGCTGGTCGCGGCCGGTATGCTGCCGGCGGCGGCGGCCGACCGGGATTGCTATTCGCAGGCGGATTTGGAGGCCGAGCAGGCGCTGTTGTTTCAGACCAATCTGATGGTGGTCAGTTCAGCCTGCCGCGATCCGGTTTATGGCGAGTTTCGCGCGCGCAACAAGAACGCGATCATCGCTTACCAAAAGGAAATGATCGCCCATTTTCGGCGCGCCGGCTTTCGCAACGCGCAAGGCAAGTTCGACGCCTGGAATACCAGCCTTGCCAACGAGATTTCGCTGAAGCAGGGGGCGATGCCGACCGTCCAAGTGTGCCAGCAGGCGGCGCAAATGCTCAAGCTCGCGAGCACCCTCGACTCCAAGGGTTTCCACGATTATGCGGTCGCTCATATCGCAACCGCCACGGTTACGCATCCGAGGTGCGGTCGGTAGCGGGCGTTCTCCGGGAGGGCGGAGGGCGGCCGAGCCGAACGGCGCCGGCAAGCCCGACCGCAGACAGCAGCGCCATAAAGAGGTAGGCGTGCCCCCCGTATAAAGCGTAGAGCGCGCCGGCGGCCAGCATGACGAGGCCGCCGCCGAAGCCCGAGGACACCGCCGCGTAGATTGTTTGTGCGCCGGCCGCCGACTCGGGAACGATGATGCGCGACAGAAAATACATGGTGCCGAGATGACTCGCGCCGAAAGTCAGCGCATGCAGCAATTGCAGCGCTGCGGCGGCCGGCAGGCCCGGCAGCGCGGCGGCGAGCGTCCAGCGCACAACCCCCGCCGCACCGCCCAGCGCCATCAATCCGGCGGGACCCAATCGAGCGACGAGCCGGCCGCCCTGCCAAAACAGCACAATCTCGGCCAGCACCCCCTCGGCCCAGAGCCAGCCCACCGCGGTGTCGGAAAAACCGAGCGAGCGCCAGTAGAGGGTGCCGAACCCGTAATAGACCTGATGGCTCGCCTGCAATGCCGCGGCGGTTGCGACGACGCCCCAGAAGCGCGGATTTGCGGCGACGCCGCCAAGGCTGTGCCATGCCGCGCGCTGCGCGCCGCGGTTGCTTTCGGGCAGCGCCGGCACTCCCAGGCAGGCCAGCAGCAACAGCGTCGAGGCGCCGAGCACCAACGGCAGCACCCGCTCCGACGAGCTCGCGGCGAGCACCCTGCCGGCGACGAGCGAAGCCAGGATAAAACTGACCGAGCCCCAGACTCGGACACGCCCATAATCGAGAGTGCGCGTGCGGGAAAACCCGAGCGCCACCGCATCGCCGAGCGGCATCAATGCCGATTGCGCGGTCAGCGCCAACAGGTTGAGAGCCAGAAGCGCAGCGAGCCCCGCGGTCCAGAACAGCCCCAAATAGGCGGCGAGCGCGGCGGCGGCGAGCGCGGCCATGACCGCGCGGCGCTGCCCGAGCCGGTCGGCGATCATGCCGATAGCGGGTGCGGTGGCAACCTTTGCCCAGATCGCGGCGGCGAACAGAAACGCGATCTCGCGCGGGCCGAGGCCGCGCGCCGCGAGCCAGACCGGCCAGAACGGGAGCTGGATGCCGTTTACCAGAAAGGCGGCGGCATAAAACCCCGAGAGACGAGCGGCGGCGAGCGGCGCAGCCTGCTCCGATCTCGCCGACAGCCTCGACGATCCGCGCATCAGTGCCTATGTGGCGAGGGTGCCGATCGGGGTAAATCAACTCAGCGCGCTGTTGTCGGTGGTCATCATCGACGTGGTGCTCGCCGGCGACAATGCGGTCGTGGTCGGCATGGCCGCCGCCGGGCTGCCGCCCAAGCAGCAGCGCCGCGTGATCGCGCTCGGTATCGCCGCGGCCACGGTGCTGCGCATCCTGTTCGCATACTACACGGCCAAGCTGCTGGAAATCATCGGGCTCACCTTGGCCGGCGGCGTGCTGCTGCTGTGGGTGGCCTGGAAAATGTTTCGCGAGCTGCGCGAAGCCCGGCGCGCCGAGCAGGCGAAGCAGATGCTCGAGTGTCGCGGCGCGACACGGGTGCTGCAGCGCAAGAGCGCGCGGGAGGTGCTGTTTCGCATCGTTCTCGCCGATGTGTCGATGTCGCTCGACAACGTCCTCGCCGTCGCCGGGACCGCGCGCGACCATTTCTGGGTGCTGGCGTTCGGCCTCGTCCTTTCGGTCGCGCTGATGGGCGTCGCCTCGACCGTCATCGCGCGGCTGCTCGATCGGCATTTTTGGATATCGTGGGTCGGTCTCGGCATCATCGCCTTTGTCGCCGTGCGGATGATCTGGGAGGGCTCGACCGAGGTCCTGGGCCAGACCGCGGCGCTCGGGTTTTGAGGTTGCGAGCTCGCATTGCAGCGCTCGCTGTGGTGCGGCTGCGTCGGTGCGCTAGCCGCGGCTGCAGGCGGCGCCGCCCAGCACACAGAATTTGGCGCAATGCGGGTGGTTGAGCGGCACCGCACCGCTCGCCGCAGCGAGGGTCGGGCCCAATTCGAAGCGCTCGTCGTAAGGCAATAGCGTGCAGGCGAGCACCGCCGGGCGCGCAGCACCCTTGCGCTTGACCACCATGCGGGCGCTCGCGCACATCACGCTGTGCGGCGATTTGCCGAGGATGCCCCAGCACGCCTCGGTGATCTCCGGCACGTCCGCGGCGGTGTCCATCTCGGGAAAGACCATCAATGCCACCGGATCGTCGGCGTCGATCGCGACCGCGAGCTCGGCAAAAAGCCGGGCAAAGCCGGCGCGGATTTCGGCTTCCGATTCGCCCGACAGGCGGCGGCTCGCGACGTGCAGCGAGAACCCGTTGCGGGCGAGCCACAGCAACCCGTCGATCGTCGGCTGCCAGCTGCGCCGGCCACGTTCTTCCTCGTGGATCCGACGCCCGTAATGGTCGATCGAGACCCGGATCGTCAGCCGCTCGCCAAAGCGTTTGTTGAGCCGCAGCAATGCCGGCTTGCATTTGGCCATGGGCCGCATCGCGTTAGTCAGAACGAGCGCACGAAAACCGCGGACGAGCGCGTCTTCGAGCATCGCCGGCAATTCCGGGTTCATAAACGGCTCGCCGCCGGTAAAGCCGATCAGCGAGGTCGGCAGGCCCGACCTCTCGATTTCGTCGAAAAATTCGCTGGCTTCGGCCGCGCTCAAATAGACGAGCCGGTCGTTCTTTGGCGATGACTCGATGTAGCAATGGCCGCAGGTCAGGTTGCACAAGGTGCCGGTGTTGAGCCACAGCGTTTCGAGACCGACGAGCGCCACCTGCGCGCGCCGGTCACCGCCGGCGGTAACGAACGGGTCTTGAAACTTGCGCGGATCCATGGCTGGCCGCTCGCGGCGGTTTGTTCACTTGTGCCAGCTTAACCCGCCGAACCGTGTTAACGATCGCTTTTGGCGATCAAACCGCCGTGATTTCTGTCTCAGTGGCCGGTATTCGAGTTTGGCTGCGTCTGCGACTTTTGCTGCTGCTCGCGGGCGTGCTTTGCCGCCTCGTGGTGGCCGATGATGCAGCCGGCGCCGGCGCCGATCAGCCCGTGATGACCGGCGAAGTGTCCGGCAACACCGCCGACGACCGCGCCTTTTAGGCAACCGGCGGCGCGTGCCGGCGCCGAAATCGAGCCGAGCAACCCGATCGTGCAGCATGCCGCTATCAACATGAATTTCATTGTGGATCCTCTTCCAGGTGTCGCAGCTGCGAACACCCTGCCAGCGCCGCGGGTTCACCGGACCGGAGGTTGCAGCGACGCCGCCGCAAGACTACGTTGCGCCGTCGTGGAATATCTCAGCACGCGCAGCATCCGGCCGCGGCCGAGCCCGCTCGGGTTCACCGATGTGCTGCTGAAGGGGCTTGCCGAGGACGGAGGCCTTTTTGTGCCGGCCGAGCTGCCCGGGCTCGATCAAGCCGCGCTGCACGGCTTTTCCGGCCTCCCCTATGCCGAGCTGGCCGCGCGACTGGTTGGACTGTTTGCCGGCGCCGAGCTTGTCGCGGACGAGCTGCAAAGCCTTGCAACCGCGGCTTATCGCGAGTTTCGCCACGCCGCGGTGGCGCCGCTCGTCCAGCTCGACGAGCGGCTATGGCTTTTGGAGCTGTTTCACGGCCCGACGCTGGCGTTCAAGGACCTCGCCCTGCAATTCGTCGGACGGCTCTTCGATCGGGCATTGGCGCGGCGGCGGGAGCATGCGACGGTCATTGCCGCGACCTCGGGCGACACCGGATCGGCGGCAATCGCCGCCTGCCGCGACCGCGAGGCGATCGACATCTTTGTGCTCTACCCGCACGGCCGGGTGTCCGAGGTGCAGCGGCGCCAGATGACGACGGTCGAGGCGGCAAACGCGCATGCGGTCGCGATCGAAGGCACTTTCGACGATTGCCAGGACCTGGTCAAAGCGCTGTTTGCCGACGCCGAGCTGCGGGCGAACCTCAATCTCGCCGCGGTCAACTCGATCAACTGGGCGCGGATCGCCGCGCAGACCGTCTATTATTTTGCAGCCGCCGCGGCGCTCGGCGGCCCGGCGCGGCCGGTGTCGTTCAGCGTGCCGACCGGCAATTTCGGCAATGTCTATGCCGGACACATCGCCCGCCGCATGGGGCTGCCGGTCGAGCGCCTGGCAATCGGCACCAATAAGAACGATATCCTTGCCCGTTACTTGGCGAGCGGAGTGATGAGCGTGGCGGCGGTCGAGCCGAGCCTGAGCCCGAGCATGGACATCCAGGTGGCGAGCAATTTCGAGCGGCTGTTGTTCGAGCTGAAAGGCCGCAACGGAGCGGCCGTCGCCGAGGCGATGGGCGTTTTCCGGCGCACCGGGACCCTGCACGAAGACGGTCAGGCATGGCGCGCGGCGCGCGGCTTGTTTTCCGGACATCGGGTGGACGACACTCTGACCATGCGCACGATCGCCGAAACCCATGCCCGCGCGGGTATGCTGATCGATCCGCATACCGCGGTTGCGGTCGCCGCCGCCCGCGCCGAAATCGCCGCTGCCCCCAAAGGCGCGCCTATGATCGCGCTCGCCTCTGCCCATCCGGCGAAATTCCCGGACGCGGTCGAGCGTGCGACCGGCATCCGCCCGGCCCTGCCGCCCGCCCTCGGCGATCTTTTCGATCGGCGCGAGCGGATCACCGTGCTGCCGAACGATCTTAGCGCCGTCGGAAGCTTTATTTGCGCGCATGCGCGCCGTGCCCGGAGAATCAAATGACGACACGCGTTTCAACCTTGAAGAACGGGCTGCGCGTCGCGACCGACCGGGTCGATACCGTGGACACGGTCTCGCTCGGCATTTGGGTCGATGTTGGTACTCGCCACGAGCCGGCAGCGATCAATGGGGCCGCGCATTTTCTCGAGCACATGGCGTTCAAGGGCACCGAGCGGCGCAGCGCTCTCGCCATCGCCGAGGAGATCGAGGCGGTCGGCGGCCATCTGAACGCCTATACCTCGCGCGAGAGCACCGCGTATTACGCCAAGGTGCTGAAGGAGGATGTGCCGCTCGCCCTCGATATCCTCGCCGACATTTTGCAGAACTCGACCTTCGCGGCCGATGAGCTCGAGCGCGAGCGCACCGTGATCCTGCAGGAGATCGGCCAGGCCAACGACACGCCCGACGACATCATCTTCGACCATTTCCAGGAATGCGCCTATCCCGACCAGCCGATGGGCCGGCCGGTATTGGGGCGTCCGGAGATCATTCGGCGGCTCGGCCGCGAGGCGATTGTCGATTACTTGCGCGGCCATTACAGCGCCTCGCGCATGGTGTTGGCGGCCTCGGGCAATCTCGACCACGACCGTCTGGTGGCGCTTGCCGAAAAGCTGCTCTCGGATGTTCCAGCCGAGCTGCCGCTCACGACGGAGCCGGCGCGCTACGAGGGCGGCGACCGGCGCGAGGCGCGCGAGCTCGAGCAACTGCATCTGGTGCTGGGCTTTCCCGGCCCGGTGCTCGGCGACCCGGACTATTTCGCCGCCGCGGTGCTGTCGACGGCGTTTGGCGGCGGCATGTCGTCGCGACTCTTCCAGCAGATCCGCGAGAAGAAGGGCCTCGTCTACGCGATCCATTCCTTCGTCCACAGCTACCGCGACGCCGGCCTCTTCGGCATTTACGCCGGCACCGGGGAAGAGGAAGCGGCCGAATTGGTGCCGGCATTGTGCGAAGAGGCGCTGCGGCTCCGGGACGGGTTGACCCCGGTCGAGCTGGCGCGAGCCAAGACGCAGATGAAGGCCGGCCTCTTGATGTCGCTCGAAAGCACCTCGGCGCGTTGCGAGCAGATGGCGCAGCATCTGCTGATCCACGGCAAACCGTTCGACCCGCCCGAAATCGTGAGCCGGATCGAGGCGGTCGATGATGCGGCGATCGCCCGTATCGTCGCCGGCTGGGGCGCAGCGCCGCCGACGCTGGCGGCGCTTGGGCCGCTCACCGGGCTCGAGGAATTCGACCGCGTGCGCACGCGGCTCGCCGCCTGACCGCTGCGATGGCGCCGCAGCGCAAATCCTTCCCGCGCCTCTTTCTGGCTCGGGCGGACCCGTTCCGGCTCAGCGGCGAACGGGTCTTTTTGCGTCTTCCCGAGCGCGGCGATTATGAGGCCTGGGCCAGCCTGCGCGCCGGCTCACGAAATTTTCTGGTGCCGTGGGAGCCGATCTGGCCGCCCGATGCATTGTCACGCGCCAATTTTCGCGCCCGCATCGCCCGCTACACCGAGGACTGGCGCACCGACCAGGCCTACAATTTTTTTATCTTTGCCCACGACGAAGCGCTTGTCGGCGGGATCGGCCTGTCGAATGTGCGGCGCGGTGTGTCGGAGACCGCGAGCCTCGGCTATTGGGTCGGCGAGCCGCATGCCCGCCAGGGCTATATGACCGCGGCCTTGCCGTTGGTCCTCGATTTTGCTTTCGAGCGGCTGCGCCTGCATCGGGTCGAGGCGGCGTGCCTGCCGACCAATGTGCCGAGCCGCGCGCTATTGATGCGGGCCGGCTTTCAGCAGGAAGGCTACGCCCGCCAATACCTCTGTATCGAAGGCAAATGGCAGGACCATCTGCTGTTCGCGATCCTGCAACAGGACCCGCGCAGCGGCTCGGGGCGGGGATAGGAGGCGTCCGCTCAGGCGCGGCCGGCTTCGGTGGAGAGCATCGACAAATCGATGCCGAGCTTGGCGAGCGCTCGCTGCCATTTGCCGTCGTAGTCGGGATCGAACACGATCCCGTCGTCGGCCGCGACCGACAACCAACCATTGGCCTGGATCTCGGCATCGAGCTGGCCCGGCCCCCAGCCTGCGTAGCCGAGCGCCAACAGGCATTGCCGCGGCCCCTGCCCACGGCCGATCGCGCGCAGGATCTCGATCGTCGCCGTCACCGCGATATTGCCTTCGACGTGGAGGGTCGCCTCCTCCTGGTAATCGGCGGTGTGCAGCACAAAGCCGCGGCCGGTTTCGACCGGTCCGCCAAAATGGACCGGGCGCGCGGTGCCGGTGCCTTGCGGGTTGATCTCGAGCTGGTCGAACAGCTCGCCCATCGTCAACGAGCCGATCGGCTTGTTGATGACCAGCCCCATCGCCCCGGCATCGTCGCTATGCGCACACATATAGATGACCGAGCGGGCAAAGCGCGGGTCGCCCATCTGCGGCATCGCCACCAGCAGCTGGCCTGCGAGCGAGGTCACGCCCTACTCCGACCGTTCATCGCGCAGCGCTCCTTATTGCCGCCCGCCTCATAGAGCTTATACGTCTATATAGGCATTTGATTGCGTCGGTGTGCGCACGATCGCGTGTGCTCCGGGCCAAGACAGCCGCCGGGTTTGCCGCCCCGGTCGCCCTGTGCTATCGCTCGGCCCGGCCCGTTTCACCATCGGAGGGAAGCTCATGACGATCAAAGTCGGCGACCGGCTGCCGTCGGCGACGCTGCGGCAGGTTACATCCGAAGGACCAAAAGAGGTCAGCACCGACGATTTTTTCCGCGGCAAAAAGGTGGCGTTGTTCGCCGTGCCTGGCGCCTTCACGCCGGCCTGCTCGCAGCGCCATCTGCCGGGTTTTGTCGAGCGTGCGGCCGAGATCAAGGCAAAGGGAGTGGACGAGGTCGCTTGCGTTGCGGTCAACGATGCCGCGGTGCTGACCGCTTGGGGCAAGCAGCAGAAAAGCGAGGGCAAGGTCACGATGCTGGCCGACGGCAGCGGCGAATTAGCCCGCGCGCTCGGGCTCGAGCTCGACCTGTCAAAAGCCGGTCTCGGCGTCCGCTCGAAGCGCTATTCGATGCTGGTCGATAACGGCGTCGTCAAATCGCTGAACGTCGAGGCTCAGCCGGGCCAAGTCGAGGCATCAAGCGCCGAAGCGATGCTGAAGGCGCTCGGCTGACGCGGCGCCGTCCAGAACGGGCGATTCTCGCCGCAACGGGGCCGACACCAGCCAAAATGCCGTGCAATGGCGACGCCGCCCGCTATTTCGGCGGAGCGATCGGCGGCATGGCCAGGAGTCCCGGCGCGTCGAGCAGGAGCGCGAGGCGCTGGGCCAGCGGCGCCAAATTTGCGATCGCGCGGACGAGCGGGCCGGCGGCGATGCCGGGTTGCGGCTCTTCGCCCGAAAGGCGGTCGAAGATCCGCTCGAGGGTGCTTTTTTTGCGCGGGAACACGGTCAATTCGATCGGCGCGTCGGCCGGAATGTCGGCGGCTTGCCGCGCGAGGCGGAGCGCCGTTTCGTAGCCGCCGAGCGCATCGACGAGACCGCGCGCCTTCGCCTCCTCGCCGGTCCAGACCCGGCCTTTGGCAACCGCCTCGACCGCTTCGGGCGACATATGGCGGCCGTCGGCGACGTGCTGCTTGAAACCCTTGTAGGTGTCGTCGAGAAAGGCTTCGAGCCGGGCATGCGCCTGGGCCGAGAATTCGCTGGTCGCGCTGAACATCGCGGCATTGGTGCCGAGCTGTGCCGAATCGGTCGAGACCCCGATCTTGTCGAGCAATTTGCCGATGACGAGCTTGCCGGCGAGGACGCCGATCGAGCCGGTCAAGGTTGCCGGCTCGGCGATGATCTTGTCCGCCGCCGCGGCAACATAGTAGCCGCCGGAGCCGGCGACGTCGCCCATCGACACGATGACCGGCTTGCCGTGCTCGCGGGCATAGACGACGTCGCGCCAGATCGATTCCGAGGCGACGACCGAGCCGCCGGGGCTGTCGATGCGGAACAGGATGGCGCGCACCCGCCGGTCGCGGATCGCGGCGCGAAAGGCGCGGCCGGTCGCCTCCGCCGCCATTTCCTTCGACCCGGCCAGGAGGTCGGTCGAGCCGCCGCCGCGCACGATAAGGCCGTTGCCGTAGATCAGCGCGATGCGCTCGCCATTCGCATTCGGATGCCCGGCGCGGTCGAGATAGCGCGCAAGCCTGACCGGTTGCGCATCGCTGCCGGCGCGTTGTCGCGCCGCCGCAAGTGCCTGGTCACGGTAGCCGAGCCGATCGACGAGCTTTGCCTGGCGCGCCTCGTCGGCCAAGAACGGTCCGCGGTCGATCGTGCTGCGCACCGCCTGCGGCGCCAGCTTGCGGCCTTGCGCGATGCCGTCGACGATCTGGCCGCCGAGCGAAGCGAGCAGCGCCTCGACCTCTTGGCGGTGCGGTGGCGTCATCCTGGTTTCGGTCAATACGTTCATCGCGGTCTTGTATTCTTCGCGATGATCGAATTCGGGGGCGATTCCCAACAGGTCGAGCGTGCCTTTGAGAAACGGGACCTGCGAATAAAGCCCGGTGAGCCCGACATTGCCCATCGGCTGCAGCCAGATTTCGTCGAAGGCGGTCGCCAGGTAATAGGGGCGCGTGCCCGGACCAAACTCACCAAAGCTGTCGGCGTAGGCGACGGCGAATTTGCCTTTGGCGCGAAAGGCGGCAATCGCATCGCGCACCTGCTGGGTTTCGCCGAGCCCCAGCGTGTCGGGGCCGACGACGGCGACGAGCCCTTTGACCCGCGGATCAGTCGTCGCCCGCTCGATCCCGTCGAGAAAGTCGCGCAAAGTCGGCTCGGTGCCGGTCAGGAGCTGCAGCAGCCGATCCTCGCCGGCATTGTCGGCAAGCCCCTTGGTCAGATCGGCGGTGATCAGGATGGTGTCCGGCAACGCAGCCGGTCGCGGCGCGAGACGCCAGGCGAGCAGCCCGCCGGCGACGGCGAGCAGCACCGCCAGCAGGCCGATCGCCGCGAAAAATCCGACGATGAGGCGCCTGAGACGGGTCAGACCGCACCGCCCAGCGCGCGGTGGCGCAACAGATGGTCGGCAAGCACGCAGGCCACCATCGCCTCGCCGACCGGCACCGCGCGAATGCCGACGCATGGGTCGTGCCGGCCGTGGGTGGCGATCTCGACCTCGTTGCCTTCGGTGTCGATCGTACGCATCGGGGTCGGGATCGAGCTCGTCGGCTTGACCGCAAAGCGGGCGACGATGTCCTGTCCCGTCGAGATGCCGCCCAGGATGCCGCCGGCGTTGTTCGACAAAAAGACGACGCGGCCGTTCTCGATCCGCATTTCGTCGGCGTTTTCCTCGCCGCCAAGTGCTGCGGCGGCAAACCCGGCGCCGATCTCGACCCCTTTAACCGCGTTGATCGTCATCAGCGCGCGAGCGAGATCGCCGTCGAGCTTGTCGTAGACCGGCTCGCCGAGGCCGGCAGGGACGCCGCTTGCGACGATCTCGATGACGGCTCCGGCCGAGGAGCCGGATTTGCGCACCTGATCGACGTAATCGGCCCATTTGAGCGCCGTCGCCCTGTCCGGGCACCAGAACGGGTTCTCCTCGACCGCCCGCCAATCCCAGGCGTCGCGGTCGATGCGGTGCGGGCCGATCTGCACCAGCGCGCCGCGGACCCTGATGCCGGGGCCCAGCACCTTGCGCGCGACTGCGCCGGCGGCGACGCGCGAAGCGGTCTCGCGGGCCGAGGCCCGGCCGCCGCCGCGATAATCGCGCACCCCATATTTTTTCCAGTAAGTGTAGTCGGCGTGACCCGGGCGGAACCGGTCGGCGATGTTGCGGTAATCCCTCGAGCGCTGATCGGTATTTTCGATCAAGAGCTGGATCGGCGTCCCGGTCGTCACCCCGTCAAAGACGCCGCTCATGATGCGGACCAGATCGTCCTCGCGGCGCTGTGTCGTAAACCGTGACTGGCCGGGCTTGCGCTTGTCGAGCCAGATCTGGATGTCGGACTCGGCGAGCTCCAGCCGAGGCGGTACGCCATCGACGACCACGCCGATCGCCGGCCCGTGGCTTTCCCCCCAGGTCGTGAACCGGAACAAGGTACCGAAACTGTTGCCAGCCATGGCCTCAGCGCCCCTGCCACTCCCACCCTAACCCTCCCCCGCAGGCGGGGGAGGGAATGGGAGGGGGCGACCCTCCCCCGCAGGCGGGGGAGGGAAGGGAGGGGGCGGGGCTAGCAGAAAACGTCCGTAAACGGTCATCTCACACCACCGAGATGTCCGGCGCGTCGACGGCTTTCATGCCGACGACGTGATAGCCGCAATCGACATGGTGGACCTCGCCGGTGACGCCCGCCGACAAATCGCTTAACAGATAGACGCCGGCGCCGCCGACCTCGTCGGTCGTGACGTTGCGCTTCAAGGGTGAATTGTACTGGTTCCATTTGAGGATATAGCGGAAATCGCCGATCCCCGAGGCGGCCAAGGTCTTGATCGGCCCGGCCGAGATCGCGTTGACGCGGATGTTTTGCCCGCCCAGATCGACCGCAAGATAGCGCACGCTGGCCTCCAGCGCTGCTTTGGCCACCCCCATGACGTTGTAGTTCGGCATGACCCGCTCGGCGCCGTAATAGGTCAGGGTCAGCAGGCTGCCGCCATCCGGCATCAGCGGTGCCGCGCGTCGGCAGATATCGGTGAACGAGAAGCAGGAAATATCGAGCGTGCGGAGAAAGTTTTCGCGCGTTGTATCGACGTATTTTCCCCTGAGCGCATTGGGGTCGGTGCCGCCGATCGCGTGCACGGCAAAATCGAGCCGGCCCCAGCGCTCTTCGATCGCGGTAAACACCCGGTCGAGGCTCGCCTCGTCGGTGACGTCGCATTCAACGACAAAGTCGCTGCCGGCGCTGGCGGCGAGCGGCCGCACCCGCCGGCCGAGCGCCTCGCCCTGATAGGTGAAGGCGAGCGCCGCCCCTTCCGCCGACAGCGCCTTGGCGATGCCCCACGCGATCGAGCGCTCGTTGGCGACACCCATGACCAAGCCCTGCTTTCCCGCCATCAGCGGCATCGTCGTCCCCATCCCCGCCTGCCGGCCATCCTACACGAACCCGGCGGACGCGGCCAATCGGCGCGCAGCGGTAGGATCGCCAGCCTCGTCTCCTTGTTTACGGCGCAGGAGGCTCGTAGGCTCTGAGCATGACGCGCGCGGACGACGAGGGGCCCAACGGCGCGGGCCGCGGCGGCTTGCGCCGGCGGGCGGCGACGATGGCGGCCTTCGCGCTCTATTCCCTGCGCCGCTTCAACGCCGACGGCTGTTTTGCCGCCTCGGGCGCGCTGAGCTATACGACGCTGGTGTCGCTGGTGCCGCTGGCCGCAATCGCGCTCGGCTCATTGTCGGCCTTCCCGATTTTCGCCAAGGTGCACGACCAGCTCCTGGCGCTGGTGTTCCGCAATTTCGTGCCGTCGATCGGCGAGCAGGCGGCCTATTGGTTTAGCGCCTTCACCAACTCCGCGGCGCAGACGACGGCGATCGGCGTCATCGGCATTGCCGCCACCGGGGTGCTACTGCTGGTGACGGTCGAGGACCAGCTCAATCTGATCTGGCGGGTGACCTCGGCGCGGCCCTGGGGGCAGCGCGTGCTCGCTTATTGGACCTTGATCACACTCGGGCCGCTCTTGGTCGGGATCAGCCTGTCGCTGTCGACCTATTTCGAGATCGCCGCGAGCCGCGCCGGCTTTGGCCAGCAGGCGGCGCAGTGGATCGCCAGCGGCTGGCTGCACGGGTTGGCGCGGGCGGTGCCGGCGCTGCTCGAATTTCTCGCGCTGAACCTGCTCTATTGGCTCATTCCGAATTGCGCGGTGCGGTGGCGCGACGGCTGCGTCGGCGCGCTGATCGCCACGGTCGCGATCGAAATCCTGAAGGTCGGGTTCACCGCCTATATCGGCGCCATGTCCTGGTACCAGACCGTCTACGGCGCGCTCGCGGCGATCCCGATCTTTCTGTTGTGGATGTATATTTCGTGGATGGCGGTGCTGCTCGGCGCCGTGGTCGCGGCAGCCTTGCCGCATTGGCGCATCGATGAGCGCCTTGGCAAGAGGTCGCCCGGCGGCATCCATCTCGGGCTCAGCCTCGCGCTGATTGCGGCACTCGCACGCGCCCAGCAGCATGGCCGGACAGTCACGACGGTGGCGCTCGCCGTCGATCTCGGAGTGGCGACGACGGTCATCGACGAGCACGTCAAGCCGCTGGTCGAAGCCGGTTTTGTGGCGCATACCCAGGGCGGCAATTGGGTGCTCGCCTGGGACCCGAAGGCCGCCACCCTCGGTGACCTCTATCAGGCATTGCACATGCCGTTTGCCGGCGCCTGGACCGGCGATCGGATCGCGGCGCCGTGGCAGCGCCAAGTGGCGCCGGCGCTGGCGCGGATCGCCGATGCCGAGGCCGCGGCGATGCAATTGGCGCTCGCCGAGCTGATCGGCGAAAGCGCGGCCCCGATGCCGGCGCTGCGGCGCAGCCGGCACCATGCCGGCGAGAAGATTGGCTCACGCTGATGGAAGCCGTCAGAGATATGACACCGTGGGTCTGGGACGTCCGCGCCCGCCCGGCCCGCTCCCTTCCTTCCCCCGCCAGCGGGGGAGGGTCAGGGTGGGGGTGCCGCACCGCGGAAAAAGCACTGGGCGCCAAGCGTCGGGAGCGCGCCCATTAGATGTGCGCAAGCTCAGCAAAGATGGACGAAATCGCCGATACCGAGCCCTTCGCTCCTTTTGCCCGTTGGTATGACACGGCCCAGCGGGAGGAGCCCGACCCGCATGCGGTGACCTTGGCGACCGCAACCAAGGGCGGCGTTCCGTCAGCGCGCATGATTCTACTGAAGGGTTTCGACAGCCGCGGCTTTGCTTTCTACACCAATCTCGAAAGCCGCAAATCTCTGGAATTGCTCGAAAACCCACAGGCCGCGCTGTGCTTTTTGTGGAAGGTGCTGCGCCGCCAAGTGCGGATCGAGGGAACCGCCGAGCCGGTCTCGGCGGCCGAAGCCGACGCCTATTTCGCGAGCCGCCCGCGCGACAGCCGGATCGGCGCCTGGGCCTCGGACCAGTCGCGCCCGCTGGCGAGCCGCGCCGTGCTTGAAGACCGGTTCGAAACCTTCTCCCGCCGTTTCGCCGCGGGCGACAGCGATGTGCCGCGGCCGCCCTTCTGGTCGGGCTTTCGCATCGTGCCGCGGCGTATCGAATTTTGGCAGGAGCGGCCGTCGCGGCTGCACGACCGGTGGCTGTTTGTCCGCGAGGGCGCGGGATGGCGGCGGCAGCGCCTCTACCCTTGATTTACGGCCCCGCGGCCGACCGGCTGCGCCGGCGCGCGACCTATGCCTCGGTCGCGGTCGCGGCGATCCTGATCGCCGCCAAGTTTGTCGCCTGGCTCGACACCGGGTCGGTGGCGCTGTTGTCGAGCCTCACCGATTCGCTGCTCGACGCCGCCGCCTCGATCTTCAACCTCGTTGCCGTGCGGCATGCGATGATCCCGGCGGACCGCGAGCATCGCTTTGGCCACGGCAAGGCCGAGCCGCTCGCCGTCCTCGGCCAGTCGGCGTTCATCACGGGCAGCGCGCTCCTGCTGCTCGCCGAGGGCGTGCGCCGGCTGTTGCATCCGACACCGGTCGAGAACCCGCCGGTGGGCATTGTCGTGGTCGTGTTTGCGATGGTCATGACCGTGGCGCTCGTGACCTATCAGCGCCATGTCGTGCACCGCACCGGCTCGATCGCAATCAGCGCCGACGAATTGCATTACCGCAGCGATTTGGTGCTGAACGGCAGCGTTCTGCTGGCGCTCATTCTCGGCGGCATTTTCCGCATCGAACGGGTAGACCCGATGTTCGGCATCGGCATCGGGTTGTGGATCGTTTGGTCGGCAGCGCGGCTCGCGCGGATGTCGCTGTTCCAGCTGATGGACCACGAATTGTCCGACGACAACCGCGAAAAGATCCGGGCGATCGCGCAATCGCACCCGCAAGTTGCCGCGGCGCACGATTTGCGCACCCGCGTCGCGGGTCCGACCGCCTTTATCCAGGTGCATCTCGAAATGGACGGCAATATGAGCCTGAAACAGGCGCACGAGATCTCCGACGAGGTCGAGGCCCGGCTGAGCGCGGCCTATCCCAACGCCGAGATCATCATCCATCAGGATCCCGAGGGGATCGAAGAGCCGCGCGCGAATTTTCCGCGGCGGGTCGGCGCGCGATGACGACCGCCATCCTTCCCGGCGAGCGCAAGGTCCTGCTGTTGACCGGCGCCAGCCGCGGCATCGGCCACGCCACGGTCAAGCGCTTCAGCGACGCCGGCTGGCGCATCGTCACCTGCTCGCGTGAGGCGGTGCCGCCCGAATGCAAGCGCGACCCGAACTGGACCCATCACATCACCGCCGATCTCGGCGACCCCGACGATCTCGATCGCTTTGTCGCCGAAGCCGAGGAATTTCTCGATGGTCGGCTCGACGCCCTCGTCAACAATGCCGGGGTGTCGCCAAAGACGCCGACGCATGAACGCCTCGGCGTGCTCAACGGCGACCTCGACGATTGGCGCCGCGTGTTCCATCTCAATTTCTTCGTGCCGCTGATCCTGTCGCGCGCCTTTGCGGTCGCCTTGGCCCGGGCCAAGGGGGCGATCGTCAACGTCACCTCGATCGCCGGGCGCCGCGTGCATCCGTTTGCCGGCTCGGCCTATTCAACCTCGAAGGCAGCGCTCTCGGCGCTGACCCGCGAGATGGCGGCCGAGTTCGCCGAGCAGGGCGTGCGCGTCAACGCTGTCGCGCCCGGCGAGATCGAAACCGCGATGCTGTCGCCCGAGACCGAGATTTTGCTGCCGCGCATCCCGCTGCACCGGCTCGGCGTGCCGTCCGACGTTGCCGGCACGATCTTCTTTCTGTGCAGTGACGACGCTGCCTATGTCACCGGCACCGAAATCTTCGTCAACGGCGGCCAGCACGTTTACTGAGTGGTCGAAACAGTCGGCTAAAATCCGAAGTCAATTTGATTAAGCGAATGCCTTAATAACTAAAGAAGCAACGCCAGCGATGACGATGCCAAGCATCCATTTTACCACTGCTAAGTCGGTCTCGATCTTGGCAAATCGTGTTTCATAGCCCGACAATTCTTCCGCTGCTTCGCGGGCTTTCGCTTCGGGGCGCGCCGGCGGCAACCAGAGCCTCATAGGTCTTCGACAGCATGACCGCCATTGCCCGCATCCCCTTTCGTCCGTCGCCGTTTAAGTTGGAGTTTGCCATCGTATCCGCAATGTGAAGCTTGTCACGCCGGCGGTCACGCGGCGCGGCGGAGGGTCAAGCGGTCCCAGATGTCGGCGAGTGCGGTGACGAGCGCCTCGATATCGGCGTCGCTGTGCAGCGGGGTCGGGGTCAGGCGCAGCCTTTCGCGGCCTTTGGGCACGGTCGGATAGTTGATCGGCTGGACATAAATGTGGTGGCGGTTGAGCAGCTCGTCGCAGGCGGTCTTGCACATCCCCGCATCCCCGACCATGACCGGGACAATGTGGCTCTCGGACGGCATCACCGGCAGCCCGGCCGCGGCGAGACAGCGTTTGACGGTTGCCGCACGTTCCTGGTGGCGCTGGCGCTCGACCTGGCTCTGCTTCAGGTGGCGGATGCTGGCGATGGCGCCGGCGGCGAGCGTTGGCGGCAGCGAGCTCGTAAAGATAAAACCGGGCGCATGGCTGCGGACAAAATCGACGAGTGCCGCCGAGGCCGCGATATAGCCGCCCATGACGCCGAACGCTTTGGCCAAGGTGCCCTGGATCACGCTCGGCCGGTCGAGTACTCCGTCGCGTTCGGCAATGCCGCCGCCGCGCGCGCCGTAAAGCCCGACCGCATGGACTTCGTCGAGATAGGTCATTGCCCCGAACCGGTCGGCGACGTCGCACAAGGCTTTGATCGGGGCGATGTCGCCATCCATCGAATAGACCGACTCGAAGCACACGAGCTTTGGCCGGACGGGTTCGATGCCGGCAAGCAGGCGGGCGAGGTCGTCGGGGTCGTTGTGGCGGAAGATGTGCTTTTCGGCGCGGCTGTTGCGAATGCCGGCGATCATCGAGGCGTGGTTCAGCGCGTCCGACAACACGACCGTGCCCGGCATCTCGCGCGCCAGGGTCGAAAGCACGGTCTCGTTGGCGACATAGCCCGAGGTGAAGACGAGGGCGGCCTCGCGCTGGTGCAAATCGGCGAGCTCGCGCTCAAGCTCGAGGTGCAGGTGGCTGTTGCCGGAAATGTTGCGCGTGCCGCCGGCGCCCGCTCCGGTCGCATGCAGCGCCTCTTCCATCGCCTGCAGCACCGCCGGACATTCGCCCATGCCGAGATAATCGTTCGAGCACCACACCGTGACTTCGGCGCCGATGCGGTGGTCATAAGCGCGCGGAAAGCGGCCGCAGCGCCGTTCGAGATCGGCGAAGACGCGGTAGCGCCCTTCGCTGCGCAACGCATCGAGGCGCTCCTTGAAGAAGCCGTCGTAATCCATCTTCCTCCCGTCCCCGCAATCGCCGCGCACCATAGCACAATCGTTTGCCCCCATAGCGGACGCCGTGTCGCAGCGCCCGTCACTCGGCCTGCGGCCCGAAGGTCAGGCTCAGCAGGTATTGGATGAGGTCACTTTTCTCGCCCTTGGTCAGGCCGAGCTTCATGCATGTGTCGTAATGGTCGACGACGGCGGCCAAAGTCTTGAACCGGCTGTCATGGTAAAAGCCGCCTTTCACATGGGTGAAGAGCTCGCCGATCGGCGCGGTGCGGTAGCGGTGGTCCGGGGCGCGGTCGGCTTGAAAGCTGTCGATGCAGATCTCGGCGGGGGTGTGCAGGTTCCAGCCCGGATCGGTCCACAGCGGCTCGACATGGCAGCTGTTGCATTTGGCCTTGCCGCTGAAGAGCTTGTCGCCGCGGGCGGCGGCCGCCGCGTTGAAGCTGCCCTTGGGCGGCGCCGGCGCCGGGATCGCCAGCTGGTAGAACTGGAGGGCGGCAAGTTTCTTGGTGACCAAATCCTTGTCGGGCGGGATGTGCGGCAGGTCGCCAAAGCCGTTTTTGGCGGCGATCGGGAATTGCGTCGCATCGTCGAGCCGCGGATCCCAAAACCGGCCGACCCCGTGCATTTCGAGGGTGGCGACAAACGCGTTCCAATACGGCACCGAACCCCAGCCGGTCCAGGTGTGCAGATTGACGCCGCCCAATCCAAAAGCCGGCGGGATCAGGCTGGCGCCCGACACGTTGCGGCCGGTCACGACATGGTCGGTGACCTGCTTCGGGTTGAACGCCTTGCCGTCGAGAAACAATTCGGCGTCGAACTTCCCCGGTCCCCAGCTCGCCAACACCTTCTTCACCGTCGCCTGGCTGACGCCAAGCAGGCTGGCGACCGGGCCGAGATCGGCGGCGAGCGACACGATCGCGCCGACATTGAGGTCGCGGTTCGGCCAGCCGTCGAGACGGTGGCCGATGCAGCCGGTGCCGGGGTTGGGCTTGACCACACCGGCGCAAAGCGCCGGCTGCGAAGCATCGACCGTCGAATGGCAGGCGGCGCATTGCAATCCGACCGATGTCAGCTTTCCGGCGGAGTTGAAAAACCCTTTGACGCCGACGACCGCATTCAATTTGAGAAGGGCGAGCGTCACCGCCGGGTCGTCGAGATCGAGCTTGCCGCTCGACAATTGCGCGACAAGCGCCGCCGGCAATGCATCCACATCGACCTTGAGACCCGCTGCAAGCGCCGCCTTGGGGCTCAAGCCCGGTCCGACGCCGCCATGCGCCGCGCCTTCGATCGCCTTGTGCAATTGCAGCGCTCCACCCCAGAACGCCTGATCGCCAAAGGTATCGAAGCGAAAAATCTGTCGTCCCTGTCGGATCAGGTCTTCGGCGTTTTCGACAACGGGATCGGACCGCCCCGCGGTGGCTGCAACCGCGGTTTCAGCGTTTTGGCTATAAGCCCGATACCCGCCGCACCCGACCGCCAGTGCCGCGACCAGCACGCCGACCCGTAATACTCCGCGGCCTCCCATGGGCTCCTCCCCGACAGCGTTTTGCGCATGGCTGCGCTTGGGAGGCAGATGCGGCAGCAGGCACGATGTTCCCGCTTTCACGAAAAGTTTACCGTCGCCACCAGCGGGTCGGACGATCCTGCGACGATCGAAATAGAGGACGGCATGCAAGGACGAGGGGCAACCGTCGCGACGATGGTCGTTTTATCAGTGATGATTCTTGCCCCTCCGGCGGGCGCCCGAAACCTGGTGCAGCAAGGACGGATCGCGGTCAGCCGATGTCAGACGATCAATCAGCCGGGCTCGTATCGTTTGGCCAACAATCTCCGGGCCACCGGCAATTGCTTCGTCATTTCAGCCGAAGGGGTCACGATCGATCTCGGCGGTTTTTCGATAACCGGCAACGGGACGGGGACTGCGATCATCGGCAAACCGACAAAAGCCGGAACCATCCCGCCGGCACGGACCGTTGTGCGCAACGGCGACATCTCGAATTTCGCGCTGGCGACCAATGTGAGCGGCACGGTCGAGAGCCTGCGCGTCACCGACAACGCCAAGGGAATATTGGTCGGCGTCGGCATCGTGCGAAACAATATTGTCCAGTCCAACAATGCTGCCGGGATACAAATCGCCGATGGCATCGTGACCGGCAATTTGCTGGTCGCCAACGGCACCGGCATTGTCGTCGAAGAGGCAGGGGTCATCACCGGCAATCAGGCAGCCGGCAACAAGGCCGGCATCGATGTCAGAGGCACTGGCAGCACACTGATCGGCAACGTCGCCGACGGCAACGGCGAGATCGGCATCCGCGTCGCCTGCCCGTCGAACCTCACCAACAACACGGCAATCGGCAACCCCCGCAACCTCGTGCTGATCGGCAAAACCTGCCGCAACGACGGCAATGTATTCGGTCCTTGAGTATTCGACGGGAGGGAGATGCCCGACGAAAGCAACTATTTCTTCGGCGTGCAGACAAAGGTGGCGCGGGCCGGCAGCAGGAGCGGGCAGTTGAGGAGGAGCCAGTCGGTGTCGATGCGGGCAGCGAGCGTGTGCGCCGGGCATTCTTCCTGCGCGGTCTGCTGCACGCTGACATTGCTGCTAACGAGGGTGTCGTAGCAGACGGCGACGCGCGGCCCGGCATCCTTGACGCCTGCCTCAGGCTGGCGCGGATAGGTCGCGTAGGGATCGAGCGCCGAGCAGCCGGCGAGCGCCGCCACGGCGAGCAGGACGCCGAGGAGCCTCAAGCCGCTCATGCGGTGTCAGTGAGGAAGCGTTCGAGAAAGAGGGCGCAGGCCAAGAGCCGCGCGTCGTCGCCGACCCGGCCGACAAGCTGCGCCCCGGCCGGCAACCCGCTGTCGCCCCAATATGCCGGCACCGTCGCGCAAGGGGTGCCGAGCAAGGTCCACATCCGGTTGAAAACGGGGTTGCCGGTGTAGCCGAGCCCGGCCGGCGCCTCGCCCGGTGCGGCCGGTGTCAGGACCGCATCGCACCCGCCGAAAAAGGTCCCGAGCCCGGCGCGCGCGGTTTCGGCCGCGGCGCGGGCGGCGTCGTATTCGTCGGCGCCCACCGCCATGCCGGCATCGAGCATCTGGGCGAGCCGCGGCGACAATTGCGCGCTGTGGCGGATGCGCTCATGCGCCAAGGCCCGCGCCATCTCGAACCCCATGATCTTGTCCTGCGCCTCGCTCAAGGGCTCGTGCTCCGGGGCGATCGCCAATTCCTCGACCATGGCGCCGGCCCGCTCGAGTGCCGCCCGGGCGCGATCGAGCGCCGCCGCGGCAACCGGCTCGGCCTCGGCCCAGACCGGCGTGCGGTAAAGCCCGATCTGCGGCGGCCGTTCCGGCGGCATCAAATGGCGCAAGGCCGGCCGCTCGGTCAGCACGCCGGCAAAAAAGGCGGCGTCGGCGACATTGCGCGCCATGACGCCGACGGTGTCGAGGCTGTCGGCGAGCGGCTTGACGCCGGCGCGGGCGATCATGCCGAGGCTCGGCTTGTAGCCGACGACGCCGCAAAACGAGGCCGGGCGGATCACCGAGCCGGCGGTTTGGGTGCCAAAGGCGAGCGGCGCCATGCCGTCGGCGACCGCCGCTGCCGAGCCGCTCGATGAGCCGCCCGGCGTGTGCGCCGGATTGTGCGGGTTCGCAGTCTTGCCAGGCGTGAAAGCCGCAAACTCGGTGGTGACGGTCTTGCCGAGGACAACGGCACCCGCGGCGCGGGCGAGCGCCACGCAGGAAGCATCGGCGGCCGGCCGATGGCGCTCGTAGATCGGCGAGCCGTAGCCGGTCGGCATGTCATGGGTGTCGATCAAATCCTTGACCGCGATTGGCACGCCGTGCAGCGGTCCGCGCGGCGGCTCGGCGTCGCGCGCCCGCGCCTCGGCAAGGGCCTGCTCGCGATCGAGGTAATGCCACGCCCCAACCACGCTTTCGCGCGCCTCGATCCGGTCGAGATAGGCGCGGACCAGCGCCTCCGCGCCGAGCCTTCCCTCGGCGATCTCGCGGGCGGCGTCCCGGGCGGTCAGCGAGCGCGGATCGGTCACGGCAATCTTCCTCCTATCGAAACGGATCGACGACGTGCAGTCGATCGGCAAGCACCATCCCATCCTGGATGTCTTCAGACCACAGCGTGTCGCATTCGGCATCGAGGGCCGCGGCGGCGATCATCGCGTCGTACACCGACAGACGGTAGCGTTCGGCGAGATCAAGACCGTGCTCGTGCACCTCCACGCTCAGCGGTCGAACCGACAACAGGCGGCGAAGGATAGACAAAAATGCCCGAGCCTCGCTCCACGGCAGAGCCATCTTGCGGCGCGCGACATTGCTGAATTCGTTGAGCACTTGGACACTGATGACGCCACCTTCCGCAATCAGCTCTTCCACCCGCGCGGCCTTCGCCGGATCGCCCGAGGCTATGTAAAGGAGAACATTGGTGTCGAAAAACCTAGCGGGCATTTGCTTCTTCGCGGTCGAATTTGAAATCCACCGGGAGACGTCCACGAAAGCGGTGAAGTCGCCGCAACAACTCGTCTCGTCCGGGCTTGCGGGATATTGCAAATTCGCGGGCATCGTCGACACGGATTTCGATCTCGTCGCCGGCTTTCAGCTCCAACACCTCGACCACCGCAGCCGGCAAACGGATTGCCAGGCTGTTGCCCCATTTTGCGACTTGCATGCTTCCTCCGCGGATATACGCTGGTCGCAATATATATCCGCTCGAGCTCGTTGCACCAAACGATAGCGGCTTTCAAAGCGCGGTATCGACCAGCAGAAGGGAGCTGCGCCCAGCGCGTGCCGGGCGCGATGCCAATCCGGAGGTTCCGATCCGCGGCACCTCGCCGACTGTCGCCCGAGTGCGGCCGGCTGGCAAGCCGAGATCGCCGGCGCTGATGATGGAGCCGGTTGCCTATAACCTTGAGCCGCATCACCAATCGGAGACCAGCATGACAGATCCCGACGATCGCCAAGGCGAGGAGCGGCCGCGCAAGGCGGCGCTGATCGGCCTCCTCGTGGTGGCGGTGCTGGTCGTCGCCGGCATTTGGCTCTTTCATGCGCTGCGCGAGGAGGGACGGCTCGAGGATTGCCTGATGTCGGGGCGAAGCAATTGCGCGCCGATCGAGCTGCCGGCCAAGAGCGGATAGGGGAGGTGGCGATGATCGAAATTCCGGCGCGGCGCGGCAAGGCGGCGCGTATAGGATATGGCCAGATTGTCAGGGTCATCAATACGACCGGCCAGCAGGTGGTCGATACCTGGGCCTTCAACACCGCCGATCTGGGCGAATTCATGTCGATGGCGCACAGCCGCGTCGCGATCGGCCATATCATTCCAGCGGTCGGCGATACCCTCGTCACCAACCGGCGCCGGCCAATCCTGACCCTTATCGAGGACAATTCGGGCGGCATCCACGACACTTTGTTCGCCGCTTGCGATCGCTGGCGCTACGAGCTCCTCGGCTGTACCGAGCCGCACGACAATTGCACCGACAACCTTGCCGCGGCACTCGCCGAGCTCGGGCTCGCCTCGGCGCAGACGCCGGCACCATTGAACCTCTTCATGAATATTCCGATCCTCGACGGCAATCGGGTCGAGGTGCGCCCGCCGGTCAGCACCCCGGGCAGCCATGTCGCGTTGCGCGCCGAAATGGATTGCGTCGTCGTATTTTCCGCCTGCCCGCAGGACATGGTCCCGGTCAACGGGCCGGCGATGCGGCCGACGCACGCGCATTTTGCAATTTTTGGCTGAGCGGCGCAAAAGCTAAATGCGCAATGCGACCGAAACCGTCTGCATTCCGTTAGCCGGGAGGATGCGTATTTCGAGAGCCGGGTCATGTCGCTGAAGATCAAGGTCGGGCCGCCGCTATTGACGATCAACCAGGGCGGCAGCCTCTTGGTCACCGATCTCGATGGCCAGATCCAATGGCCGAGCAAGGGCGGCTTTTTTGTCGGCGACACCCGGGTGATCAGCGCCTGGTCGCTCTGGGCGAATGGCGAGCCGTGGACCTTGTTGAACTCGGGCGCGATCACCTATTTCGCCGCTCAGGCGTTCATGACCAATCCCGGGATCGTTACCGAGACCGGCAATATCGCAGATCGCACGCTGATGCTGCAGCTCGGCCGCTCGATCGACGAGGGCGGGCTGCACGAAGACATCGACATCACCAATCACGGCACCGATGCGGTCAAGTTCAATCTCGAAATCGCGATGCGCAGTGATTTTGCCGATCTTCTCGAAGTCAAAAGCGGCCATCTCGTGCGCCGCGGCCGCATTACCACGGAATGGTCGGAGCGCGAGGCTAAGCTCGTCACGCGCTACCGCAACCGCGACTTTTTGCGCGAGGTCGAAATCGTGCGCCGGCGCAACAAATCTCCGTGCCTCTACGCCAACGGGCGCATCAGCTTCGAGGTCGCGATCGAGCCGGGAGCGACCTGGCATAGCTGTCTCGAATATTCCGTGACCGCCGGAAAGCGACGCTACCGCGCCCCCGAGGCGTGCATTGCCCATGCGCCCGGCTCGCAGCTCGGCGAGCCGCTCGAAAAATGGCGTCAGACGGTGCTTAAGCTGCATTCGAGCAATGAGGATTTCGAAAATCTTTTTTGCCAGGCGGTCGAGGACATGGCGGGCCTCCGCTTGCCGGTCGATGGCACCCACCACCTCGAATTCACGCCGGCCGCCGGCATTCCGTGGTTTGTCGCGCTGTTCGGCCGCGACAGCCTGATCGCGGCGCTGCAAAACGCGCATGTCTATCCCGATTTCGCCCGCGGGGCGCTTGATGTCCTGGCGCGCTACCAGGCGAGCGAATGGGACGACCGGCGCGATGCCGAGCCCGGCAAGATCATGCACGAGCTGCGCACCGGCGAGCTCGCCCATTTCAAGGAAATCCCGCACACGCCCTATTACGGCACCGCCGATGCGACGCCGCTCTATTTGATCGTCTTGCACACGGCGTGGCGCTGCACCGGCGACCGGCGGCTCATCGAGCGCCATCTCGGCACGGCCGAGCGCTGTCTCGACTGGATCGACCGCTTTGGCGACCGCGACGGCGACGGCTTTCAGGAATACCGGACGCGCTCGCCCGACGGGTACGAGAACCAGAGCTGGAAGGATGCCGGCGACGCCGTGCTCTACCCCGACGGCAGCCTGGTCAAAGGTCCAAAGGCGCTGTGCGAATTGCAGGGCTACGTTTATGACGCATGGCGGCGCATGGCCGAAATCTACGACGCGCTGGGGCAAGGCGGACGCGCCCGCGAATTGCGCGCCAAAGCAAAGACGCTGTACGAGCGGTTCAACGACGTGTTCTGGGACGAGGCGAGCGGTTTTTATGCCTATTGCCTCGACGGCGACAAAAGGCAGGTGCTGACCGTCGCCTCGAACCCCGGCCATTGCCTGTGGAGCCGGATCGTGCCGAAGGAGCGGGCGCGGCGGGTCGTCGAGCGCCTCCTGCAGCCCGACATGTGGAGCGGCTGGGGCGTGCGCACGCTGTCGCGCGACCACCCGGCCTACAATCCGCTCTCCTACCAGAACGGGTCGGTCTGGCCGCACGACAACGGCATCATCGCGATCGGCTTCAAGCAATACGGCTTTGCCGAGGAGGCGGCCAAGGTGGCGCGTGCGGTGACCGAAGCCGGCAGCTATTTCGCGCTCTACCAGATGCCCGAGCTCTATGCCGGGCTCGAGCGCGAGGACTCCAACTTCCCGGTGCAATACCCCGACGCGAATGTGCCGCAGGCCTGGGCTGCGGGGTCGGTTTTTTCGCTGCTCCAGGCGCTTTTGGGCTTCGATCCCGACGCCCCCAACGGCAAGCTCTACATCGACCCCACCCTGCCCGATTGGCTTCCCGACCTCGAATTGACCGATCTGCGCCTCGGCAAACATGTCTTCGACATGCGATTCCGGCGTGACGGCGCCGAGACGCGATTTGAGGTGACCAGAGGCAATGCCGGGGTCATCGAAACGCGCGCTCTGGCGAGCGGCCTCACCGGCAAATAAGCTGCGCGTCCATGAAACAGATCGCGCTCGGCGCCAAGGGCGCCTTTACGCTGCTGGTGCAGCCGGAGCATTTGGCGAACCGGTTCAAGGACGCGACCTTGCCGCCGGTGCTGGCGACGCCGGTCATGATCATGGTCATGGAGAATGCGGCGCTGAACGCGATCCGCGAATTTCTCGAGCCCGGCGAGAGCGCGGTCGGCACCGCAGTCGATGTCCGCCATCTCGCGGCGACGCCGGCGGGGCGGCTCGTCACCGGCGAGGCCGAAGTCACCGGGGCCGAGGGGCGCCGCGTCGAATTTGTGGTCCGAGCACACGAGGGCGACAAGGAGATCGGCGCCGGCACGCATCGGAGGGTGGTTATCGACGTCGCGCAGTTCACCGCGCGGATGCGCTAGAACATGGACCTTTCAAGTGTGGTCATTTGTTCTCGTCACCCCGCACTTTCTTCGTCACCCCCGCGAAAGCGGGGGTCCAGAGCCTGCCCCTGGCATAACCAGGGGGCGCGCGAATTCCCGCTTTCGCGGGAACGACGAATCGGAGCGGACGCGATTAGATCTGATCGGATCATGCGCTAAGATCGCTCATCCGCTCGCCGGGGGGCCGAATGCGCGCTCACATCGCTGCTGTCCTGGCCGTCGCGATTGGCGCTTTTGCCGCCGGTCCGGCCCGTGCCGAGGACGCGCTCGCCGCGGCCGAGGCGAGCAACATGCAGATCATCGGGCGCAGCGACCTGAATGGTGCGGGCAAAGGCGGCGAGGGGCTGGCGCTGAAGCGATACCCGGACGGCGAGCGGGTGCTCTACCTAGCGCATGAATCGGCGCCGATGTGCTTTACCGCGATCGACGTGACCAAGCCGGAAATGCCGAAAATCGTCGCCCAGATCCCGGTCGAGGCCGATTTTGTGCGCTGCAATTCGCTCGGCCTCGCCGGCGACACGCTGGTTGTCGCGCACCAGACCGAGAAGCAGGGCCAGCCTTATGCCGGCATCGATATCTACGGCATCGCCGACCCGGCGCGCCCGAAAAAGCTCGCGCATTTCGACACCTCGGGCCCGCATTCGCGCGGTGTCCATTTTGTCTGGTTTGTCGATGGGCATTACGCCTATCTCTCGACCGGCGCGCGCAATTTTGTGCCGCGCGACCCGAAGGACGACCAGTTTCTGATGATCGTCGATGTCTCCGACCCGGCGCAGCCGCACGAGACCGGCCGCTGGTGGCTGCCGGGCACGCGCGTCGGCGACGCCGCCGCCTCGCCGCCCAGGGTCGAAACGCGCGACGCCGGCATCCGCATGCACTCGCTGACCGTCCCGGCGGATCAGCCGAACCGCGCCTATGTCGGCTGGATCGACGGCGGCTGGGTGATCCTCGACATTTCCGACAAAGCCCGGCCGCGCGCCATTGCTCACCGCTCCTGGCAATCGCTCGACCAGGGCTTCGCGCACACCGTGCTGGCGATCCCGTCGCGGCATATCGCAATCCAGAGCGAGGAGGCGGTCGGGCAGAATTGCGCCGACTGGCCAAAGCGCAATTGGGTATGGGACATCGCGAACGAGCGCCATCCCTATCCGCTGGCCGCGTTTCCGCCGGTGCACGACCAGGCTGCATTGTGCAAGGCCGGCGGCCGGTTCGGCGCGCACAATATCGACATGAACCGGCCGATCGCCACCTCGCGCACGCTCGTCAACACGGTGGTCGGCAGCTATTTCAACGGCGGCGCGCGCGCCTATTCGATCGCCGACCCTTCGCATCCCGCGGAAATCGGCTATGTGGTGCCGCAGGCGCCGCCCGGCAATTCGACCCATACGATCCAGATCAACGACGTCTATGTCGATGAGAACGGGCTGATCTACGCCAACGACCGCTTCACCGGCGGCCTCTACATCATCCGCTATACCGGCAAGGTGCCGCTCGACTGATGACCGACAGCGCCGATATCGACGCCTATTGCGCCCGCATCGGCTATTCGGGTGCACGCGAGCCGTGCCTTGCCGTGTTGCAGGCGCTGGTCGCGGCGCACACGGTGGCGATCCCGTTCGAAAACCTCGACGTTTTGCTCAAGCGGCCGATCCGGCTCGACCGGCCGTCGCTTTATCGAAAGCTCGTGCGCGAACGGCGCGGCGGCTATTGCTTCGAGCACAATCTGCTGCTGCTCGACGTGCTGACCCGGTTCGGCTTTCGCGCGGTGGGGCTCGCCGCGCGAGTGCAATGGGGCCGCGCGCCGGGCGCTGTCGGGCCGCGCACCCATATGCTGCTGCGCGTCGATCTCCCCGATAGCCTATACCTCGCCGATGTCGGCTTTGGCGGGCTGACACCGACAGCACCTTTGGCGCTGGCACCGGGACCCGAGCAGGCGACGCCGCACGAAACCTTTCGGTTGGTCGCGGCCGAGGGTGAGTTCGACCTCGAAGCGCGGCTCGGCGGTGCTTGGGCGAGCCTCTATCGGTTTTCCTTGCAGCCGCAATTCCCGGTCGATTACGAGGTCGCGAACTGGTTCACCTCGACCCATCCCGCTTCGCTTTTCGTCAACCACCTGATCGCGAGCCGTGCCACGGCTGGGCGGCGCCACGCCTTGTTCAACAACCGGTACACGGTTCGTGGCCGTGATGGCGGTATCGAGCGCAAGGTGCTGCCGGACGCTGCGGCGTTGCACAGCATTCTCGACCGCGAGTTTGGCATAGCGATGCCGGAACCAGACATTGCGGCGATTGCCGCCCTCGCCGAAGCCAACGCCGCGCAACCGAGCCCGTTCGACGGCGGCCAATGAGCCTCACGCTCAGTTGAACCGCAGCCTATGCCAATGGCGGTAAGCTTCGCGGTATGAACAAAGCCCAGACGCTGGCGGCCTCGCTCTGCCTTGCTTTTGCCGCCATGCCGGCAGCGGCGGCCGGCCGACCCATCGTGGTCGAACTGTTTACCTCGGAGGGCTGCTCGTCCTGCCCGCCGGCGGACGCACTGCTTGCCGAGCTGGTAAAGCGCCCGGATGTGCTCGCACTGTCGTTTCATGTCGATTATTGGGACCGGCTCGGCTGGAAGGACCCGTTTTCGAGTGCCGCGGCAACCGCACGGCAACGCGACTATGCCGCGCTCCTCGGCCTCGGCTCGGGTTACACCCCGCAGATCGTCGTCGATGGCCGCTGGCAGGCGGTCGGCTCGGACCGCGGCGAGGTCGCTGATGCGCTCTCCGCAGCCAAGCATCCGCTCGATGCAGTGTCGATTGCCCTGACGGTCGCCGGCGGCCGCGCGCGAGTCGAGCTGGGTGCCGCCGCCGGCGCACTCCCTGCCGAGGTGGTGCTGATCGGCTTTGACCGGCGGCACACCGACGTAGTCCGGGGCGGCGAAAACGACGGGCGCACGCTGACCCATGTCGATGTCGTGCGCGGCTTTGCCAAAATCGGCCGGTTCGACGGCACAGCGGCGGCGATCCAGGCGAAAGTGCCGTGGCCGGCCGACCGCGTCGCCGCGATCGTTCAGGCCAAGGACGGCCGGATTCTCGGGGTCGCGATCGCCGACGCCGCCCCGGCCTCCTGAGGCAAAGGCGTCGTCGACACCGCAGCCGTGCTAACCTCCACCCACCCGAATAGGCCGGAGGGCTGCCTTATGAAAATCGAGCGCCTCGATCACCTGGTCCTGACCGTCGCCGATATCGGGCGCACTTGCGACTTTTACACCCGCGTTTTAGGGATGGAGGTGGTCACCTTTGGCGAGGGTCGCACCGCGCTCAGATTCGGCCAGCAAAAGATCAATTTGCACCCGGCCGACAACATCCCCGGTCTTGTCGCCGACAAACCGACCCCGGGCTCGGGCGACCTGTGCTTTATCACTAATACACCGCTCGCCGAGGTGACCGCTCATATCGCGCAATGCGGCGTGCCGATCGTCGCCGGACCAGGCCCACGCGCCGGCGCCGTCGGCACGATCCAGTCGGTCTATATTCGCGACCCCGATCAGAATTTGATCGAAATTTCGAACTATTGAGCCTATCGGTCGGCTGTCGAAGAGCAAAGGCGCTGCGTTCGGTGGTTATCGACACCTTGCGGATGGCGAAACGGCTGCGTGAAGCGGGTTTCAGCGACCCGCCGGCGGAAGCGGTGATCACGACCGTTCAGGAGTCGGCCGAGGGCACCGACCTCGCCACCAAACACGATCTCGCTGAGGCGATAGCCGTGCTCAAAGCCGACATCGCCGAGCTGCGCGCCAGATTCAAAGCCGACATCGCCGAGCTGCGCGCCGAGCTCAGAGGCGAGAACGCCGCCGTGCGGGCGGAGGGGCGCGAGGCAGAGCTGCGACTCGAAGCCCGGATGCAAGCCCTAAATTCGCAGCTCATCACTCGAGTGTTCGGCATGATCCTGAGCGCCGTCGTGATCAACATCGTCGCGATTGTCGGGGCGGTGTTCGGCGTGGCCAAGCTGCTGGGGCACTAAGCGCTGGAAGTCCGTCATTCGTCGGTCGAGGCGGCGAGGATCAGGCTCAATTGGCACAAGGGCCGGCCGGTTTCCGCGGCCCATGCGTTGAAATGCGTCTGGACCGCGGCGCGGTCGGCGCGGTTTTTTGGCGGGGCGGCGATCGCACCCCAGTGCTTCAGCGCGCCGACTACCGCAGGGGTCAGGATGAAGGTGTCCTTGCCGACCATGCGCAAAAAGGTCGGGCCGGAATTGCCGCCCATCTGGTTGAACCGTTTCGCCAGCGCCTCCCACAGCCCGGTGATGTCGGTCGCGGGCCAATCGGCGAGCCACGCGCCAAACCCGCCATGCTCCTCGGCGATAGCGAGCATCGCCGCCGCATTGTCGCGCACCGATTTCAATTTGCCCCAATGGCGGATGAGCCGCTTGTCGGCGAGCAGTGCTTCGAGCGCCTCGTCCGGCATCGCCCGCACCCGGCGCGGCTCGAAACCCTCGAACACCTCCTCGAAGGCCGGCCATTTGGCATCGACGAGGCTGTGCTTGAGCCCGGCGCGGAATATCCGCAGCGACATCTGCGACAGATAACGGTTGTCGCCGAGCGCGCGCAGCTCGTCGGAGGTGCGTGACTGCGGCAGCCGCGCCTCGAGCGCCGCAGCCCCGTGCCGCGCCTGCGCCGCTTCGAGGATCGGGCCGAACGGGAGCGCCGGCATCAGCCGCTCCCCGCCTTGAGCCGCGGGATGATCTCGCGGGCGATGATCTCGACCTGCGCGGGCTCGTAGCGATAGGGGATGAAGATCAGCTTTTGCACACCGGCGGCGAGCTGGGCGCGCAATTGCGCGACGCATTCATCGGCCGTGCCGATCACCGCTGAATCCTTGGTCGATTGGCTCCAGGCGGCGTAATCCCATTCCTGGCCGAGCCATTCCATCATCCCCGGCTCGACCGCCGCGCGCGACGCGCCGACGCGGATCGCCAGCTGGTTTGCATTGAGCAGAGCGGCCGGGTCCTTTCCCGCTTCTTGTGCAAAACCGCGGACTTTGGCCCAGGATTGGGTAAAGCCTTCCGGCGTGTAGAAATAGGTGAGCCAGCCGCCGTTCAGCGCCGCGCGCTGCAATACCCGGTCGACATAACCGCCGATCAAGATCGTCGGCAGACGCGCGGGCTTGGGCGCCATGTTCGAGCCGCGCATGACATGCGGCGGGTATTCGCCATTGACCTGGTCCTCGGTCCACAACCGGCGCAGAATTTCGAGGTTGCGTTCCATGATCCGACCGCGCCGGTCGAACGGCACGCCGACCGCATCGAACTCGCGCTTGTACCAGCCCGAGGCCATGCCGAGGAGCAGACGGCCGCCGGCGATCAACTCCAGGCTCGCCAATTCCTTGGCCAAGACCACCGGATTGCGCAACGGCAGCACCAGGACGCCGGTGCCGAGCTTGATCCGGTTCGTGCGTGCCGCTACCGCGGCGAGGAGCGTCAACGGCTCGATGATCGGAAACGGCGGATCGACGCCGAGCAGAATGTGGTCCCACACCCAGACCGAATCGAACCCCAGCGCCTCGGCCTTGACCGCGTAATCGATCAAGGTCCGCGGGTCGGGCACCTCCGGCCAGGTCGTAAAATTGCGCATCGCCAAGCCGAAGGTATTGGTGAAGGCTGTCATCTGGGCGCGCTCGTCAGGCGGTATAGACCCGGTCGGGGTCGAGACGGCGAAGCACCGCAAGCTCGTGCTCGCTCGGCGGGTCGGTGGGGCGGAGGCCGGGTGCGGCGGTCAGCGCGAAGCCGGTATTGGCCTCTATCTCCTCGATCGTGACGCCGGGGTGCAGGGCCAGTACCGTCATCCGCTTTGACGCCTCGTCGAAACCCAGAAGGGCGAGGTCGGTCACCACGCGGAACATGCCGCCCGCGGTGAGCCCGGAAGTGTGCCGGCTGTCGCCGCCGGAGAGAAAGCCCGGGCTCGTCACAAAATCGACCCGTTCGACAAAGCGCCGCTTCTCGTGCTTCATCGCCACGATCATCCGGGTCAGGCTGGCGATGTCGTTGCCGCCGCCGGTGCCGGGCAGCCGGGTCGTCGGGCGCTGCGGGCTGCCGATAAACGAGCTGTTCAGATTGCCATGCTGGTCGATCTGGGCGCCGCCCATAAAGCCGACATCGACATAGCCGCGCTGCAGCAGCAACAGCACATCGGTGCTGGACAGCACCATGTTGGCGCGCCGGCAGCAGCGCTGCTCGTTGGTCGAAGGCGGCAGTTTGCCGGGCTCGATATGGGGGCCGATCGTGCCGCCTTCGAACAGGATCGTCAGGCCGGGCGCGTGCAGCCGCTGCGCCAGAGTTGCCGCCAAAAGCGGGATGCCGACGCCGGCGAAGACGATCTCGCCATCGCGCAGCAGGCGTGCGCTCATCACCGCCAGCAGCTCGCCGGCGGAGTAGGGGAGGGCATCAGTCGTCATGGATGCTTTGCCCCCGACGGGCGGCGTCGAGCAATTCGGCGAGGCTGAGCCGGTCGAGGTATTCGGTCCAGGATCGGGGCTCGTAGAAATATTTGTCGAGGTATTCTCGCATGGCGGCTTCGGGGTCGTGCCGCAGCGAGGCGGCGTAGCGGTCGAGATGCGCGAACATCGGCTCGTAGAGGCCGTAGCATTCGTGCGGGGCGGCGCCGAACGGCGCCTCGACCACCGCGTCCACCGCGAAAAAAGGGATTTTCGTCTGGTCGGGCGTGCGGCGGATCTGGTCGTTCGAGACGATCCGCTCGGCGCTGAGGATTACCCGGTTTGCCGCCATCGCCAGATCGAGATCCATAAACGGCAGCCCATCGATCTGGGCGTTGCCGTAGGCGTCGCAGCGCTGGACATGGATCAGCGCCACATCGGGGTTGAGCGCCGGCACCAGCGCCAGCTTTTCGCCGGTAAACGGGCAGTCGATCACGCGCGCGTCGGGGAGCTGTGCCAACACGTCCGAACCCAGCATCGAGCGCATCGGTAAAAACGGCACGCCCATCGCACCGGCGCGAAAGCGCAGCCCCATCGCCAGATGGCTCCATTCCTCGAAGCGGGCGCGGCCGGTCTCGGTATAGGCGCGCATGATCCGCGACACGCCCCAGACGATCCCCAGGCTGAACCAGCTCGTCACCAGGTGGCGGCTGGCCCCGGCAGCAAACAGCAATTCGCCCTCGTTCGAGCTGATGCCGCGGGCGCAGACGAGATCGCGGCGGCCGGCACGGATCAGCGCCCAGACCAGCGCCAAGGGTGTGCGCGAGAGCGTGCTGCCGCCGATCCCGACCATGGCGCCGTCGGGCACCAGCGCCGCCGCCTCGGCGAGCGACATCACCTTCTCGCGCAGGCTCCGGTCGCGCTCTCGCGTGCGCCGGCAGAGCTCGTCATAGGCGAGAGTCACACAGCGTCTCCAAGGCCGGCCGCGGCGTTGAACTCGACGATTAGCGCGTCGAGCGCCGGCAGGCTTTCCCGCAATTCGGCCCAGAAAGCCGGCGAGCGCCGCCGCTCGAAGGCGTCGAGCGAGACGCCGCGCTGCTCGACCCAGGTATAATAGCCGAGGTTGAAGATGCGCGAGCGCTCGTGCCGGGTCAATTCGAGCACATCGTTGTCGGCGGCGCCCAAAAGATGCTGGCCGAAGATCTCGCCGGCGCCGACCATGTCGAGCCCGTCCGGGTAATGCGCGGCAAGATATTTGCGGCGCTCGCTTTCATAGAGTGCGGCGCCGTCGGTGGCGAGGGTCAGGACGGCTTCGTCTTCGCCGAGATCGAGCCGCTTGGCCACCTTGATCGCGGCGACGACATTGGCGATCCCGGAGAGCCCGAGAAACCGCAAATCGGCGGCGAGCGCCGGGTCGATATGCCGGCGGCCGGTCAGATAGGCGCGGCCGGTATCGCTGTTGAACAACAGGTCGAGCGCCGCGGCGCTGCGGTCGGAGACGGCGACGACGAGGTCGGTGTTCATCACGTTGTGAATGAGCGGCACATGCTTGTCGCCGATCCCCTGGATGCCGTGCTCGCCAAACCCGTTCCGCAGCAAGGTCGCGCATTCGCTGGCTTCGACAGCGACGATCGGTGTGCCGTGCCTTTCCTTCAAATAGTCGCCCGCCGCCAATGTCCCGGCAGAACCCGAGGCGGCGACAAAGGCGGCTGGCTGCAGGCCGGGGCGGCTTGCCCGCACGGCCTCGAACACGGCCGCCATGGCGTGGCCGCTGACCGCCCAATGGGCGAGGTAATTGCCGAAATCGGCGAACTGGTTGACGATCACATTCGCGGGATCGCGGCCGAGCTCATCGCATTTGTCGTAGATTTCCTTGACGTTGCTTTCCGAGCCCGGGGTACGGATGATGTCCTCGGGCTGCGCCGCCCAGTGGGCGAGCCACGTAAAGCGCTCGGCGCTCATCCCTTCCGGCAACACCGCGATGCCGCGGCAGCCGAGAATGCGCGACAGCGCTAGCCCGCCGCGGCAGAAATTGCCGGTCGAAGGCCAAACCGCGCATTGCCGTTCGGGCTCGAACCGGCCGGTCACCAGATGCGGCGCGAGACAGCCATAAGCCGCCAGCACCTTGTGCGCGCCGATCAGCGGGAAGAGCGCGGCGAGTGCGACAATGATCGGCGCCGGCACGCCGGTCAGCTGCGGCGGCAGCACCAGATGCACCGGAACCGCAGCAAGATCGCGGCGCGCGCGGTCGTTGTACCAGTGCATGCGAAAAAGATTGGCCGGACGCGGCTCGTCCGCGCCGATGCCGCCGAGCGACGCGGCGATACTTTTCGGGATGCGCCGCGGCTCGGCGAGCTCGGCGAAGAGTGGCAACCGCACCCGGTTTTGGGCGAGCCATGCTGCCGCACGATCGCGCGCAGTCCGATCCAGGACGCTCGTCGCGACCGCCTCATCCATGGCCGCGTAGCCGCGAGGCGAAGCCGGCAGCCTCCGCCACCGGAACCCGCGCCAAATCGAGCGCGGCTATTTTTCGCCCAGCTGGGCCCCGTCGAGACCGCAGCGGACGCATTTGGCGAGCGTGAAGGTCACCGTCCCGGAATCGTCCGGGGCCTCGAACTTGACCGGCACGCCGTGGCTGTCGATCCACACGGTGTAGCGGTCGTGGCCGTCGATCTCGTATTTGCGGGTCGATACCGAGCTGCCGTCGATCGTCACCGCGGTCGGCTTGCCGCCGCTGACGCGCACCGGCTCGACCTTGCCGTTGTCCGGTCGCATCATCGCGCTCGAGCCGACGAAGTTGGCCGACCATGGGTTGGCCGGGTGAACCGTAGCGGGCGCGCTAAAGGTGCCCAACGGCGAGGTGATGACAAAGCTGTTGCCGCGCGCGACACCCTTGACCTCTTTCGGCCCGGACCCTTTGTCGGTCACGCCGTCGAACGAAACGAGGCGATTGCCTTCCCAACGTTCGGTGCGCCGCGCATCTTCGCGATGCATCGTAACGCCGAGCATCTTGACCTCGAAATGCGCGCTAGTCATGACCATCGTGCCGGTGCCGATCGGCTCGATCGTGTTGATGTAGGTGCCGATATTGCCGAAGACCGAGTGGGTCACACGGTAGATCAGCTGTGTCGGCGCTCCTGCTGCGACAGCCGGGCCCATGCCGGCGAGGAGGGCAAGCCCGGCGATGGCGACGATGGGCAGAACCGCCGCCAGGCACGGAATTCGCCGCCGTGAACCCAGGTAATTTTTGGACATGATGTCCCCCCAACCAAAGCGGACAGCCGCAGTGCCAATCCGTGGATCCGAGCGGGCAAACAATCCACGAAATTGACGCGCTAGCACACGAAGCATACTCCCTGTCGCCGCCCGGTCAAAGCAAATATCGTCCAGGCGGGTTTCGACATCGGCGGCGGCGCGGGCCGATCATTCAGGTTTGGCACGGATTTCTCTGGCGATCTCCTTTTGCTGATCGAATTCCTGTCGCCGGCGCTGCACTTCTTCCGGCGACAACCGGTCGATGTTCGAGTAGTCGAGCTTCCACGCCGGATCGGTGCTCCAGCGCAGCGGCGACTGCACGGTCGTGCGCGGCGCCGGCGCCGCTTCCAGGAGGCGCAGCGCCAGATCGAGGGTCACGGCCTGCGAGTCGGGGTCGTGCGGACGGCCGGCCGCATTGCCGAGCGGGAAATCACTGAACAGAAAGCGCGGAACGCCGCAATGTTCGACGATGTCCTTGGCGCAGCCCATGACCACCGTCGCGATGCCGTTTGCTTCCAAATGCCGGGCGGCCAGGCTCACGGTCTGGTGGCACACCGGTCAGTTGGCAACGAGGATCGCGGCCTCGGCGGCATCTTCGCGGCACCGCGCCAACAGCTCCGGGCAATCTCGCTCGATCGTGGCGCGCTGGCTGCGATCGGTCGGCGCACCATGGAACCGCGGCGCTATCGGGCCTATCCGGCCTGCGACCGCCGCGCGCCGCAATTGGGGTAGCGGAAACCAGGTATTCCGGTCTTCCGCCGTGGTATGCGCCCGGTCATAGGCCAGGTGCGAGATGCGCAGATCGTGATCCTCGCCGCTATCGCCCGAATAGACCCGGTAGAATTTGGCGGCGGCGTTGTAGGCCGCACCCGGACCCTGATCGCCTTTGTCCGGCTGATAGGGGGCGGCGGTCGTTATCAGCGCGACCCGTGCCTCTGCTAGCGGCTTCGCCAAGGGCCGGAACGGCACCTCGGCATAATGCGCCCAGCGATATGGCGCGCCGTAGCCGAGCGCCGCGTAGTATTCGGCAATCCGCCGCATATAGGGGATCGGCAGGTCGTAATCGGCGGCAAACCCCGGAATTTCTCGCTCGCTCATCGCCGCTCTCCTCTCAGTTCTCGAAGCCGAAGAGGCGCTGGGCATTGTGGTTGAGGATTTTGTCGAGGTCGGCCGGTGCGAGGCCGAGCCGCGATATGTAGGCGAAGGTCTCCTTGTAGGCTTCGTAATCCTGCAATACCGGATAGTCGCTGCCGGTGACGAGATGGTCGGCGCCAAACGCTTCGAGCGCGCAGGTGAAAGCCGCCTTCGAGCCGTAGCATACGGTGTCGTAATAGAATTTTTTGGCGGAGACCGACGGCGCCTCGGCCAGGTTCGGATGACCGCTCGGGCTCTGGCCTTGCTTGTCAAGCCGGTTCAGCAGCATCGGGATCGGGCCGCCGAGATGCGGCACGATAAATTTGATGTTCGGATAGCGATGCGGGATTTGCCTGGCGATCACGTGCAGCACAAAGCTCGCGTCCTCGAGCGAGGTACCGACCGAGGCGGTGTAGCGGTAGCCGGTGATAAACGGCGAGCAGATGCCGGTGCCGGCAGGATGGACGAAGAGCACTGCGCCTCGTCGGTTCATCTCGGCATAGATCGGCTCGAACTCGGTTTCGGCGACCGACCGGTTGAGGCAGCTGATGTTCATGTTGACGCCGACGCAGCCGAGCTGGTCGAAGCCGCGCTCCATCTCCCTCAACGCCGCGTCGATATGCGGCAATGGCAGCATGACGTAGGAGGCGATGCGCTTCGGGTAGCGGTGGGCGAGGTCGGCATAGCCGTCGTTCAGCATCTGCACCGCTTTTACGCACTCCGCCTCGTCCGGCAGGTAGGGTGGATGGTTTGGCGACAACACCTGCTTTTCGACACCGGCTGCATCCATCAGCTCGAACCGGCCCTGGATGTCCTCCGGCGAATCCGAGAACGGGTGCCGCGCCATGCCGCGCTTGACCGGTAGGTGCACCGGCGAGGCGAAGCGGTCGCCCATAAACTCGCTGAAATTTCGTGGGGTGTAATGCGCATGAACATCGCAGATCATCGGCTGGACTTTCCCGAAACGAGGTGGATCGTTGAGCGTAAGCCGCACGGTCGCAATCCGGCAAGCCGGGAGGATTCGATGGACCTGGCTCGGCCCCGCGGCTAGGCTTACACGTCCGTAAGCAAGGAGGAATCGATGCGCGCTGCAACGGCATTGCCGAAGGGTTGCGTCAGAACATTGCCGACCGCGGGGCTCGCGGTCGTAGCGCTGCTGGCGGGTTCGCCGGCGCCGCGCGCCGATACCATTTTGTGGGCCAATGACGGTCGCGGCTCGCCCGGCCCGACATTGGACGAGTGGAACATCAACGAAGCGGCCGGCACCGGCACCTTGATCAATTCGTTCGCGGCGCCGAACCCGGTGGCGCAGCGCGGCGGCCCCGGTGGGATCGCCATCCTCGGGACGAGCATCTACTACGGGGTCAGCAATTCCGGATCGGTGTTTCTGACCAATCCCGCCGGCGCCGATCTCGGTGTAGCCTTTGACACGGGTCTGCCCGGCATCAGCGCGATCACCTCCGACGGCACATTTCTCTATATCGCAGCGACTGGCGACAGCTCGCTGACCGAGAAGGTGTATCAGTACACGCTCGGTGGCAACCTGGTGAACACGCTCACTCTGGTTCCGACGGCCGGTGGGCCGTTTCTGGTCGGACGGACCGGGCTCGAAATTGTCGGCGGTAATTTCGTTGCCAATCAAGGCAACGACCAAGGCCCCTACAACAAGTTCGACTCGGCCGGAAATCTGGTCACGACGGAGTTCCTGCAGCAGACGGACGATTTCGGCTTTAGCGGCGTCGCCTTCGACGGCGCATTTTATTATGTAGCCGATGTCGAAGACCAACCGTCGATTTTTCGGGCCTTCGACGCAGCAGGGAACCTGCTGAAGGAGATTGCGCTGACCGGGTGCCCCGGACCCAACCAGCAATGCGACTTTGCCGATCTGGCGGTCGAGCATGTGGTGCCGGAGCCGACGACCCTCGGACTCGTCGTTCCTTTTCTGCTCGCGGCGGGCCTGACGTGGCGCACCCGGCGCGGCGGCACCTTCAGAACAGCGTGAGCTGATCGCCCCTCTGCGGCGGCGGGCGAAAGCGGGTCGTGTCGAGCGGATGGGTCTTGCGCGGGCTGAAACCGAGCCGGCGGCAGGCGCGGTCGAACCTGAGCCGCAGCATCTCGGCATAAGGACCGCTGCCGGTCATCCGTTTCGACCAGGCCGAGTCGTAAAGCCTTCCGCCATGCGCTTGTGCCACGAGCGAGAGCACATGCGCCGCCTTGTCCGGGAAATGCGCTTCGAGCCATTCGCGGAACAGCGCCTTCAATTCGAGCGGCAGGCGCAGCAGCGTATAGCCCGCCGATGACGCGCCGGCGTCGCGCGCCCGCTCCAGGATCGCTTCCATCTCGCTGTCGTTGAGGGCCGGGATCATCGGTGCGCTCAATACGCCGGCTGGGACGCCGGCGGCGGCGAGCGCGGCGATCGTTTCGAGCCGGCGCTCCGGGGTGGCGGCGCGCGGCTCCATGACCCGCGCCAGACCGCGGTCGAGCGTCGTCACCGACACCGTGACGATCGCCAATCGCTCTTTCGCCATATCGGTGAGGATGTCGAGGTCGCGCCGGATCAGCGCCGATTTGGTCACGATCGTGACCGGGTGCCGGAAATCGCGCAGCACTTCGAGGATGGCGCGGGTGACGCCGAGCCGCCGCTCGACCGGCTGATAGGGATCGGTGTTGCTGCCCAGCGCCAAGGGGCGCGCGGTGTAGCCCCTTTTGCGCAATTCGGCCGCGAGCAGCGCCGCCGCCTGCGGCTTGTAGAACAGCCGGCTCTCGAAATCGAGGCCCGGCGACAGCCCGAGATAGGCGTGGGACGGGCGCGCATAGCAATAAATGCAGCCATGCTCGCAACCGCGATAGGGGTTGATCGAGCGGTCGAAGCCGATATCGGGCGAGTCGTTGCGGGCGATGATGGTACGCGTCGCATCGACACCGAGCGTCGTCTTCAGTGGCAGCGGCTCGCGATCACCGCTCCCCCAGCCGTCGTCGAACGGCACCCGCTTTTCGTTCTCGAAGCGGCCGCTGCCGTTGCTCGCCGCCCCGCGTCCCTTGCGCTCTTGCGCCATGCCCGGCATATCCATGCGGGATATCTTGCCGCGACAATGCGAACTTTTCAAGAACAAATTTTATCGGCCGTAATTCCGACGCTGAACGCGGCTGCGAGCCTGCCGCAAACCTTGGCGATAATCGCCGGGTCGCCGATCGTGCGCGAAATCATCATCGTCGATGGCGGCTCGTCCGACCAAACCCGCGCGATGGCGCAAGGGCCCGGCATCCGGGTCATCGTCGCGGCACGCGGTCGGGGCAATCAGCTGGCGGCCGGGGCAAAGGCGGCGGTGGGCGAATGGCTGCTGTTTCTGCACGCCGATTGCCGGCTCGAACCCGATTGGGAAGACGTGGTCGCCGACTTCGTCGCGGCTGACGGCGCATCGGGTCGGGCCGGATATTTCGACCTTGCGCTCGACGACACGGCGCCGGCGGCGCGCCGGCTCGAACGGCTCGTTGCCTGGCGCTGCCGTGTCTTGGTCCTGCCTTATGGCGATCAGGGGTTGCTGATCTCGCGCGCTCTTTATGACGCGGTCGGCGGGTTTGCTCCGATCCCGCTGATGGAGGATGTCGATCTCGCCCGTCGGCTCGGCCGCCGCCGGCTCGCCCCGATCGGCGCGCGCTGCCTCACCTCGGCCGCTCGCTATCGGAATAGCGGCTATTGGCGCCGGCCGATGCGAAACCTGTGCTGTCTTGCCTGTTATTTCGCCGGAATGCCGCCCGCGCGGATCGCCCGGCTTTACGGTTGATGCAGCGCCATCTCGTGCTGTTCTTGCGTGCACCGATGTTGGGCGTCGGCAAAACACGCCTAGTGCGCGATATCGGCGCCGTTGCCGCGCTGCGTTTCGAGCGGCAGATGCGGGCCCTGCTGCTGCGCCGCCTTGCGCATGACCGCCGCTGGCGGCTGCGGGTCGCGGTGACACCCGACCGCGCCCGCTTGCCGGCGGCGGTCGTGACCGTCGGCCAAGGCGGCGGCGATCTCGGGGAGCGCATGCGACGGGCGCTCGCCGCTCCGCCGCCGGGACCGGTGGTGCTGGTCGGCGCCGACATTCCGGGCCTCCGCCCCGCCCATATTGCCGCTGCGTTTCACCTGCTCGGCCGGCACGATCTGGTCTTTGGCCCCGCCGCGGATGGCGGGTTTTGGCTGGTCGGCGCGCGTCGCCGCCCGCGCCTGCCGCCGCTTTTCGGTCCGGTGCGCTGGTCCGGCCCGCACGCGCTCGCCGATACCCTCGCCGCGCTCCCGCGAAATTTTTCGGTCGGCTTTGTCGATCGTCTGGAAGATGTCGATGACGGCGACGCGTACCGCCGGCTCGCGCCGCGCCGCGGATTCTGAGCTCCGGCGCCGGCGATCGGACAGATAACGCCGGACAGAACGCCGGCCCCGACCCGGCCCCCACCCCAACCCTCCCCCGCACGCGGGGGAGGGAAGAAAGGGCGGAGGCGCCAGCATCGCCCCAACCCTCCCCGCATGCGGGGAGGGAAGAAGGGAGGAGGGGCGGCGGCACCGTAACCCTCCCCCGCGAGCGGAGGAGGGAAGGGAGGGGGCGGTCTTGCCGTGGATTCCGAAAGCTAGCGCTCTTGGAGGCGTGGCATCAGCTCGACGAAATTGCACGGGCGAAACCGGTTGTCGAGCTGGTGCACGAGGATGCCCTCCCAGGCATCGCGGCAGGCGCCGGGCGAGCCGGGGAGCGCGAAGAGATAGGTGCCGCCGGCGACCCCGGCCGTCGCCCGGCTCTGGATCGTCGAGGTGCCGATCTTGTCGTAGCTGAGCCAGCGGAACAGCTCGCCAAACCCGGCGATCTCCTTTTCATAGACGCTGTGGAACGCTTCCGGCGTCACGTCGCGCCCGGTGACCCCGGTGCCGCCGGTCGCGATCACCACATCGATCTCGGGATCGGCGATCCACGCCTCGAGCCGGGCCACAATCGCGGCCCTGTCGTCGCGCACGATCTGCCGCGCCGCAATGCGATGCCCGGCCGCGCTGGCCAGCTCGGCGAGAATGTCGCCCGAGCGGTCCTGCGACGCGTCACGGGTGTCTGACACGGTCAACAGCGCGATGTTGACCGGCAGAAACGGGCGGGTCTGATCGAGCCGGCCGGGCATTGTCTGCTCCTCTCGACGAGGCCGCCAACATAGCCCCGCCACCCGCCGCAGACCAGCCCGGCGAGGGTTGGACTACCGGTCGGCGATCGGCGGCTGGCCTTGTTCGGCGCGGACTTCGTTGATGATCTGCAGCACGCGCTCGCGGTAGGGGCGGTATTGCACGCCGAATTCCTGCACGAGGCGGCTGTTGTCGATCAGGTAGTTGCCCGAGATTGCCTTGCCGCCGGTTTCCTTCTCAAAGGTGATTTTGGCGTCGGGCAGGAACTCGCGCACCATGTCGGCGATCTCGCCGATGCTGATCGCCACGCCGCCGGTGTTGTAGACCCAGTGCTGCGGCTTGTCGGCCATGATCACGCGGGCGAAAATCTCGGCGATCTCGTCGACATGGACCGGACAGCGCATCGCGTCCTTGTACGGAAACGTGATCGGCTGGCCGCGCGCCGGAAAGGTGATGCATTTGACGTGGTCGACCGAGCCGACGATCTTGTCGTTGCCGGTGACGTTGGCCGGGCGGATCGCGGTGATGTCCAGCCCGTGCTTTTCGCGATAATCCTGGGCCTGCCACTCGTTGAAGATCTTGTGCATCGCGTATTGCACGTGGCCGTGGCGGAAATCGTCCTCGGTCACCATCCGGTCGCCATAGAAATGCTGCTCGCCGCTGACCGCCAGAGAGCTCGCATAGGCGACGCGCTTGACGCCGGCCAGCCGTGCGGCCTCGAAGCAATTGTCCATGCCGAGGACATTGAGCTTGAACGCCATATGCGGCGGATGCTCGCTGCCGAGATAATAGGCGAGGTTGACCACGCGCTCGGGCTTGGCCGCCACCATCGCCGCCATCACGTCGTCGAACTGGCTGACATCGCCGCGCACCATGCGCACCTGCTTGCCCAGATGGTCGTAGGACGCGGTGCCGAGATTGATGTCCATGCAGACGATCTCTTCGCCGCGCTGGGCCAGGAGCGGGACGAGCCGCCGGCCGATAAACCCGGTGCCGCCGATAACCAATATCGACATGGTTATTCTCCTTCGGGGTGATCCCGGCGACGTTAGCGGCCGCCCCGGAGTTCGGCAAGCCGGCCGCGGCTCGGTTGCGCGGATCGGGGCAGCCGCTTATGATCCGGCCCATCGGCGGAGGCCGCCCGGTCGGAGCGTAGCGCAGTCTGGTAGCGCATCAGCATGGGGTGCTGAGGGTCGTGAGTTCGAATCTCACCGCTCCGACCAATCCCGCGCCGACAGCGCTGGCATGAGCCGGCTGCTGCGCGACCTTGAACGCACGCTGCAGCGCATTGGACGCAGCGAGGCGTATCCGCACCGTAACGACGGCGCAGAGTTTCACAATCGTGAGGCGCGTCTGCCGCAGCAGCCGCACGGCTATTATCGAGAATACGTGCACCCGAACACCGCCGGCGGCGCCGGTCCGAGACGGGTAGTCGTTGGAAGGAACGGAAAAGTATATTACAGTCCTGACCATTACAACACGTTCGTTCGCGTGCGCTGAGGAGTGCCCCGGATGAGACCTTGCCGGTTTTTCTTCGATGCCGAGGCGGCCAGGCCGTCCGTTACCGCGGACCGCGTTGTCACCGTGCCCAAAGGGATCGTGAGCCGTGAACGACTGTTCGACGTTTTGAGCGACGCGCTGGCGTTCCCTGACTATTGGGGGCGGAACTGGGACGCACTGAACGACATGCTGACGGACCTGTCTTGGATCGAGCAATATAGAATAGTGCTTGCCCACGAAGACCTGCCGAACCTTGGTGCATCGCCAACCGCGACGTATATCGATATTCTTCGCACCGCCGTGGACGACTGGGCGCGCAGCGGGCTCCACGAGCTGGTGGTGCTTTTTCCGAAGGCCGAGCAGCGCACGATCGAAAGCCTGCTCAGCGCGCATGCGGAGGACAAGCCATGACCGACCGTCCGGGATCACCTCCGGAACCCTGGGCCTGGCCCGAGGAGGAATGGCGCAAGCGCGTCAGCCGGGTGCGCGCCGGGCGGAGCTTGCGGCCTGCCGAATGGCCGGGCGGGGCGCGCTGCGCGGTGGCATTGTCGTTCGACAGCGACCACGAAACGAGCGATCTGCGCGACGGCGGCAAATCGATCGGACGGCTCGCCTGGGGCCAGTACGGCAACCGGGTGGGCGTGCCGCGCATTCTGAAGGTGCTCGATAAGCACGGGGTCAAGGCGAGCTTTTACGTGCCGGCGGTGACCGCATTGCTGCACCCCGAGGAGCAGCGCCGGGTCGTCGCCGAGGGCCACGAGATCGGCATACACGGCTGGATCCACGAGCTGAACTCGGCCTTGCCTTACGAAGCCGAACGCGACCTGATGCGCCGCTCAGCCGATGCGCTCGAACGGGTCGCCGGTGTCCGGCCGGTCGGCTTGCGCACGCCCTCCTGGGATTTCAGCTGGCACACGCTCGAAATCGAGAAGGAGATGGGGCTCGCCTACGATTCCTCGCTGATGTCGGACGAGGATTGCTATGAGCTGCTGCTCGATGGCGCGCCCTGCGGCATCGTCGAATTGCCGGTCGAGTGGGTGCGCGACGACGCGGTCTATTTCATGATGAACCGGTTCTCGGCGTTGCGCCCCTATACGCCGCCCGCGGACGTGCTGGACATTTTCCGCCGCGAGTTCGACGCCGCGCACCACGAAGGCGGCATCTTCCAATTGACGATGCACCCGCATGTGATCGGCTACCGCTCGCGGATCTGGATCCTCGACGAGATCATCCGCCACGCGAAGGCGCAGCCGGGGGTGTGGTTCGCCACCCACGCCGAAGTGGTCGATTGGGCGAAGCAGCACGCAGCGTGAGCGCCGAACCGGTTCCGGAGTCCGATCGGCGCTGCGGCTATGTCGCGCTGATCGGCGCGCCCAACGCCGGCAAATCGACGCTGCTTAACCGACTTGTCGGCCGCAAGCTGGCGATCGTCACACCAAAGGCGCAGACGACGCGGACCCGCCTTCTCGGCATCGCGATCGAAGACGCCGCGCAGATCGTCTATGTCGACACACCCGGCATCTTTGCCCCCCGCCGCCGGCTCGACCGCGCGATGGTCGCTGCGGCATGGACCGGCGCCGAGGATGCCGACGAGACGGTGCTGCTGGTCGATGCGGCGCGCGGTCTCGATCGCGACACGCGGCGCATTCTCGACCGCCTCGCGGCGCGCGCCCGGCGCTCGATCCTGGCGCTCAACAAGATCGACCTGGTGCGCCGCGACACATTGCTCGGGCTGGCCGCGGCGCTCGCAAAAGAAGGCGATTTCGACCCGATCTTTATGATCTCGGGCCTCAACGGCGACGGTGTTGCCGATCTGCGCCGGCATCTCGCTTCGGCGATGCCGCCCGGACCGTGGCTTTTCCCCGAAGACCAGCTTTCCGACGCGCCGGAGCGGCTAATCGCCGCCGAGGTGACGCGCGAGCAGGTGTTCCTGCAATTGCATGACGAACTGCCCTACGCTTCGACGGTCGAAACCGAAAGCTGGCAGGAACGGCCGGACGGCAGCGTGCGCATCGAGCAGGTCATCTATGTCGAGCGGCCGAGCCAGCGCGCGATCGTGCTCGGGCTGCGCGGCCAGCGGATCAAGACGATCGGCGCGCGCGCCCGCGCCGAGCTCGAGCACATGCTGGGCCGGCGGGTGCATCTTTTTCTCTTTGTCAAGGTGCGCGAAAATTGGGGCGAGGACCGCGAACGCTTTACCGCCCTCGGACTCGACTACAACGCCTGATCGGGCTTGCCTAATCGCGCGGCGGCGCGAGCCGTTTGGTCATGCTGAAGCGGGTGTGGCCGGGCGGGTCGCAATCGATCCGGCCGAGCACCTCCCACCCCTGGCGCTGGTAGAAGCCCGGCGCCTGGAACGACAGGGTCGACAGGATCGCCCGCGTGCAGCCGCGCCGCGCCCCCTCCTCCTCGGCCGCTTTGAGCACCCGGCTGCCAAGCCCCTGCCGGCGCAGCCCTTCGGGTAAAAAGAAGCGATCGATATAAAGGAGGCCATAGGAGGTGCGGCCGATGATCCCGCCGACGACCGCGCCGTTCTCCGGGTCGGTGACGAGGACCGCGAGCGGCTTTTGGTCGCGATAGCCGGCCTTCGAAAAATTGTAGTCGCTGAGCCCGTCGCGGATCACCGCCTCGTGCGCGCCGTCGGGCGCGTCGGTCACGACCAGCGCCGGAGCTTGTTCGACGGCCGCCATCAGCCGGTCTCCATCGGCAAGGACGGGTCGTTCGCCCATTCGCTCATCGAGGCGTCGTAGAGCTTGACGTTCGAATGGCCGAGCATGACGAGGGCAAACGCGTCGGCGCTCGCCGCGATGCCGCCGCCGCAATAGGTGACGACTTCCTTGCCAAAGGCGCCGACCGCGTCGAACCGCCGGCGCAATTCGTCGGCCGACAAAAAAGCACCGGTCGCCGGATCGACGAGGTGCGCCGCCGGCAGGTTGACGCTGCCCTTGATGCGGCCCACCCGGCCGTAGCTGTTGCCGCCGCTGCCGGCATGCTGCTCGGCCGAGAGCGCATTCAAGGTGCAGATCGCGCCATTGCCGATGGCGGAGAGCACCTCCTCCTTGCCAACCATCAGCGGCCGCTCGGCGCGGACCACAAATTGCGCCGCAGGGCGCGGCTTTGCCGGCCCGGTCTCGACCGGCCGTCCCTCGCGCGACCATTTCTGAAAGCCGCCGTCGAGCACCGCCGCATTGTCAAAGCCAAAGCTGCGCAGCAGCCACCACACGCGCGTCGCCCATTGCGGTGTCGTCGCGCTGTAGGTGACGACCTCTGTTCCCTCGCCGATGCCGAGCCGGCCCATCGCCGCGGCAAAGGCTGCAGCCGAGGGCCGCATAAAGCGCAGGCGATGGCTGTTGTCCGAGAGATCGGCCTGCAGATCGACAAATTGCGCGCCGGGGATATGGCCCTTTTCGAAATCGGCGCGCGCCGGCACGACCTGATAGGTGGCTTTGGGGTCCGGGATCAGATGCGTCGTGCAGTCGAGAACGCGCAACTGCGGATCATCGAGCCGTCGGGCGAGCGTCGCCGTGTCGATCAGGAATTCGGGATGGGCAAAGCCTGGCATGCCGGACCTCTCTCGCGTCGAGACTCCGCAGAGCTTGCCACAATCCGCCGCGCCCGCGCCAATCCTACGGCGCCGCCGGGCCTGCGCGACCGAAGGGTGCGCATAGGGGCAATCGGCTTTTTTTCACGCCGCTCTAAGTGCCGGGGGGGTTGATGCGGGCGGTGAAATCGCGGGTCGCGCGCGCCTCCTGGTCGTGCTGGAGCGCCCAGCGGTTCGATGGGAAGGCCAGCTGGTCCCACGGGATCTCGTCCCAGCGAAAGAGCCGCACCTCGAGGCTTTCGGGACCAGCTTCGACCGCTTCGTCGAGAAGGCGTGCGCGGTAAATCAGCTGCACCTGGCTGATCCGCGGAATGTCGTAGATGGCGAGCAGCCCCTCGATCTCGATCCGTGCGCGCGCCTCTTCCCAGGCTTCGCGCTCGGCTCCGGCACTCGCCGATTCATTGAGCTCGAGATAGCCCGCCGGCAGCGTCCAAAAACCGGCCCGCGGCTCGATCGAGCGGCGGCACAACAGAACGCGCTCGCCCGACCGCGCCACGGAGCCGACGACGATCTTGGGGTTGTCGTAAAGGATAAAGCCGCATTCGGCGCAGATCATGCGCTCGCGGTTGTCGCCTTCGGGAATGCTGCGGACCGAGGGACCGCGCGCGGAATTGTCTTCCGCCATCCGAATCAGCCGATGGGCAGGCTCGCGGCCCCGGGCGCGCGCCGTTTGCGGGTCGACAGAGCGGAAGCACTCAGCGCGGTCACGATCGATCGATTGCTCTCTTTGCGCCGCCGATCATAAGCGCGGGCCGAAGCCTGGGCAATATTGGTCGCGAGTCCTTGACATAGCTCGGCCAAGCCGGTCGTGATCGCCGCAGCACTTGGAGGTGCCACCCCGATGAAATTCGGCGATTTCCTGTTTCCGGACTGCCGCGACCCCGAGCGCGACGGCGTCGTCATCGACGAGACCTTGCGCGAGGCAAAGCTGGCGGACGAGCTTGGGATTGACGCGATTTGGCTCGCCGAGCACCATTTCGACGGCATTTGCGCCTATGTCGATCCGGTGAGCTTTGCCGGCGCGCTCGCCGCGACGACGCAGCGGGCCACAATCGGTTTTGCCGTGGTGCAGACCGCATTGCACCACCCGGTGCGGCTCGCCGAGCAAATCGCCGTTCTCGACCATCTCGCCAAAGGACGGCTGATCGTCGGGCTCGGCCGCGGCTCCTCCTACAACATCTACGACTACCAGGGCTTCGGTATCGACCATCGCGAAGCGCAGGCGCGGCTGGAAGAGACCGAGAAAATCCTGCTCGCGGCCTGGAAAGGCGACGCCTTCGAGCATCACGGCCAATTCTGGGACCTGACGGTGCCGAGGTTGCGCCCGGTGCCGTACACCAAGCCGCATCCGCCACTGATCCGCGCCGCTTCGGGCGAGGCCTCGATGCTCGAGCTGGCGCGCCAAGGGCGGCCGTTTCTGATGAACGTGCAGTCGATGGCGGTGACCCGGCGGCGCTTTGCGCTCTACCGCGAGGCGATGCGCGGCGCCGGTTTTGGCGAAGAAAGGATCGCGCAGAATCTCGGCCAATGCTGGGTCTGGCGCAACATCGTCGTCGCTGAAACCGATGCCGAGGCCGAGCGGCTCGGGCTCCCGGCCTTCCAGGCGATGGTCGCCTCGCGCGCCGAAATGCGCGACCGCATCTATCGCGATACCGGCTTGCGCATCGAGGTGCCGCAGAGCGATCTGCCGTCGGCGCGCGCCACGGTCGAGCACGGCTTTATCCACGGCTCGCCCGACCGGGTGGCGGCGGCGCTGGCCGAAATCGACTCTCTCGGCGTCGGCGGCGTCATCGCGAGCTTTCGCCTGGGTCCGATGCCGCACGAGATTGCCGCGCGCAGCCTCGCGCTTTTTATGCGTGAAGTCGCGCCGCGGTTCCGATGAAAGTCCCCTCGGGCGGGATGGCCCGGATGCCTCACAGGTCGCGGATGCGCGGCAGGACCTGCCTGCCGAAAAGCTCGAGGGAGCGCATCAGGAAATCCGTCCCCTGCCTCGGCGGTGTCTGGAACAGAAGGTCGATAACCCCGGCGCCCGCCTCGGCACGGCAGCGTTCGATTTGCGCCGCCACCGTATCGGGCCCGCCGACAAAGTTGGTCGGCAGCACGCCGCCGACATTGGGGGTGCGCGCTTCGCCCGCGACGTTGCGCTGGTCGAGCTGCAGCAGCGCGTCGCGGACCGGCGGGCGCAGCGGGAAGGACTGTCCGGCGCGGCGTTGCGCCTCCAACAATTTTTCCGCCTGGGCGTCGGTTTTGGCGATCAGGATGTTGGCGCGGTAGACGATCTCGTCCGGCGTCGGCTGCCAGCCATGGCGCGCACAGGCTTCGCGGTAATAGCGGGTCGCCTTGGCGATGATCTCGAACGGGGCATAGGAGACGCCGAGGCCGAGATGGTGACGCGCGGCGAATTCGCAGGACTCGCGGCTGGTACCCAAAGCGTAGGTCGGCGGGTGCGGCTGCTGCACCGGGCGCGGCCAGACCGACACGGTGCGGAACTGGAAATGGCGGCCTTGCCAGCCGAAAGGCTGCGGCTCGGTCCAGGCTTTGAGCACCAGCTCCATCGCTTCGCTGGTGCGCTCCCGCGCCTCGGCCGGGTTCAAGCCATAGGTCAGGTATTCGCCGGTGATGCCGCGCAACATCCCGACGACGAGCCGGCCCGGCATCAGATTGTCGAGCATCGCCAGGTTTTCGGCCACCTGCACCGGGTTGCTCTGTGACACGATCGGGCCGAGCACCGCGATCTTGATATGTTGCGAGGCGGCCGCCAGATGCGCGGCCGAAACCACCGGCGCCGGGGTCAGCCGGTGCGGCGAATAATGGTGCTCGGAGACGCTGACCCAATCGAAGCCCAGCGCCTCGACGAGCTGCACCCGCTCGACCATGCCGCGATAGGCCGCTTCGCCGGCGGCGCGGTCATAGGCGTCGGGCGGTACCGGCCATGCGGCGGGCAATCCGTGCGGCGCCCGATAGCGCGCCGTCTCGAAATACGAGACCTTCATCGCCTCTCCGAGAAATGGCGCGAATAATTCTTCCGCGGCCCGTTTGAAGGTTGGCTTGCTCCTTGGCCGATTGCAAGCCGCCGCGACAAGGGCGGCGTACCGCCGCTTTCAGCAAAATGACGCGCCTGGACAGCGTGCGGAGCGAGCCTTATGCTCGCCCCCAATTTGGGAGGCCGGAATGAATAAACTAGGCCGCGCGGTCCCTCGGCGGACCGTGCGTGCAGATCGAATATCCGACCATCGTGAAGCGCGCGACACCGACGGCTGGCCGCCGCCGCGGCGCGGCGCCTGTCGCTGACACCGCGGGCAGAAAGGAAAAAGCGTGGCGGGCGCAAGGTTGACGCGGCGGAGCTTGCTGCGCTCCGCACTGGCGACGACGGCGCTGGCCGCGCCGATGGTTCGTAATACACGGGCGGCGACAACCGCCGCCGATGACAAGCTGGTGCTGGCCTGGCACACCAACATCGCGGCGCGCTGGCTCGACCCGCAGCAGCATGACGGCACGGCGAGCCCGGACAATTTCATCTTTGCGCTGCACGACGCGCTGATAAAGAACTTCCGCGAGGTGCATTACGACCATCCGGCCTTGGCCGAGAGCTACAGTTTTGCCGAAGACGCCAAGAGCGCCACCTTCAAATTGCGGCCGGGCACCAAATTCCACGATGGCTCGACGGTCACCCCGGCGGACGTCAAATGGAGCTACGAGCATTACCACGGCGCCTGGGGCGATCTGCTTCACAAGAATACGCAGGGCGTCGAGCTCGTCGACGACAAGACCGTGCGATTTCACTTCAACCAGCCGTTTCTCGACTTTCCGATCCTGCTGGGCACCGGGAATGTGTGCGGCGCCGGCTGGGTCGTCCCAGCCAATTATTACGAAAAGGTCGGGCAGTCCGGCTTTATGCGCGAGCCGGTGGGTGCGGGGCCTTACAAGCTCGTTTCGCAGCAGCCCGGGGTACGGATCGATTTCGAAGCCTTCGCCGATTATTACCGCCCGGTCCACATCAAGGGACTGACGATGCTGAGCGTGCCCGAGGCGGCGACGCGGGTTGCCATGCTCGAGCGCGGCGAAGCCGACATCATGTACAACGTGCCGGGGGAATTGATCGACCGGGTCAAAAGCAACCCCAAGCTGATGCTGGCACCGGTGTTGTCGGCCAATTTCTGGCTCGAGTTCCCCGGTTTCCAGGAGCCGGAAAACCCGTTCCACGACAAGCGGGTGCGCGAGGCCGTGAGCCTCGCGATCGACCGCGACAAAATGAACCAGGCCGAGTGCAACGGGCTCGGCCGGATCGACGGCAACTGGATCAACGACGATGTCGAATACGGCATCGAATGGCCGAAATGGGAGCACAATGTCGCCAAAGCGAAGGAGCTGATGGCGCAGGCCGGGCACCCGAACGGCTTCAACGTCGATTGGGTGACGCCGCTCCCCGACTACTTTTCGCGCGGCGAGCGCATCGTCTCGCAGCTCCAGGCAATCGGCATCAAGGCCAGGATGCAAACCATGGAGCGCGGCGTCTTTATGAAGCGGCTGCAAGGCGGGCTCAAGCAATGGCCCGGCGTGCAGATCATCCTGGACGCGGCGCGGGTCGGCGGCACCTGGTCGAACTGGTATGATTCGTTCATGCGCTGCGGCGGGTTCAACGGCCGTGACCGCAATTGCGTGCCCGAACTCGACGCCAAGTTCGCCAAATATCTCGCCTCGACCGACCGCGCCGCGCGCAAAAACCTGGCCACTGAAATCCAGCGCGAAATCCTGGAAAATTACTACTTCGTGCCGGTGTTCCGTCATGCGGCGATGCAGGCGATCGGCCCGCGCGTCGCCGCCAAGAAATGGCAGGATGTGTTCCCGACGGTGACCACCGCCTATGCCTATCCCTGGGAAGACATCGCCCTCAAGAAGTAACAGTTGTGGAATAGAGGAGGAAAGGCATGACGAGGACATTGTTGACGCGGCGGACGGTGCTGAGGACCGCGCTGGCGACGACGGCGCTGGCGGCCCCCTTTGTGCGCGGCGCGCGGGCGGCGACGGTCGTTCCCAAGGGCAAGATGGTGCTGGCCTGGCACACCAACATCGCCGCGCGCTGGCTCGACCCGCAGCAGCATGACGGCACCGCCTCGCCGGATAATTTCATCTTTGCCCTGCAAGATGGGCTGATCAAAAACTTCCGTGAGGTGCATTACGACCACCCGGCCTTGGCCGAAAGCTACGACTTTGCCGAGGACGCCAAGAGCGCCACCTTCAAATTGCGGCCGGGCACCAAGTTCCACGACGGCTCGCCGGTCACCGCCGCCGACGCCAAATGGAGCTACGAGCATTACCACGGCGCCTGGGCCGAAGTGCTGCACAAGCAGACCCAAGGGGTCGAGGTCGTCGACGACCATACGGTGAGATTTCATTTCAACCAGCCGTTTCTCGATTTCCCGATCCTGCTCGGCACCGGCAACGTCTGCGGCGCGGGCTGGGTGGTGCCGGCCAATTATTACGAAAAGGTCGGGCAGTCCGGGTTCATGCGCAAGCCGATCGGCGCCGGGCCCTACAAGCTCGTTTCGCAGCAGCCGGGAGTGCGGCTCGATTTCGAGGCGTTCGAGGACTACTACCGCCCGGTGCACATCAAGGAATTCACGATGTTGAGCGTGCCCGAGGCGGCGACCCGCGTCGCGATGCTCGAGCGCGGCGAGGCCGACATCATATATTTCGTGCCGGGCGAGCTGATCGACCGGGTCAAGAACAACCCCAAGATGATGCTGGCGCCGATCGTGTCCGGTAATTGGTGGCTCGAATTCCCGGGCTTCCAGGACCCGAAGAGCCCGTTCCACGACAAGCGGGTGCGCCAGGCGATCAGCCTCGCTGTCGATCGCGACGCGATGAACCAGGCCGAATGCGACGGGTTGGGTGCGACCGACGGCAACTGGATCAACGACGATGTCGAATACGGAATGCCGTGGCCGAAATGGCCGCGCGATATCGCCAAGGCGAAAAAGCTGATGGCCGAGGCCGGTTTCCCCAACGGCTTTGCCGTCGATTGGGTGACGCCGGTGCCCGATTACTTCTCGCGCGGCGAGCGCATCGTTTCGCAATTGCAGGCGATCGGCATCAAATCGAAAATGCAGACGATGGAACGCGGCGTCTTTTTGAAGCGGCTGCAAGGCGGGCTCAAGCAATGGCCCGGCGTGCAGATCATCTTCAACGCGGCACGCGTCGGCGGCACCTGGTCGAACTGGTACGATTCTTTCATGCGCTGCGGCGGCTTCAACGGCAAGGACCGCAACTGCGTGCCGGCGCTCGACGCCAAGTTCGACCAGTATCTC
>DASXAM010000133.1:0-4567 GCA_036404275.1 Allostellaceae bacterium
CTCCGGCCACCGCCCGCAACCGCCGCTTCCCGCGAAATACGATGTCGAGGGGGTGCTGTTGCCGCGCCCGTTCAAGATTACCAAGATCGGCCCGCTCGGCCTCTTTGTCGACGATGTCGGGCGCGCCGAAGCGTTTTACGGCGAGCGGCTCGGCTTTGTGAAAAGCGAGGGGGCGTCGTATCGCGGCGCGCGCTGCGTCTTTATGCGCTGCGGCACGGAGCACCACAGCCTCGGTCTGTTTCCGAAGGAATTGCGTGCGAGCTTGGGACTGAGCCCGCACACGACCTGCATGTCGTTCGGTGTCGAGCTCGGCAGCTACGCGCAGCTCCGCGCCGCGGTCGATTTCCTGAAAGCGCATGGTGTGACGTTCATCGACGCGATCCCACCCGAGCTTTACCCCGGCATCGACTATTCGGTTTTTGCCCTCGACCCGGACGGCCATGTGATTCAGCTCTATTACTACATGGAGCAGGTCGGCTGGGATGGCCGGGTCCGCTCCGCCGCCGAACGCCGCCGGATCGACAGCCACTGGCCCGAGACGCTGGAGCCCCTCTCCGACACCTATATCGACCAAGTATTCCAAGGACCGCTGGGCTGACGAATTTCCCGCCGAGGCCCTGTCTAATGGCCCCAAGGCATGATCGGCACGCTCGATACTGCGTTGTACGGCGAGCCGTTGACGATCTTGTCGCTGATTGCGAGATAGACGAGCGTGCTGCGTTTCTTATCGACGATGCGATAGACGTGCGTATGCTTGAAGAAAATTGACGTTCGTGCAGAATATACTTGGTCCTTTTCCGGTAATTTTGCCAAGTCGATCGAGACGGGGCCGGTCTGCCGGCAGGAGAGCGAAAAGCGCGACGGGTCCTCGGCCAATCCCAGGCTGCCCTTGACGCCGCCGGTGCGCGCCTGAGAGATGTCGCAGGCGATCCCCGGCACTTTGGGGTCGTCGAAGGCGCTGACGCATACCTTGTCATTGGCGCCGACGAGCCGGAACGTGGTGCTGACGCACGCCAAATCGTCCGCCCGCGCTGGTCTCGCCGATGAAACGGCGAGCACCCCGGCGCCGATTGCCACGACGAGCGGCCACTTCACTCTATTACGATGCCCCAACATCTTTCCAGGGTAAGCTGGGCTGCCTGCCATCCCGAGCGATTATCGCGGCTGCATTCCTTTTGCCTTGTAGACCGGCGCCGCGGCCGGCGCCGCAAGGAAATCGATCAGCGCTTTCGCCGGGAGCGGCTGTTCGGAAGCGCCTGTCTCGGCCGCCACATACACCAAATCCGGGCTTTGCAGCTCGGCCGGCAACGGCCCGACCACGTCGATTCCTTCGACCTCCATCAGCTCGCTGACCGGCTGCAAGCCGATCTCGGCTTCGCCGCGTGCGACAACCTCGCCGACGCGCGGCGAGCCTTGCCCGGCCGCCGCTGAAACAAGGTGAAGCTTCGGTTTGAGCTCGGCGGCAACACCGAGCTTTTCCAGGGCCTTTGCCAGAAAGATGCCGCTGGTGCCGCCACTCGCCGGATCGACATAGGCGATCGATTTGGCATTGAGCAGCGCGTGCTTGACCGCTTCGACCGAGCTGATATCGGGGTGCGGCGCGCCCTTCTTGACGGCGAGCCCGATCGGCACACGCGCGAGCGTCGTCATAACGCCGCCGACCAGCTTCGCCGAGCGCACCAGCTTGTCGGCCCGCGGCTTGGTCAAGATCGCGACATCGATATCCTCGTCGGCGGCAATCCTTGCTTCGACTTTCGCAGCAGTGCCGTATTCGATCTCCAGCTTATTGCCCGACGATTTCTCGAAAGCCGGCGCCAGCTGCTGCAATACCGCACGCATCGCGCCGGCGCTCAGCACCTTGATTTCGGCCGCACCGGCCACCCTGCCGGAGAGGCTGGCAAGCAGCACCAGGTTGAGGGCAAGCAATCGACGTGCAAGCTTAGGCATCTTGTCCTACCATGTGAAAAGTTGCTCGACGTTTTCGTGGGTTTCATACTCGCTGCACTCCCGGGTATTGCGCAACGAGCGGATCAGCGGTCAACAAGGTTACGTCCTCGACCAGGCTCTGCGCCACCAGCATGCGGTCGAATGGGTCTTTGTGGATCGTCGGCAGACCGGCTAGGGCGAGCGCGTGCGCACCCGTTACCGCTAATTCGCGATAGCTGTTAATAAGAAGCCCACGCCGGAGTCGGTCTGCGTCCACGCTAAAATCGGCTCTCCCGAGGCCCGCCTTGATCACGATTTCCCATAGGCTCGCGGCGCTGAACAGCAATTCGTTGTCCGGGTCGCCGATCATGGCCCGCGCTTGCGCCGACAATCGCGCTGGTTGTCCGGCAGCCCACAGCAATAGATGCGTGTCGATCAGCAGCTTCATCCACGGCGGCCGAAGAGCTTGTCGATCTCGTCGGCGCCCATCCGGTCGAAGTCGTCCGGCACCTCGATCGCGCCCTCCATAAAACCGATGCGCCGGACCTCGGCGTCTGTAGGCGCGTCGAACGGGACGACCTTAACCATCGGCTTTCCTGCCTTGGCGATCACAAAGGGTTCCCCTTTTGCGGCGCGGCCGACCAGCCGCGACAGGTGGGTCTTCGCCTCGTGCATGTTGACAGTACGCATCGCTTGAACCTTAGTTCAGCAAACTTAGTCCCATTGAATCAGGATCGCAAACCTTGCGTCAATCTCCCAGCGGGGCGCCGCCGGAGCAACTTCCAACAGCGTGCGATATTGCTAAGAATAAAGTTGATTCGAGGCGAACCGACCGAGAATACGTGCAATCGCCTGCTGATCACCCGGCCCTGCGGCGGCGCTGCGGCGGCTGGCGGCGGGTGAGGTAGGGGCGCAGGTATCGGCCGGTGTAGCTTTGGGCGCCGGCGGCGATGTCCTCGGGGGTGCCGGTCGCGACGATGTAGCCGCCGGCGTCGCCACCTTCCGGGCCCAGATCGATGACCCAGTCGGCGGTCTTGACGACTTCGAGATTGTGCTCGATGACGAGGACCGTGTTGCCGGTCTCGACCAATGCGTGCAACACCTCCAGGAGCTTGCGCACGTCCTCGAAATGAAGCCCGGTGGTCGGCTCGTCGAGTATGTAGAGGGTGCGACCGGTGGCGCGGCGCGACAATTCCTTTGACAGTTTGACCCGCTGCGCCTCGCCGCCCGACAAGGTCGTCGCCGGCTGGCCGATATGGATGTAGCCGAGCCCGACCTGCTGCAGCGTCAAAAGCTTGTCGCGGATCGCCGGCACCGCGCGGAAAAACTCGACGCCCTCGTCCACGGTCATGTCGAGCACATCGGCAATAGACTTGCCCCGGAACAACACCTCCAGGGTCTCGCGGTTGTAGCGCCGGCCTTTGCAGACGTCGCATTGCACATAGACATCGGGCAGGAAGTGCATCTCGATCTTGATGACACCGTCGCCCTGGCAGGCTTCGCAGCGCCCGCCCTTGACGTTGAACGAAAAGCGGCCGGGCGCATAGCCGCGTGACTTGGCCTCGGGGAGCCCCGCATACCAGTCGCGGATCGGGGTAAAGCAGCCGGTATAGGTGGCCGGGTTCGAGCGCGGCGTGCGGCCGATCGGCGATTGGTCGATATCGACGATCTTGTCGAGAAACTCAACGCCGTCGAGCCGCTCGTGCGGTGCCGCCTGCTCGCGCGCGTTGTTGAGCCGTTTGGCGAGCGCCTTGTAGAGCGTCTCGATGACCAATGTCGATTTGCCGCCGCCGGAGACGCCGGAGACGACGCAGAATGTGCCGAGCGGGATCTCGGCGGTGATCCCCTTCAGGTTGTTGCCGGTCGCGCCGACGACGCTGAGGATCTGGCCCGGATGGCCGGTGCGGCGCACCGTCGGCACCGCGATCTGCCGCACGCCGGTCAAATACTGGCCGGTGATGCTGGCGGGGTTGGCCATGATCGCTGCGGGTGTGCCCTCGGCGACGACATGACCGCCATGGACCCCCGCACCCGGCCCCATATCGACGACCCAATCGGCGGTACGGATCGCCTCCTCGTCATGCTCGACGACGATGACCGTGTTGCCGAGGTCGCGCAGCCGCTTCAATGTCGCCAGGAGACGCGCATTGTCGCGCTGATGGAGCCCGATCGAGGGTTCGTCCAATACATAAAGGACACCGGTCAGGCCTGAGCCGATCTGCGAGGCCAACCGGATACGCTGGCTTTCGCCGCCCGACAGCGTGCCCGAGGCGCGCGACAGGGTCAGGTATTCGAGCCCGACATTCTGCAAAAAGCCGAGCCGCTCGTTGATCTCCTTCAGGATGCGCTCGGCGATCTCGCGCTGGCTCGGCGTCAATTCGGCATCGACGCCGGAAAACCAGCTCAAGGCATCGGAAATCGACAGCCGTGCCACTTCGCTGATGTTCTTGCCGGCGATCTTCACCGCCAATGCCTCGGGCTTCAGCCGGTCGCCGTTACACACTTCGCAGGTTCGCGCACTCTGGTAGCGGCCCAGCTCCTCCTTGACCCAGGCGCTGTCGGTCTCGCGAAACCGCCGCTCCATATTCGGCAGCACGCCCTCGAACGGCCGCTCGGTCGCGTATTTCCGCAAGCCGTCGTC
>DASXAM010000134.1:0-3868 GCA_036404275.1 Allostellaceae bacterium
GACCGGCTTTCTGCAAGACAACAAATACATCGCCCGCCCGGTCGATATCGAATGGCTGAAGGACGGCTCGATGCTGGTGTCCGACGATTGGAACGGTGCGGTCTATCGGGTCAGCTATGGCGGGCCGCACCAGACCGCACATCGCTAGCGGCAGAAGTCCGACATTTGTGCCTTAGTTGAGCAATGCCGGCGAAAGCGGGACAAGGGTCGCCAGCCGAGCCTTGGGCCCTCGGCCTCCGCTTTCGCGGATGTGACGAGCGAAGAGAACGTCAAACCAGTAGCGCCAGCGGCGCCAAATTCTCCTCGTCCTCCGCCCGACACTCGGGTCAACGATTGGGGAGGTCGAGCGGGTAGATCGGACGGCGGACCTTTTCGAATTTGAGCTGCGAATAATCCGAGGTGCACACGCCGACACCAGCGCAATCGACGACCGCCCTGGCGATCGATCCGAGCCCGGCGCGCCAATGGATGCGGCTCTTCAGCATGACATAGCGCTTTTGCAACGGGTCGATGCCGAGGCTCGATAGGCAATTCAGGTCGGACGGCTCGACATGGCGCGAGATCAGCACGATTTCGACCGCGCCGGTATCGAACACGACGCTCGGACCCATATCCATCGCCAGACCGCGCGCCATCGGGCCCCGGTTGCGGTAATGCCCGTCGGTGATGGTCTTGACCCGGCCGGTCACCGTCAAAGGCGGGCTTTCGGCCGGGATCGCCGGCATCGCCGTCTTGCCGCCGATTGAAAGCGTGATTTGCGCGCCGATGCCGGCGGCGATCGCCTGCTGGACCGCCTCGGGGTCGTAGATCGCAAAGGCGGCGACGTCCTCGAGCCCCTGGCGCAAAATTTCGGCCAGCACCACGGTCGTGTCCATCGTGCCGCCCGACGCGCAATTGTCGTAATGGTCGAGCAGCACAATCGGCCCGGCGCCCGGCGCATCGGGGCTCATTGCCTTGGCGCGGGCGACGGATTTTTGCAGCGGCTCGATGTCGTAGACAAAGGCGTCGCGCTCGACCCAGGCGCGGTCGAGGAGCTCGTCGCGCAAATCTTCGGCGAGCTTGCGGTTGCCGTCGGTGACCACGACCGCGCTGAGCCCGGCATTCCTTATGTCGGCATGCGGAAAGCCGGTAAAGAGGCTCGCCGCCAACGCCCCCTCGGCGGTCATCGCCGCACAGCGGTGCTGCAACTCCTTGTTCGGGTGGTCGTCCGAGCCCTGGCGCATGACATGCGGCAGCATCGGCACATTGCCCCAGGCCATGACCGGCCTCACCTCGCCGCGGATCGTGCGCAAGAGGATGTCGCCGGCGAGCCGCGCGGTCTCGTAAGTGTCGATATGCGGGTAGGTGCGGTAGCCCGTGACCACCGTCGCATTGGCGACGATCTCGTCATAGAGGTTGGCGTGCATGTCGAGCGACACCGCGACCGGAATCTGTGGATCGATCGCGCGCAGCCGTTTCAGAAACTGGCCCTCGCCGTCCTCCAGGCTGTCGGTGACCATCGCCCCGTGCAGGTCGAGCATGATGCCGTCGAAACCGCCCTTGGCGACGGCCTCGAGGATCGTGTCGGTGATGTGCGCATAGGCCGCGTTCTCGACCGGGCGGCTCGGCGGGGCGCCGGCGGCAATCGGCAACACGATCTCGGCCTTCTCGCGCTCGGCGAGATCGAGATAGGCGCCGAGGCCGGTGCCGGTGCCGCGATAGGCCTTGACCGCCGTCTCGCCGTAAAGCGGCCCCGGCCCGTTGCCAAAGCGCGCGAGCGGGGTCGGCACCGGCGAAAAGGTGTTGGTCTCGTGCTTCATCATCGCGATCAAGAGGCGCATCAGCGAACTCCGGGGCGGGCGTCCACGATCCCGCCATGCTCAATGAAAGCGGGGCATGACCTCTTGGCACAACAGGCGCAGCGCATTCATGACTTGCGCATGCGGGATCAGGCCGCCGCAATTCAATTCGGCCAAGATGCCGTCGAGGCCGAGCTCGTCTTGGAGCGCGCGCAACCGCTCGGCGATGGTGTCGGGAGTGCCGACCAGCACCTGGCCGCCCAGCGCCTCGTCATAGGTCAGGCTTTCGAGCCGCTTCAGCCGCTCGGCCCGGCCTTCGACCGCGCGGGTGCCGGCGCGCGACATCGAATCTCTGAGCCGCTCGGTCTGCTCGCGGTAGAAATGCATCAGGCTCTCGCGCGGCTCCTGAAAGGCGCGGGCGGCGGTTTCGGCGAGATAGGTCGGGACCCGCAAATAGACCCGGCCGCGCCCCGGATGTCCGGCCGCCTCGTAAGCGGCGCGGTAATCACGGATCGCCGGCGCGAACTCGGAAAACGAGCCGTGCCGCGCGTTGATAAAAATCGGCAGCCCGCGCTCGCCGACCTGGGCATAGGTGTCGGGGCTGGCGGCGGCGATGCGGATCGGCGGATGCGGCTGGCGAAACGGCTTTGGCGTCACCGCAATGTCGTTGAAGCGGTAATACTTGCCCTCGTAATGGACGGCGGGCTGCGACCACGCCTGCTCGACAATGTCGAGCACCTCGCCAAAGCGGTCGCGACTCTCGGCATAGGACACGCCGTAATCCTCGTAGGTGCGCGGCAGCCCGCTGCGCCCGACCCCGAAGATCAGCCGGCCCCGGCTGATCTGGTCCACCGTCGCCGCCTCCTCGGCGAGCCGCAGCGGATGGCACAGCGGCAAGACCTGGACCGCGATCCCGATATTGATGCGGCGGGTACGGGCGGCGACCGCGCTGGCGATGCTGAGCGGCGCCGACAATACCGAACGCTGCGGGTCGAAATGCAATTCGGCGAGCCACATCACGTCGAGGCCCAGCTCTTCGGCCGCGTCGATCTGCTCGAACGCCTCGGCAAAGGTGTCGGCGTCGCTGCGTCCGGGCAGCGACGGAAACTGATGAAACATGCCGAATTCCATAGCGACGAACTCCTGTTTGCCAGCCGGGCTCGGCCGGTGCCGGCGCAAATGGGCGCATCATCGTGGACGCGGCCGAAAGGACGTGCAAGGGGTGCGCGTCGCTATAGAGTATCGGGCGGATCGGCTTTGGCATTAAGGCGGAAGGGGTAATCGATGCGGGCGGCGATCATGGTGCCGGACGCCGAAGGCGGCCGATGGGACATTCGCGAGATGCAGCGGCCGGTGGTGCCGCCGGGCCACATCCTGGCGCGGGTCCATGCCTCGTCGCTGAACCGGGCCGAGTTCCGGGCCATGCGCAATTTGCGGCTCGAGCCGGGCAAGCCCCCTCCCGCCGAGCGGCCGGGCGGCGGCGACGCTGCCGGCGAAATTGTCGAAATTGGCGCGGGGGTCACGGGATTTGCACCGGGCGACCGGATCATGGGGCGGTGCAGCGGCGGATTTGCCGAATATGCGCTGATCGACGCGCGCGAGGCGATGCCGGCGCCGGAGCGGTTGTCGTGGGAGGAGGCGGCTGCGGTCCCGATCGTCTTTGTCGTGGTCCATGACGCGCTCTATGCCAGCGCGCAATTGCACGCGGGCGAGACCTTGCTGGTGACGGCGGCCGCCTCGGGGGTCGGCGTCGCGGCGCTGCTCTTGGCCAAGCTGATCGGCGCCAAGGTGATCGGCACCTCGCGCGCGGCCGAAAAGATCGAAAGGCTGAAAACCTACGGTCTCGACCAGGGCATCGTCACCGGCAGCGAGGGCTTTGGCGCCGCCATTGCCCGCTTCGTCGGCGAGCACGGTGTGGACATGATCGTCGACAATATCGGCGGCGACATCTTTCCCGCCTGTCTCGACGCGCTCGCCGTCGGCGGCCGGTTTGTCACGATCGGGCGGATGAGCGGCGTGCTGAAGGGCGAGCTCGATCTCGACCGGCTGGCATTGCGCCGCCTCCACCTCTACGGCGTCAGCAACCGGCT
>DASXAM010000135.1:0-5322 GCA_036404275.1 Allostellaceae bacterium
ACGCTCTGGGCATGAATGCCCGGCGAGTTGTCAGCCGCGGTGGTGAGCTGCGATCCGTTGTCCGAGACGACGGAGACGGTCCCGCCGCTGCCGCCCGAGCCGCCGCTGCCGCCGAGCGCCACCGCGATCGCCGGGCCGAGCGCCACCGCGCCGCTGCCGCGACCGCCGCCGCCGCCGATGCTCTGGGCCAGGATCGCATCGGATTCGGAGAGATTTGTCGTGATGTCGGCGCCGGTATCGGTGACCGACACCGGGCCGCCCGTGCCGCCACCGCCGCCCGCTCCGCCGATCGAGAACCAGGCAACGGTGGCGCCGCCATTGCCGCCGCCGCCGCCGATGCTTTGCGCGATAATGCCGTGCGAGCAGCCGGTGCCGCAGACCGGGTCGGGGCCGCTCGCCGGGCTGCCCGAGCTCAGCGTCTTGCCGGTCACGATGGTCCCGGTGTTGGTCACGGTGACCGCGCCGGCATTGGCGCCATTGGCGGCGCCGCCGCCAAAGGCGACGATCGTGCTGCCGTCATCGCCGCCATTGCCGCCGGTGCCGCCGATGCTTTGCGCTTCGATACCGGGGGCGTCGTTGCCCGATGTGGTCAATGCTCCGGAATTGGTCACCGTGTCGGTACCGCCGGCGCCGCCGATCGCCTTGTCGCTTCCGGAGGTTGCATAGAACAGGCCGAAGGCGTCGCCGCCATTGCCACCGCCACCACCGATGCTTCCGCTGGCAATCGCCGTCGACTGGTCGCCGGTCGTCGTGATCGTTCCGGCGTTGTTGACCGACACTGCGACACCGGCACCGGCGCTGCCGCCCGATGCGCTGAAGGCGACGATCCCATTGCTGCTGCCGCCCGAGCCGGCATGGCCGCCGATCGACTGGGCGATAATGCCGGGTGCTTCGCCGCCGATGGTCTGGATTTTGGAGGCGCTATCGCTGGTGATCGAAACCGTGCCGCCGGCGCCGCTCGATCCGCCGGAGCCGCCGCCGCTGATAAAGCTGCCATTGCCGGCTTGGCCGCCGGCGCCGCCCAGACTGTAGGCCGCGATGCCGGCCGATTGGGTTCCGGAGGTGTTGATGGTCCAGGTCCCGGACAGGCTGAGATTGCCGGCATTGCCGCCGGCCCCGCCATCGCCGCCATCGCTAAAGCTTTCGCCGGCGCCGCCGGTCCCGCCCTGGCCGCCAATGCTGGCGGCGTAAAAAGCGGGAGCTTGGCTGCCGCTGGTGGAAATGGTGCGCGACACGCTGTTGACGGTGATGGTCCCGCCGCTGCCGCCGGCACCGCCCGCGCCGCCGGTGCCGGTATCACCCTGGCCGCCGCTGCCGCCATTGCCGCCGGTCGATTGCAAAAAAAAGCCCGACACGCTGTCGCCGGCCGCCGTGACGTTCCACGTGCCGCCCGCGTCGAGATTGAGCTCGATCGATCCGCCATTGCCGCCGGCGCCGCCATGACCGCCATCGCCGGCGCCGCCATGGCCGTTGCCGCCATGGCCGCCACCCGCCTCGATCAAGACCGCCGGCATAAGGGTGTCGGTCGCGGTGACCACCAGCCCGTTATTCGAGGTGAGGACAACCGAGCCGCCCGACCCGGCATTGCCGCCATCGCCGCCCCGGCCGCCAACCCCGCTATCCGATCCGTCGCCGCCATCGCCGCCATTGGCGAATGCGCCGATCGCGGCAACCGCGCTGCTCGTGGCGGTTATCGTGCCGCTGCCGTTGACATTGAGGTTGCCGCCGCCGCCGCCGGTCCCGCCATCGCCGCCGTCGCAGCAATCGGAGCCGCCGCCGCCCCCGCCGCTGCCGCCGCTCGATGTGACATCGATGGCTGTGCTGCCCGAGCCCGCGACCGAAAAGCTGCCACTAAACGGCAGCGTGATCTGCGTTCCGTCGCTGCCGTGACCGCCGGCGCCGCCGGCGTCGAAACCGTCACCGTTGCTGCCGCCGCCGCCGTTCTTGACTTCGGAGGCGATCGAGAGCGCGCTGAGCGACGGCACCGAGTTCTCGATCTCGAACGATCCGGTCTCGACCGAAAAGGTGGCGCTCGACACCAGGCTCTGTATTGCCCAGGTGGCGAAGGGCGAATTCGCGGTGAGGCCGCTGACTGCTACCGTGGTCGTGCTGCTCGGCACCTCATCCTCGACGGTGAGGCCGGAGGAGAAATCGCCCGAGCAGGCATAGCTGTCGGCGCCGTTCGACACGCACCCGGCGTGCCCGGCGCCGGCCGAAAGAAAAAGCGCTGCGAACCCGACGGCCAGAGCCTTCGCGGCCGTCCCGATAGCTGGCGCGGTCTGGGCATGCCGCACGGCCGCCGCAATCACGCGCCGCCCGACCGTCACGATCCCCATCCGTTTCCCCGGTTTGGAAGGATTTCGTGCGGTCGAGCTTAACTTTTACGCGCGATCAGACATTGCCAAATAAACGTCAAAAACCCGTCACCCACCACAAGTTGGTACGCCAACAGATCAGGGATCAGTCGCGCAATTCGGGGACGATCCAGAACGGCTTTTGGCCGCGCGCGACGCGCTCGAAATTGTCGAAGGCGTTGCGCCAGCGTTTCCAGTGGTTGTCCCAGGTCGGGCCGGCGCCATGCGGGCTGAAGACGATGTTTTTCAGCGTGAACAGTTCGTGGTCGGGCTTTGGCGGCTCCTCGACCATGACGTCGAGCCCGGCGCCCAGAATCTTCTCGTCGCGCAAGGCGTTGTAGAGCGCCTTTTCGTCGACCACCGGACCGCGGCAGGTGTTGACGAGGATCGCAGTCGGCTTCATCCAGCCCAGTTCGCGCTCACCGATCAAATTGTGGGTCGAGCGGTCTAGCGGCACATGCAGGGTCACAACATCCGAAGTCTTCAGCAATTCGGGGAACAGCGCGAACCGGATACCGAGCGCGTCCTCCTGGTCGGTGGTCAGCCGGTTGATGTCGTAATATAGGATGCGCATGTCGAACGCCCGGGCTCGGCGCGCGACCTTTTTGCCGATATTGCCGAGACCGATGATGCCGAGCGTCTTGTCTTCGAGCTCGTAGAGCTTGGTGGAGTTGAAATCGTTGCCGCGCCAGCGCCCGGACGACACCCCTTCATGCTGCCAGATCAATTTGCGGGCGACCGCCAGCATCAGCATCATCGCATGCTCGGCGACCGCGGTCGAATTGGCGCCGCCATTGTTGCAGATCGGCACACCCGCGGCGCGCGCCGCGTCGAGATCGTAGGTGTTGTAGCCGGCGCTCAAAGTCTGGACGATGCGCAATTTTGGCGCGCGCTGGTAGAAGTCGGTGCTGTGCGGGAACTGGCCGGCGCCGATATAGTATTCGGTATCCTTCAGCAAATCCCAGAATTCGGGCCGGCCATGCGTTGCGGTGGCCAGGTCCCAGCCCGCCGGCAACAGATCGTAGGCGATCTGAAGGGTCTCCTCGGAATGGGTAGCCGGGGTCAGGATGCGGGGCATCGGCGGTCTCCTTTTATGGCGATGGTCGTAGGTCGAGAACGAGAGTGGCCAATCTAGCGACACCCTCCGACCACACCCAAGCCCAAAAAAGCCGCCGCTCTGGCGGATTGTCGGCATCGGAGGCTTAGGCTAGGGTGTCTGTCGCACTCCCCTTCCTCCCCAGCACAGCTGTCGGTCGAACCAACGAGGTGGATAAACCATGCCCGAGGCGCTTCAGGATCGGTTTCAGAACCTGCACGAATTCGTTACCCAAGCGCGCATCAACCTCGATCGCAACAATTGGGATTATCTGATCGGCGGCTCGGAGACCGAGACCACTTTGGCGCGCAACCGGCTCGCTCTGGATTCGATCGGCTTTCGACCGCGCGTATTGCGCGACGTGTCGAACATCGATTGCAGCCGGGTGCTGTTCGGCAAAAAGCTGCGCCTGCCGGTATTGTGCGCGCCGGTCGGCTCGTTGCAGGTGTTTGACCCGGCGGGCGGTGCGGCGGTCGCCGCGGCGACGCGCGAATTCGGCAACGGCATGATCCTCTCTTCGGTGTCCGAACCCGGGCTCGACGAAACGGCTAAGGCGTCGGGCGACGGCTTTCGCATCTTTCAGCTCTATGTGCGCGGCGACGCCGATTGGGTCGACGACCACGTACGGCGCACGATCGACCGCGGCTACAACGCCTTTTGTCTGACCGTCGATACCGACAGCTATTCGCGGCGTGAGCGTGACATCGCCAAGCGCCATCAGCGCGGCCGGGTGCGGGTCGCCGACGCCCGCATCTATCAGGCGCAATTCAATTGGCGCGACATCGAGCGGATCAAAAAGCGCTTCGATATTCCGCTAATCCTGAAAGGCATCGCCACTGCCGAGGATGCAAAGATCGCGGTCGAGCACGGTGTCGATTGCGTCTATGTCTCGAACCATGGCGGGCGCCAGCTCGACCAGGGTGTGGGCTCGATCGACGTGTTGCCGGAGATTGTCGAGGCGGTTGGCGGCCGTACCACGATCATCGTCGATGGCGGCATCTATCGCGGCACCGATGTGGTCAAGGCCTTGATCCTCGGCGCCGACGCGGTCGCCTGCGGCCGGCTCTACGTCTACGGGCTGGCCGCCGCGGGTGCGACCGGCGTCGTGCGGCTCTTCGAGATTCTCGAAGACGAGATCCGCATCTGCCTGTCGCTCCTCGGGGTCAACCGATGGGACGAGCTCGACCGAACCTATATCCGCGCGGCGCGCCAGGTGGTGCCGCCGCACGTTCACAGCGCCTTCCCCCACCTCAATTTGCCGCGCGAGACCTATTAGCGCGCGATCTCTAGCCGGGGCAGGGTCGGCGCTCTGTGCAAAGATGGTCGAGCCGCACCACCAGCGGCAGGTAAAAGACCGAAACGCGGATCGACAGCGGCACGAGCCGCCAATCGTCGGTGACCACCAGATCGACCGGGCGCGCGGCATCGTCGGGGTCGCCGTCGTCGCTGGTCTCGCCCTTGAACCCGGCGATCGGGCGCAAGGTCAGCGCGACGCGCAGCGTGCCCGCCAGTGCGGCCGATTTCGGCAAGACGTGCCCGAGCACGTCGAACCGCCGGGCGCCGTCATAGACCGGGATCGCAAAATCCGGGCGCCCGGCATCGAGCGCTCGGCGCAGCGCGCCGCGCAGCCGTTCGAGCGCGGTCATCGGGTCGACGACGTTGCGGCGGTATTGCTCGCCGAGCGGCGGCTTATGGCTGGTGTCGCCCGGACCACGCTCGGCGACGGTGACCCCGCCATGTGCGACAAAGCGCATGGCGATGCGGCTGTTGCGGCGCTTGTGCAAATCGTAGACGGCGTCGTAATGGGCCGGCTCGGCCGGGCCTTCGCCCAAGCGGCCGGCGGCGCGCGCGGTGCCGCGAAACCGGGTAACG
>DASXAM010000136.1:0-10352 GCA_036404275.1 Allostellaceae bacterium
CATGCCCTTCACCAACTCAAACGCCCTCGGTAAGCTCCGGATCGTCACAGCCTGTGGCATGGGGGGTGCTCCTTCTGCGGACCTCAGCAATCCGCGGAGTACCCCCTCTCACAGCCCTGACACAAATCTCCGTACATCACCCAGGATTGCCGGCTGCTTGACCGGGTCCGCCGGACGTCAGATGGTTTCGTCGCCAATAAGATGCTCGGCAGGGGGTGACCGAACGGCGTAGGAGGCGCGGCGAATGTTCGATCTCGACGGGTATCTTGCCGATTGCCGTGCCGCGATCACGGCCGATCCGACCTTCAACGGAACGCGCGAGGTTGGTGCAGGCAAATGCGCTCGACGCACCGCGATAGGGGAACGCGAATGACCGGATTGAGCCGGGCGCTCACCCCGGTCGATCGGCTCAGCGTCGATGTGCTGACCGATGATGTCAGTGATTCCTATGTCAGCAAGACGCTGTTTGCGGTCTCGGAATTCGCCAATATCGTGCGCGCCGGGGCAACGGTAATCTCAGGCGAGTCGCTGCTGGTGGCCAATCTGGGCTATGGGTTGCGGCTCGTTTCCGAGCAAAACGGGGCACGGCACAGCCTCCTGTTCGACACCGGCACCGAGGCGGCGGCCTTTATCCGCAACTGCAAAAACCTCGCGATCCCGTTGGGCGAAATCGAGGCGATCGCGATCACCCATGGCCATTGGGACCATATGGGGGCGCTGCCCGCGGCGCTCGACGCGATCGCCGAGATGGGCGGCAAGGCGAGCGTGCACGTCAATCCCGGCATGTTCAACGAGCGCGGGGTATTGCTGAGCGGGGGGACGATCGTGCCGGTGGCCAATGTGCCGCAGCCCGCGGAATTAGAGCGGCACGGTGCTGTCGTCGTCAACGACCCGGCCGAGCGCCTATTGCTCGACGGGCATTTCTATTACAGCGGCGAAATCCCGCGGGTGACGTCGTTCGAAAAGGGCCGGGTCGATCATTTGTGCCGCACCGGTCCGAACGCGCCATGGCAGCCCGACCCGTTTCTGATGGATGAGCGCATGCTGGTCGCGCATGTCCGCGGCCTAGGGCTCGTCGTCTTCAGCGCCTGCTCGCATGCCGGCATCGTCAATGTCTGCACCGAGGTGCGCCGGCTGTTTTCCGACCTGCCGATCCATTGCGTGATGGGCGGGCTGCATCTCGGCGGGGTCATGGAGGCGATTATCCCGCAGACCGTCGAGGCGCTGCGCCCGTTCGAGATCGCGCACCTCATCTGCGGCCATTGCACCGGCTGGCGCGCCCTGCATGCGCTCGCCAATGCTTTTGGCGAGAGGGTGAGCCAATCGGCGGTCGGCACCACCTACACCTTCGCCGCCTGATATGCCGACAGCCGAAGCGCGGTTGCCGGTCACGATCGTCACCGGCTTTCTCGGCAGCGGCAAGACGACGCTGGTCAATCACATCCTGGCCGCCCCGCACGGGCTCGACATCGCGGTCATGGTCAACGAGCTGGGCGATATCGCGATCGACGGCGCGCTGATTGAAGGCACCCGCGACGGCATCGTCGAGCTCGCCAATGGCTGTGTTTGCTGCTCGATCAACAACGACCTTGCCGACGCGCTTACCCGCTTGCTGCAACGCGAGACGAAGGTCGATTACCTCGTCGTCGAAACGACCGGCGTTGCCGACCCATTGCCGATCGCGCTGACCTTTTTGCGTCCGGAATTTTGCGAACGGGTGCGCATCGATGCGATCGTGGCGCTGGCCGACGCCGAAAATTTCGGCGGCGCCGGCATCGCCGGACAAGCCGCGCGCAACCAGCTGCGCTATGCGGACATCGTCCTCCTCAACAAATGCGACCGGACTTCGGACGACCGGCTCGCGGCAATCGAGGCCGCGCTCCGCGCCGCCGCCGGCGGGGCGAGGATCGCGCGCACGACCCACGCGCGGATCGCGCTGCCGCTGCTGCTGAGCGTCGGGCTTTTCCAGTCCGACCGGTATTTCGCCGAGCATGATCATGGGCATCTGGCCGCCGACGGGTTCGAGGCCGTCTCGTTCGTCGCCGCGCAGCCGTTTATCGCCGAGAAATTTCAGGCATTTCTCGAAAGCCTGCCGCCGGAGGTGTTTCGCGCCAAAGGCATCCTCGCAATCGAAGGGAGCGGGGCGCGAATTTTTCACCTCGTCGGCCGGCGGTTCACCCTCGATGCGGCTACTGCCGATATGCCGGTGGGCAGCCGGTTGGTGCTGATCGGGCGAAGCCTCGACGCCGACCGGCTCAAGGCCGGGCTGGCGGCGTGCTTGACCGGTCCGGATCCGGGATAGCTACCGAGACCGCAGCAAAGAGCCCGGAAGCAACGACCGGAGCCCACGCGGCCGCCGCCGGTCCGGCGCGAAGATGAACGACCGCGCCGATCGTGGCCCCCACCATCAGCCCGGCCCAGGGCGAGGCCTGCACCAGCCAGTCCCAGCCCTGCGCGCGACGCGCCAGAAAATCGCCGAAGCCTTGGCCGAGCTTGACCAGGGTGCCGGTGACATAGGTCAGGCTGACGCCGACATTGCCGGCGCGGTGCATCGACGCGTTCAACGCGCCCATGGCCAGGACCATCGGTTCGGGCCGGGTCGCCGCGGCCGCCGCTATCGCCAGCAAGACCGTCACCGTCGCCAGCACCGCGGTCAGATGCCAGCGCCCGCTGCTGTCGGCGATGATTTGGCCGGCCGCGGCCCCCGCCACGAACAGCACGACGAGGCGCAGGATCGCCGCAGCTTCGGTGAAATCGCCGCGGCCGAGGGCGACGGCGAGCTGGGTGCTGTTGCCGCTCATATAGGAGACAAAAAGGTGCTTCAGATGGAGGTAGCCGATCGCATCCACCATGCCGGCGAGCCCTGCCAGCAGCGCCGCCAGAACCAGCCCCTCGCCCCGGTCGCTCATCCGCGCCGTCCATCCTTTGCCGGAGGGCGAAAGTGCCGCGCGGCAACGGTCGCGGGCAAGCCCGGCGGAGTGATTCCGCAACGCACCCGTTCACCACCCGGAATGCGGTCGAGGAGGGGGCGCGCCCGATGAGCCGCGGCGAGGTCGTCATGGTCGCGGTGCTGGCCGGGATGGCCGCACTCTTTTTGTGGGACCGGCTGCGCTACGATTTTGTGGCGCTGTTGGCGCTCCTCGCCGCCGTTGCCGGCGGAGTGGTGCCGGTCCACCAGGCCTTTTCCGGCTTTGCCAATCCGGTCCTGCCGCTGATCGCGGGGGCGCTCATCGTCAGCGCCGCGATCGCCCGATCGGGGGCGGTGGAGCTCTTGGTGCGCTGGCTCGCACCGGTATTGCGCTCGCCTGGCCTTCGGGTCGGCGTCCTCGCGTTCTGCGTCGCCGGGCTCTCGGCCGTGGTCAAGAATGTCGGCGCCTTGGCCGTCTTTATCCCGGTCGCGTTCCAGATCGCCCGGCGCAACGACCGCGCCCCGTCCGAGCTGCTGATGCCGCTGAGCTTTGCCTCGCTCCTCGGCGGCTCGATCACGTTGATCGGCACCTCGCCCAATCTTTTGATCTCCGGTGTGCGCGCGCAATTGACCGGCCAGCCCTTCAGCATGTTCGACTTTGCGCCGGTCGGGCTCGGGGTCACGATCTGCGGCGTGCTCTTTTTGAGCATCGGCTGGCGGCTGATCCCGCACGGCCGGCGCGGCTCGGGCGGTGAGCCGGCGTTCCGCATCGAGGACTACACCAGCGAATTGTCGGTTGGCGCCAATTCCCCTTTTATCGGCCGCACCGTCGCCGAGCTCGAAGAACTGGCCGAGGGCGAGGCCACAATCGCCGCGATCATCCGCGACGAGCGCCGGCGCTATGTTCCCGGCGGTGGCTGGACGGTGCGGGCCGGCGATGTGCTCGTGGTCGAGGCCGACCCGCCGGCGCTCGAGCAGCTCGTCGCCGACGGCAAGCTCGCGCTGGTGGACAGCAAGGAATTGCCGCCGGCCGAGCCCGCATCCGGCGCCACCCCAGCGGTCGGCGAGATCCCGTCCGAGGCCGACCCGAACCGGCTCGGCGTCGTCGAGGCCGTCGTCGTGGCCGGCTCGGCGCTGATCGGCCGCTCGGCCGCATCGCTGCACCTGCGCGAGCATTACGGCGTCAATGTGCTGGCGATCGGCCGCCGCAGCGGCCGCCAAACCGCCCGCCTGCGCCACGCCAGCTTTCGGCTCGGCGACGCCGTCGTCTTTCAGGGCTATCTCGACCGGATCAACGACACGATGGCGGCACTCGGTTGCCTGCCGCTCGCCGAGCGGCAATTGACGCTCGGACGCCGCCGACGGCTGTTGCCGCCGCTCCTGATCCTCGCGCTGGCGATGGCCGCCTCGGGCGGCAAATTGGTGCCGGCGGAGATCGCCTTTGTCGGCGCGGCAATCGCCATCGGCGTGTTCGGCTTATTGACTATGAAAGAAATCTACGACGCGGTGGAATGGCCGATCCTCATCATGATCGGCGCGCTGATCCCGATCGGCGAGGCGGTGCGGAGCACCGGAACGGCCGATATCGTCGCGCATTTGATTTCGCGAGTCGCGGCCGAGCTGCCGGGCGACGCCGTCGTCGCCCTCGTCCTCGTCGTCACGATGCTGGTGACGCCGATCTTGCACCATGCCGCCGCCGTGCTGGTCATGGGGCCGATCGCGGCGGGTCTTGCAAAGACGTTAGGCTATCACATCGACCCGTTGTTGATGGCGGTGGCGCTCGGCGCCGGATCGGATTTTCTGTCGCCGATCGGCCACCAATCGAACACCCTTGTCATGGGGCCCGCGGGTTACCACTTCGGTGATTATTGGAGGCTCGGACTACCGCTTTCGTTGATCGTGATCGGGGTCGGGGTCCCGCTGATCGTGCTTGTCTGGCCGCTTCACTGAGCAGGCGGATTTTGTCGGCTCGGATCGCGTTTACCGGGATAGGCGGCGGCGATCGGCGCTGCGAAAAACTGTACGGGTGAAGCATGGCAAAGCCGAAGAGAGGGCGTTCCACCGCCGCAGTCGATGATCACGTCGGCGGGCGCATCCGCGAACGCCGGATCATGCTGGGGCTGACCCAGCAGCAATTGGCCGAGATGATCGGCGTCACCTACCAGCAGGCGCATAAATACGAGCGCGGCATCAACCGGGTCTCGGCCGGACGCCTGTTCGAGATCGCCCGCGCGCTTAGCGCCCCGATCACCTATTTCTACGAGGGGATCGGCCAGGAAGGACCACGCCAGATCACGCCGCATCAGCGCATGCTGCTCGAGATCGCACGCAATTTTGCCGAGATCCGTAACGAAAAGCACCAGGAGGCGGTGAGCCAGCTTGCCCGCGCCCTCGCGGCGCGCTGAGCTCAGCGGCGTTCGGGCAGCGGAAACTCGTCGAGGTAGGAAAGATAATCCTCCTCGACATCGACCTGCATCGCCGCGAGCAGGCGGGCGAGGCCGTTATAGAACGAGATCGTCACGACGAGGTCGGTCAGGCGTTCGTTGTCGAGCTCGCGGCGTAGCTCCGCAAAAGTATCGTCGCCGACGGAAAGGTCGCGAGTCGTCTCGCGGGCCGCGCGTAGCGTCGCTTTGGCGAGCGGATCGAGCTTGCTCGGCCGGCCCTCGGTTTCGTCGGCGACCGCGCGGATTTCCCAATCGGCGACTCCGACCTCGCGGCCAATCCGAACATGGTGTGAGAACACCCAAGCCGAACGGGTCAGGTACCCGACCTGCAGGATTGCCAGCTCGCGCAAGCGGGGGTCGAGTCGGCTGCCGTCACGGATGTAACGGGCGAGCGTATTGAGGCTGCGCGCCGCACGTGGGCTGTGCGCCAGCACGCGGTAAAGATTGAGGTTGCGCGCCAGCAGGTCCTGGTGCTCGGGCAACAGGTCGGCTCGGTCGAGGTAAGGTAGCCGCGCCATCAGCCTTCCTTCCTGATCTCGCTGGCCAGCTCATCATAGCATACGATTGCGCCCCCGACGTTCCGGCAAATCGGATTGAGCCGAGAGCCACGGCCCGCGGAAGCCGTCTTTATCTGGGCATGCTTTCGCCGCCCCTGCGAACGCAGAAGTCCAGAGGGCGCCGCGGAGCCTGGGCTGGCCGTTCCCGCCTTCCGCGGGAACGGCCGAGAGAACAGGAAGTGCGCTAGGCCGTCCTCGCCCGGTTGGCGGCGCTGGCAACGGCTTTGAGCGAGGCGGTCATGATGTTGGCGTCGATGCCGACGCCGTAGAGCGTCGCATCGTCCTTGCCGCGAACTTGGATATAGGCGGTGGCCTGCGCGTCGGCGCCGGCGCCGAGTGCGTGCTCGCGATAGTCGGCGACGGTCAGCTCGACCCCGCATTCGCGGCGCAGGGCCGAGACAAAGGCATCGATCGGGCCGTTGCCGACCCCCTCGATGCGGCGCTCGCGTCCATCGACGACGATCGTCGCCGCAATCCGCCGCCGCTCCGGCGCGCGCGGCTCGGGGTAGAGGTTGTAATCGGCGAGCACGATGCCGTCGCGCGAGAGATAGGTGTCCTCGAACAGCGACCAGATGTCGGCGCTGGTCAACTCCTTGCCGGTGCGGTCGGCGACCTCCTGCACAACCCGGCTGAACTCGATCTGCAAGCCGCGCGGCAGGTCGAGACCATGATCGGCCTTCAGCACATAGGCGACTCCGCCCTTGCCCGACTGGCTGTTGACCCGGATCACCGCCTCATAGGTGCGGCCGAGGTCCTTCGGATCGATCGGCAGATACGGCACTTCCCACAGCGCATCGTTGCGCTTTTCGAGCGCCTCGAACCCCTTTTTGATCGCGTCCTGGTGCGAGCCCGAAAACGCCGTGTAGACGAGCTCGCCGGCATAGGGGTGGCGCGGGTGTACCGGCAATTGGTTGCAGTGCTCGACCGTGCGCACGATGTCGTCGATGTCGTGGATTTCGAGGCCCGGATCGATCCCCTGGCTGAACAGGTTGAGCGCCAAGGTCATCACATCGACATTGCCGGTGCGCTCGCCATTGCCGAAGAGCGTGCCCTCGATCCGGTCGGCGCCGGCCATGACGCCCAATTCGGCCGCCGCCACTGCGGTGCCGCGGTCGTTGTGCGGATGCAGGCTCAACACGATCGAGTCGCGGTCGCGAATGGTGCGGCCAAACCACTCGATCTGGTCGGCATAGATGTTCGGCGTCGCCATCTCGACCGTGGCCGGCAGGTTGAGGATGACCTTTTTGTCCGGTGTCGGCCGCCAGACGTCCATCACCGCCTCACAGACCTCGACCGCGTAATCGAGCTCGGTTCCGGTAAAGCTCTCGGGCGAATATTGATAGATGACCTCCGTCTCGGGCATCCGTTCGGCCAAGTCGCGGATCAGCCGCGCGCCGTTGACCGCAATATCGGTGATGCCGTCTTTGTCGAGCCCGAAAACGACACGACGCTGCAAGGTCGAGGTCGAATTGTAGAGGTGCATGATCGCACGCTTTGCGCCGCGGATCGATTCGAAGCTGCGCTCGATCAATTCGGCGCGCGCCTGGGTCAAGACCTGAATGGTCACGTCCTCCGGTACCAGGTCTTCTTCGACCAATGAGCGGATAAAGGCGAAATCGGTCTCGGACGCGGCCGGAAAGCCGACCTCGATCTCCTTGAAGCCGAGCTTGACCAAAAGGTCGAACATGCGGCGCTTGCGGTCGGGGCCCATCGGCTCGACCAGCGCCTGGTTGCCGTCGCGCAGATCGACGCTGCACCACAATGGCGCCTTGTCGATGACCCGCGCCGGCCAGCGCCGGTCGGGCAAGGCGATCGGCGTGAACGGGCGGTATTTGTGGATCGGCATATTGGACATCGAAACGCTCCTGAAACGGGTTGCGGCCGCGGGGCCGGTGGATGGCAGCGAGGAACGGCCGGCGAGCGGGTCAGCGCCGCCGGCCGCTGCTAAGTCGAAGGCGCCGCCACTGCGTCGCCGCAAAGACGCGCCGCAACCCGTGGTGATCGATCGTATCGTTTAAAGGCATCGGGACTACCGCAACAGGAGTTCCCCGCGGGGAACGGCAACGAGCGTTCGGCGCCCCTCAGGACGCCAAGCCGATAAGTCGCAGCTCGAAGCGCGCGATAGTCATCGCGTTGTGCCTATCAGACCGCCACCGCTTGGTCAACACCCTCTTTTGCCGACGGAACGGGCCCGGGCTTCGGCCAAGACCGTCAGAGCGCCGACGCTAGCCTGGGCGAGCCGCGATCGCGGCCACGCCGCCGAAAAGCTGCGTCACCGCAGACTGCGACAGGCCGCGGGTAATAAAGACGAGGCGCGAACGGCGGTCCTCGTCCGGCCATTCCTCCAGCTCGACCGGCGGATGGGCGACGTGCTGAACGTAATGCACGACCACCGGGCCGCGGCAGCCTTCGACCGCGACGAGCCCCTTGACCCGCAGCAGGTCGGGTCCGCGCAAGGCCATCAGCACCGCCATCGCCTGGTCGAAGGCGGGCCAGGACAGCGGCGCCTCGAACTGGAGGGCAAACGTCTCCAGCCCGTGCGTATGGCGGACCACGCCTGGCCAGATGTCGCGCGGCCCGGGCGGTGGCTCGTCGAGCAAAAAAGCCGGGTCGATCACGCCGCCCGCGGCGAGACGCAACGGGCCCGGATTCAGCGCCCCGATCTGGCGGATAAGGCGCTCGGTCGCTTCGTTGCCGGCAAGATCGCTCTTGGTCACGACGATCCGGTCGGCGAGCGCCACCTGGCTGCGGGCTTCGGGCATCCTTTCGAGATTGCCGAGGCCGGTCATCGCATCGACGACCGCAATCAGCGCCTGCAAATGAAATTCGCGACCGAGCCCGCGGTCGGTGGCGAAAGTCTGCAGCACCGGTCCGGGATCGGCGAGCCCCGAAGTCTCGATGATCACCCGCTCAAAGCTCGGCACAGCGCCGCGCAGCCGGTCGGCAAAAAGCGCGCGCAGGCTCTCCTGCAAATCGCTGCGCACATTGCAGCACAAACAACCATTGCCGAGCAGCACGACCGCGTCGCTGCTCGACCGCAACAGCGCGTGGTCGATCCCGATCTCGCCGTATTCATTGACGACGACCGCGCTGTTGGCGCCTTCCGGTTTCTCCAGCAGCGCTTTGATCAGGGTCGTCTTGCCCGAGCCGAGAAAGCCGGTGACGGCGACGACCGGCAGACGCGGGCCGCGCACGTGCCGCCGCCGCCGGCCGAACCGCGCCGCGTCGCTGCCGCCGAACAGGCTTTCCACGCCGATGGCGCTCATCCCCTCGGCCGGCTCAGATCCAGACTTCGCTCGCCGCGGTCCGCTCGCCGCCCTCGTCCCCGGTGTTGAGCACGCCACGCGGCTCGATCAGCAACAACTTGACCTCGTCTTTGGCATAGGGCTTGTGCTCGACCCCCTTGGGCACGACGAACATCTCTCCGGCCGCCACACGGACTGCGCCGTCGCGAAAATCGATGCGCAGCTCGCCCTCGACGACGATGAACGTCTCGTCGGTATCCTTATGGTCGTGCCAGATGAAGTCACCCTGCAACTTGACCAGCTTGAACTGGTAGTCGTTCATTTCGGCGACGACTTTGGGCTGCCATTGCTCGGCAAAGAGGCCAAATTTTTGCCGGAAGCTGATCGGGCTGTAGCTCATCTGGTCTCCACGTTCGGCGGTCCGAGCGTCAGAAATCCATCTCGAGGGTGTAAAGGCCGCCTACATGGCGGTCGACCGTGTAGACGACGGCGCGCTCGTCAACGAAAACATCGTTGATCTGGATCGCCCCGCTCGGCGCGCGCTCGGGCGGCGCCGGCACGAAATAGCCGACCTCCGCCGGCTGGAACGGGTTCGAGATGTCGTAAGCGCGCAGCCCGCCATTGAAATAGGTCGCGAGCACGATCCGGTCGGATTTCCAGGCGTTGGGTTTCGGCACGTTTTCGTAGAGGTTGTGGGCGCCGTAGCGCGCGCCTTGCCGCTGATAGGTTTCGAGCGGCGGCAGCGGACAGGTCGAAATCGGCACCGGGTTCTCCTCCATGCGCCCGTCGACGATCCAGACGAGCTTTGGCCAATCGGCGCCTTCGGTGCGGGTGCATTCGTCGCTGACGACATAGAGGCCGCGCTCAAACAATGGCACGACCGTGTGGGTAAAGCCGAAATAAGGCGGGTGGTAGTCCCAGCGCGCGACCATCTTTGGATGCGCCTTGTCGCTGATGTCGAGGGTCACGAGACCGCCATCGATGTAGCCGAGATAGGCGCGGTCGGGCCGCTCGGGGTAAACGTTGGTGTTGTGCGGCCGAAATCCGGTGTCGGCATGCTCGGGATGGCGCGTGGGTGGCGGCTCGCTGTCGCCCTGTTTCGTGCCAGGCAGCCACCAGCGCCCGACCTCGACCGGCTTCGACGGGTTTTTCACGTCGATGATCCGGTAGAACTGGTCGTCCTTTGGGTGGGTCGGGA
>DASXAM010000137.1:0-16298 GCA_036404275.1 Allostellaceae bacterium
TGAGCCGGTCATTCGGCCGACGCTCGTCCCTTAGAGCGGGGCAGCCCCAAGACGAAACCACGGTCATGCGGTAACCAACCCGCGCATGAGAGCTTGTTCAACCGGCGTCTTCGGGTCCTGTCTCCGGCAGTGCGCACCTTCGAACACCTGCCCTTCTGCCGCGGCGGAACGGAATAATTGTGCCTACCTCACTTGAAAGCGAACATGAGAGCAGCTTGTTGAGAACGCCGGCCGCGCCGCACCCTGAACATCACGTTCACTCGGCCCGACTCGCAAGCGCAGCCCGCGCAAACCCGCAAGCCGCTGGAGGCGTATGCTCAAGGGTCTGAAAGCCCCGAAGGCTTTGCGCCATAATGCTGCGCCAATCGGGCGGCGAGGTTGGGAAAGATCGGCGCGAGCTTGACGATAAAATCCCAGGCCATCAGCAAAGCCGCGATGGCGAATGGCACGTCGCCGACAAAGCGCAGCCACTGCCACAATACGGTGGTATCGTAAAATTCGAGGCTGCGCGCATAGGCAAGGCCGTGGGCATAGACCGCTTCGAGCTGCGGCCAGCCGATCGGGAAAAAATTGAGCGCGATCCACAGCACCATTCCGGCGTTGTAGAGCCAGAACGCCCACCGCCCGAGGCTTTCTCCGAATTCGCTGCGGTCGGCGGCGGCATAGCGCAGGCAGAAATAGATGAGCCCGATGCCGAGCAGCCCGAAGGCGCCGAACAGCGAAGTATGGGCATGGTTCAATGTCAAAAACGTGCCGTGCTCGTAGTAATTGACGAGCGGGGCGTTCAGCGTGCCGCCGCCGAAGACGCCGGCGCCAACGAAATTCCAGAACGCGGCGCCAATGATGTAAGTGTAAGCGAGGCCATAGCGGAATTCGCGGTGCTGCACGATCAGATCGTGCTGGTGCATCGCCTCCAGGATCAGCAGGACGAGCGGCAATACCTCGATGAACGAAAACATGCTGCCCATCGGCACCCACAGCCCAGGCCCGCCAACCCAATAAAGATGATGGCCGGTACCGATCACCCCGCCCAGGAAAATCAGGATCAGCTCGAAATAAACGGCGCGCTCGGCCAGTGAGCGCGAGATCAGCCCGAGCGCCATCAGCAGATAGGCGCTCATCGCCGCGGCAAAGAATTCGAAGGATTGCTCGACCCACAGATGCACGACCCACCAGCGCCAGAAATCGGTGATCGTAAACGAGTGGCCGATGCTGAACGGTGGGATCATGCCGAAAATGTAGAGGGCGGCGATATTGGTCGTGGCCGCCCATAACAGATGTTCGAGGCGGATGCGTCCGGTCCAGAACTGTCGCGTCGCCTGCTTCAACAGCGCCGCGCTCGGCCACAGCGCACGCAACACCAGAGCGCTCCAGAAAGTAAGCCCGAAGAAAAACAGGATCTGCCAGAAGCGGCCAAGTTCGATGTAGGAAAGGCCCTGATTGCCGAACCAGAACCAGCCGCGCTTGATGATCCCCATGATGCCGAGATAGTCGCCGATTAAGGCGCCGGCGACGATGATGACGGTCGCCCAGAACAAGAGGTCGACGAGCGGCCCCTGCGCTTGCGCCTCGCGCCCGCTGATCGCCGGCGCCAGAAACAGCGCGGCACCGATCCACGACAGCCCGATCCAGATGATCGGCGCCTGGATATGGATGCTGCGCCAAAAATTGAACGGCAATACATCATCGAAATGGATGCCGTAAAAGCTCACCCGATCCGAATAGTAATGACCGAGGATGGCGCCCGCGGCGATCTGCAACAGCAATACCGCGGCGACGACCAGGAAATATTTGCCGACCTTGCGCTGGCTCGCTGTCAAGGGGCGGAACGTGGACAATATCGGGTCCATCACTGCAGCATCCGGGTCGCTCAAATAGCGGTGATAGATGAACAAGACCAGGCCAAAGCAGAAAAATGTGAAGCAGAAGCTGATCCAGGTCCACAGAAACGTGTCGCTGGTGGGGGCGTTACCGACTAAGGGTTCGTACGGCCAGTTCTGCGTCCAGGAGACGTCGGCCCCGGGCCGGCGTGCGATCGTCGTCAGCGACGAGTAGATCAGAAAATCAGCGGTCTTGAGTGCATTCGCCGCGTCGAGGCTGTAGGCCAGCGTCCAACCTTTGATGAAATCATTGTGCAGCAATTCGTTGGCGATCTGGTCCCGCAGCACCGCGGTCGCGCCGGCAAGAGCGCGCGGCAAGGCGACCGTCTCGCGCGTCAAATCGACGCCTTTGAGTTCGCGCTGCATCGCGGTGCGCACCGTCGCCTGCTGCTCTGGGTCGAGCGAAGCGGCCAGTTGGCCGAACCGCGCTTTCGCCAGATTGTCCTCGGTCAACCGGCCGAGGCGCACGAGGTTCTGTGCGGTGTAGTCCTCGCCGAAATACGACCCCATCCCGTAGAGGCTGCCGTAATCCATCAGATCGGCCTGCTGGAACGAGGCCTTGCCGTCGGCGATGTCGGCGGCGGTCATCAGCACCGAGCCGTCGGGGGCAACAAACCGGTCGGGCTGTGGCGGCGCCGTGCGATAGGTCACAGCGGTCGCCCAGCCGAGCAGGCTGAACGTCCCGATCGCAATGCCGAGCAGCACCCATTTCAACACATTGCCGATCCGGTCGCCGGCCATCCGGCCGGTTTCTGCTGTCGCAGCGGTCATCTTTCCCCCGATTTCATTGATCAGGTTGCCCATTGATTGATGGCGGTGGCCTGTCGCTCATCTCTGGTCCTGCTTATCGATTAAGCTTCAAGCGGCGCGCATCGGGAAAGAACCGCTTGACGATGTCCAGAAAGATCAGCGCGCCGAGTCCACAAGCTGCAACAACGCCGAGGTCGTCGCCGTGTAGCGGACCAAAGGCAAAGAGTTCACGGACAGGAGAGATCGAGAGAATGGCGGCCAGGATGCCTCCTGTGATCCCGAGCACCCACCACAATACCCGGTTGGAACCGTGAAAAATCGCCAAAAGCGAGGAACCAGCTGATCGGTTGACGAGAACCAGCCCGGCATTTGTCGCAATCAATGTGGTGAAGGTCAGCGCCCTCGCATCCGCTGCCACGACTTCCTTTTGCAAGGCGATTCCAAACACCGCTGCGACAAGGACCAGCACGAGCGTGCCCTGGAGCAGGCTCCAGGCGACCATCCCAGCGGTGACCAGCTTCTCGTCCGGGTTCCGCGGCGGCCGGCGCATAACGGTCGGTTCCGCCTCTTCCGCCTCGAACACGATCGAACACACCGGATCGATGACCATTTCGAGAAACGCAATATGGACGGGTGAAAAAATCAGCGGCCAGCCGAGTACCAGGGGCAGAACCGCAAGCCCGGCGATCGGCACGTGCACGGCCAGGATATAGGCCATGGACTTGCGCATGTTGTTGTAAATGCGACGCCCCAGGCGCACGACCGCGACGATCGAGCCGAAATCGTCATCGAGCAGCACCAGCGAGGCGGCTTCGCGCGCGACATCGGTGCCGCGGCCGCCCATTGCGATGCCGATATGCGCCGCCTTCAGCGAAGGCGCGTCATTGACGCCGTCGCCGGTCATCGCGACGATTTCGCCGTTCGCCTTTAACGTGTCGACGATGCGCAGTTTCTGCTCGGGCATGATGCGGGCGAAAACGGAGACCTGCCGAATACGTTTGCGCAGCTCGGCTTCGCCGAGCCGATCGAGATCACCGCCGGTGAGGGCGGCGCCGGGTTCGAGCCCCGCCTCGGCAGCGATTGCGAGCGCCGTCGTCGGATAATCGCCGGTGATCATTACGACCTTGATCCCGGCCGCCCGACATTCGCGCACCGCGGCCGGCACCTCCGGCCGGAGCGGGTCGGCAAGACCGACAAGACCCAAAAATGTAAAAGAGAACGCACGCGGTGAGCCGGGGCGCAGGGTGTCGTGCGGCGCCGACGCGCGCGTCACACCGAGAACGCGCATGCCACCCGATGCCATGTCGCGGACGCCGGCATCAAGGCTTCTCTGCTCGGCCGAGGACATCCCGCACAATTCTGCGATCGCCTCGGGCGCACCTTTGCTGGCCACAATCAGTCGGCCGCTTGCGGGGTCGTCCCAGACCTGCGTCACGGCCAGGAGCCCCGGCGCAATGCCCCATTCCCATTTGAGCGAGCGCGCAGTTTCGTTTCCTACGCTCGGCATCAGCCCGGTAGCGGCGCCCAGCGCATGAAACGCCTTCTCCATCGGGTCGAACGGCGTCACAGCGCTCGCAAGAATTCCGTAACTTATGATCTCGGCGATGGCCTTGGGCGCCGGCACGCCCGATTGTGGGCGCCAGCATGCGTTCCCGGCGCGGATTTCGGCAATCGCCATCCGGTTCTGGGTCAATGTGCCGGTCTTGTCGGTGCACAGCACGGTCGCTGCACCCAGGGTTTCGATCGCGGCAATCCGGCGCGTGAGGACACGCGCACGCGAAATGCGCCACGCGCCCATCACCATGAACACCGTCAAGACGAGCGGGAACTCTTCCGGCAGCATCGACATGCTGAGCGCGATGCCGTTCAAGACCGCATCGAGCCACGACCCACGCCACAGACCGTAGAGGATGACAGCGAGGATACTGATGCCCAGGCTCACCACCGCGAAGCGGATCACGAGAGCGCGGGTTTGGACGCGCAAGCGCGGCGGTTCCGGGTCGATGCCGGCAAGCGCGACGCCGATTTTGCCGATCTCGCTTTGGGCGCCGGTCGCCGTCACGCGGCCGGTGCCGTGGCCACGGACCACGAGGCTGCCGGAGTAGACGTAAGCTGCATCATGCTCGGGCGCAGGCGCCGAAGCGTCCTTGCGCACCGGGAAAGGTTCACCCGTGAGCAGCGATTCATCGGCCTCGAGATCATGGGCCGACAACACTCTGGCGTCGGCTGGCACGCGATCGCCTTCGGCAAGCACAAGAAGGTCGCCGCGCACTACCTCGCGGCCGGGGATCCGGCGCTCGCCGCCGCTGCGGATCACCAGGGCACGCGGGCTCGTCAGATCACTCAAGGTGTCGAGAACGCGTTCGGTGCGCGCCTCCTGGATGACGGCAATCGATACCGAGGTCATGGCGAATACCGCCAGCAAGACCGCTTCGTGCCAATCGCCAAGCGCCAAATAGATCGCCGCGGCGGCAGTCAGCAACGCGAACATCGGCTCGCGCAAGACCTCGGCGAGAATGCGGATAGGCGAGCGGCGGCGCTGGCCCGGCAGTTCGTTGGGCCCTTCCCGGCGCAGGCGAAGGGCAGCTTCGGCCTCCGTCAGGCCGCCCATCTCGGCGGGAGGGGCATCCGGTTCGTAAGCGGATTGTCGCGTTTGCGGCATAGCCGCCAGATTAGCCGATCGAACATTTCGGGTCGTTTGATCCTGATCAAGGCGACGGCACAGGAACAGCTCCCAGGCCAAACGGTGGAGACCGGGGATGATCCGACATCGATCGGGGTTGACTGAGGAGAGTGGCCACGCTAGTTCGCGCCAAGATCGCAGCCCGACCCGACACTTCGCATCGTCCAAGGGGCAGCAGCCAGTGCCAATGAGCCTATCGCCGATCGGAGGGTTGGCTAAAATCGCGCTGATTGTGGTGGGCAGCATAACCGCTGCTTCGGCGTCATTTGCCGCCGATCCTGTAAAGGGGGGACAGCTTGCGCAACAATGGTGCTCGAGCTGCCATGTGGTCGGGCAGACGGCGCCGAAAACCGTCCAGCAAGGCCCGCCGAGCTTTCGCATGATTGCGCAAAGCGGGGAAACCCAAGACCAGCTGCGCACCTTTTTGTCGCACCCGCATGGCGCGATGCCGAGCCTGTCGCTAAGCCGGACAGAAATCGCCGATTTGATTGCCTATATCGAAACGTTGCGCTGACGCCTCCACAAGCTCCTTCATAACGTCTCGAGCTTTCACCGGATTTGACCTCACCCGGTCTCCGGCGGCAGTCGAGCACTGCCCCCGCCGCTGGCGTAGGTGCGCCGAATTTTCGATGGCCTTCCTTGAGGTTCCGGAAAATCCGATACGTCAGGAGCTTGTCGACGCCATCGACGGGTTGAGCGATGAGGAGCGCATCGAGCTCTTGGCTCTGACTTGGCTCGGGCGCGGCGACTACGGCAAAGACGAGTGGGCCCAGGCCCTCTCCGAGGCGCACTATATTCACGACCGAAAAGCGACGGATTACCTCGTCGGAGCACCTCTTCTCGGCGACTATCTCGAAGAAGGCGTGGCTCAGCTCGATTATTCGATCGAGGACTACGAGATCGGGCGCCTGTAAACAGGAAGTGTGCCGCGACGGCGAGCCGATATCTCGATCAGACGGCAGAAATCCGGTCCCGGATTGAGATGGATCAATGCCTGGCCTTGGAGCCGGGCGCATTTTTTGAGGGTATTGATTCAAAGAGGAGGTTCCGATGGCCGACACCGAGGTTGAAGTCAGAAAGGGGCCGCCGGAGCGGGTTGCGCCACCCGACCTGTGGCGCGCGTCTACCCGCGAAATGGACCGGCTGTTTGACCGGTTTGCCGGAGGTTTCGGCTTCCCCTGGCTGCGCCGAATGTTCGACATTGAACCCTGGCAGCCGTGGCAAGCCGTTTCCGGTCTTGCCGCTCCCGCGGTCGAAATCAGCGAGGACGAAAAGACTTACAAGATCACGGCCGAATTGCCCGGGCTCGACGCCAAAGACATCGACGTGTCGATGTCGGATCACAGGCTCGTCCTAAAGGGCGAAAAGCGCGCCGAGAAAGAGGAAAAGAACAAGAACTATCACCTCAGCGAGCGTTGCTACGGGGCGTTCCAGCGGTCGTTTCCGCTGCCGGACGGGATCGACCGCGAAAAGGTCGCGGCCGATTTCGCGAAAGGCGTGCTGACAGTCACGCTTCCTAAAACGGTCGAGGCACAGAAGCAAACCAGAAAAATCGAAGTCAAGGCTAGCTGAGAGCAATCCGGCAGCGGTGGTCCACCGCCGCTGTCTGAGCCTCGTCATTGGCGCCGTTTCGCTCCATACCGGGGGAGTGCAGCCGCTTCAGGGCGTGGTCAATGGGCGGGCGGCGACAAGCCTGCCGCGAGAGCGAGGCGGATCAGCTCGGAGAGGCTTTTCGCCTGCATCTTGCGCATGACGCTCGCGCGATGGATTTCAACCGTGCGTGGGCTGATTGCCAGGTCGTAGGCAATCGACTTGTTCGGCAGGCCGGCGACGAGGCCGGCGAGCACCTGACGCTCGCGCGGCGACAGCGCCGACAGCCGCGACGCGGCGACTTGAGTGAGCGTGTCCGGAGCGGTCTCGACCAGCCGCAACTGCGCCGTCGCGACGGCATCGACGATCGCCTCGGCGGCAAACGGCTTTTCGATAAAATCGACGGCGCCCGCCTTCATTGCCTGCACCGCGAGCGGAATATCGCCAAAGCCGGTGATCAGGATGACCGGAAACCGCAGCGCCCGCTCCTCGAGATGCTGTTGCAGCTCGAGCCCTCCCATTTCGGGCATTCGGATGTCGCTGATCAGCACGCCGGCGGGAAGCGATGACGCGGCGGCGAGAAAGTCCGGCGCTGCGCCAAAGCTCGCAACCCGGTAGCCCTCCGTCTCGAGCAATATTGAGAGCGAGTGCCGCACCGCCTCGTCATCATCGACGATATAGACGCGGTGCCCGCTCCTCATCCTTTAGCCTCTCCCGAACCGGCGCCGGTTGTGGCGCGGCGGGAAAAGGATTGCAACCTCGATATACCCGCGGACGCCGCCGCCCGTCTATCGCCCGGCGGCACAACGCTTTAAGCAGAAGATGCGGGCGGGACGCGCCCGGCGACCGGCTCGCTCGGGCCGAGATGCGGTGGCGCAAAATCGGCCGCCGTCGCCCGTTCGGACGGTCGCGAATTCCGATCACCGGGTTATGGGCGGCGACCAGCCGCTCCCACAGCTGGCGAATGCTGCGGTGGGTCGTGTCGTGCATATAAACGTGCCCCGCCTGGTCGAAGCCGAAAAGGCTCGCCTCGGGATCGTTGCGGACCATTTGAAGGGCTTGGTTTGATCGCGCCGAGATAGCCGACGAGGCGGTCGAGGTCGGCGAGTCTCGTGTGCCGCAGCACGTCTTGGATGGGGATCGCATGAAAAGGCACCGGGCCGGGTCCTGCCGGCAGGTCGCGAGCGAGCTCGAAAAAGACTGAGACAGCAGAAAATCGTCCTTGATCGCTGCAAAGCTCGCAGCCTGTCTGCCCGATGAAGCGCGGCAGGTCTACGAGTTGCATGCGCATACGCCACGATACCGACGACGATCGCAAAATTGAGGATCGAGAGATTGCGCGCGACACGCAGGACGGCCTGTTGCTCGCTGCTCTCGACATGGCGACGCGCACCAGCTCGGCGGCGCGACCGAAATAGGTGTGCGTTCCGGTGGCGGTGGGGGTCCTGCGGGCGAAAGGCTCGTCGAAACCATTATGGCTGATGTTTGGGGCTTTCGGGCGCAAGGCCGTCTGAGGCGTTCCGAATGAGGGCCAACAGCTCATCGGCGCGATAGGGTTTGCTGACGACGGCCAGGACGCCCGCGGCTTTGGCGCGCTGTTCGGCCGCCTTGCTCGGCTGTCCGGTCACGATAATCACCGGAAGGTCGCTCCCGCGGCGCCGCAGCGTCTCGAGCACCTCGAAACCGCTCATCCCCGGCATCTGCAAATCGAGGAGCAGGCAATCCCCCGGCTCGGGCCGAATTTGCCCGAGAAATTCGTGACCCGAGGCGAATTCCCGCGCCGCCAGCCCCTCGCATTCGAGGAGCAGCCGCAGCGATTCGCGAGTCGCCTGGTCGTCGTCAAGAATGAATATCATCGAGCTTCACAATCGGGCCGTAACCGCGCTTAACTCGCAAGACTGGAACGGTCGATCCTGAGTCGAAGTTGTCGGCGATGGCGGCCACGCTGTTGATGCGATCTTGGAATCTATCCGCCTGGAGGCGGTGATGGATAATGCATCGCCCGCGCCGTCGGCGGGCCTGCTCGCTGCGATTGTCGAATCCTCCGAGGATGCCATCGTCAGCACGACCCTCGACGGCATCGTCACCAGCTGGAACCGTGCGGCCGAGAATATTTTTGGCTACACCGCCGCGGAAATGCTGGGGCGGCCAGTTACACCGCTGGCGCCGACCGAGCGTATCGCCGAATTGCCGGGACTGCTCGCTCGGATCGCTGCCGGCGAGCGCATTGTTCATTATCGGTCCGAACGGCGGCACAAGGATGGGCGCGTCTTTCCGGTGGCGATGATGATTTCGCCAATCCGCGACGAACAGGGACGCATCGTCGGCGCCTCCCGGATCACCCGCGACATCACCGAAGAACAAAACTCGGAGATGGCGCGTCGCCGAGACGCCGCGCAACTGCAAGCCATCCTCGACACCGTGCCGGACGGCATGATCATCATCGACGAGCATGGAACGGTTCGGTCCTTCAGCGCCACGGCCGAGCGCATGTTCGGCTACGCCGCCGAGGAAGTGCTCGGGCATAACGTCCAGCTGCTGATGCCGTCGCCCTATCGCGAGCAACACGACGAATATGTCGCCCGTTATCTGGCGACCGGCGAGCGGAGGATCATCGGCTTGGGGCGGGTCGTCGCGGGAGAGCGCAAGGACGGAACGATCTTTCCGCTGGAACTGGCGGTCGGTGAGGTCAAAACCGAAGGTCACCGCCTGTTCACCGGGTTTGTGCGCGACCTGACCGAGCGGCAGAAAACCTTGCGCCGGGTGCAGGAACTGCAGGCCGAGCTCTCGCATGTGTCGCGGCTGACCGAGATGGGGCAGATGGCCTCGGCGCTGGCACACGAAATCAACCAGCCGCTGACCGCCGCCGCCAATTATCTTCAGGCCATCCGGCGGTTGCTGGCGAGCGGTGACCGCGCTGCCCGGGTTCCGGGCGTTCTCGATCAGGCGCTGGCGCAGATCGAGCGCGCCGCCGAAATCATCGCGCGGTTGCGTGCCTTCATGCGCAAGGGCGAGAGTAAAGAACGCCCCGAGCAATTGGCCCCGGTCATCGAAGAGGCGGCGGCCTTGGCGCTGATCGGCGCCAAGGAGCGGGGCATCGATGTGCGCCTCGTGACGGCGCCCGATCTGCCCCGGGTCGCGATCGACAAGCTGCAGATCCAGCAGGTGCTGATCAATCTGATGCGCAACGCGATCGAGGCTATGGCGGAGAGCGCACGGCGCGAGCTGACGATCACTGCGGAGGTCGTGGGGGACGGCATGGTCGGCGTGCGTGTCGGCGATACCGGCCCGGGAATTGCCCCCGAGGTCGCCGAACGGCTGTTTCAGCCCTTTGTCACGACCAAGCCGCAAGGAATGGGCGTCGGGTTGTCGATCTGTCGTTCGATCGTCGAAGGACATGGCGGCCGCCTGTGGACGGAGGCCAATCCCGGAGGCGGCACTGTGTTCGCCTTCGTGCTTCGCGCGGCGCAATAGCGATTTGCTGCGCCGCGCCGCAGCGCTCATGTCATTCGTCCCCAACGGCCTCGAGCGCATCGCGGTCGAGGAGCGAAATCTGATGCGCATTGGCGAGGGCGATCAGACGGCGGCGCTTCAAGTCCGACAAGACGCGGCATACGGTCTCGACCGTCAGACCGAGGTGATCGGCAATATCGCTCCGCGGCATCGACAGCCGAATCTGTCCGCCGGCATCCTGGCGATCGGCCATTTCGATCAGGAACGACGCCACCCGCTCGCAGGCCGTCATGCGGCCGAGGCGGAGCAGATGGTTGTGCGTTGTCAGCAGATTCCGCAGCATGATTTCGCGCAAATGCCGCGCGATTTCCGCATTGTCCCGGATCAGCCGTTCGGTCGCAGTGCGCGGGAAGCTCAGGACCGTGACGTCGTCGACCGCTTCGGCCGAGAAGCCGCGCTCCCCGAAATCCTCGAAGCCGAACGAATCGCCGGGGAGGCAGAACTCGGCGATGTGCCGCCGTCCATCGGCCAGGAATTTGCAGATGCGGACGGTACCGCGAACTACCCTGTACCAACTCCCGGCCGGCTCGCCTTCGCCATAAATCTGCTGGGCAGACGAGAACTGCCGCCGACTTGCGATCTGTTCCAGCGCAATCAGCGCGTCGACCTGTCCCCAATGCCCCGGTACGACCACTCTTGCACTGTGTTCGCCGACCTGTGACGCGGCGAGTTGCTGGTACATCCTGTCCTCCTCCGCAAATTCCGGAGCCCAGGATCTTCTCGCGGCAGCCCCCGCGATATTCGGATTGGTCCTTACGGGTTTCTACGTAGGCTAAACCGCCGGGCGGGGATCCCAGTCATTCCCCAAGCGGTTTACAGACGAGCAGGACAGCGGGATCCGCCTCTTTCGGGCCGACCGCAAAACCAAGCTCGCGGCAGATTTGCAGCATCGGCGCGTTTTCGCGCAGCACTTCGCCGACAAGTTCGCCGATGCCGCGCTGCCGTGCGATGTCGATCAGGCGCGTCATCAGCAGGTATCCGACGCCGCGCCCTTTCCAATCGCTGCGGACGGCGACGGCAAATTCGGCGCGCAATTTGTCGGGGTCGGCAAAGATATGCGCCACGCCGACCGGAACCCCGGCAATCTCGGCAAGCAGCGCCAGCTCCCGGTCGTAATCGAGCTGCGACAGCCGGGCCGCAACCTCGCGGGTCAGACCGCGCACCGGCGCGAAGAACCGCAGCCGCAAATCCTCGTGGCTCATATGAGCGGCCAAATCTTGCAGCATCGGCTCGTCTTCCGGGCGCAGCGGCCGCATTCGTACGGTTGTCCCGTCGAGCAATCGGGTGATGGTTTCGAGATATTGGGGATAGGGCGCGATGGCCAGCCTTGCGGCGCCCGGACCTTTTGTCGGCTCGACGCGGAGCCGCGCATCGAGCGCGAGGACGCCGGCAGCGTCTGCGAGCAACGGGTTAAGGTCGAGCTCTCTGATCTGCGGGTGGTCGGCGGCAAGCTGGCCAAGACGGATCAGCACATCAATGACCGCTTCGATGTCGGCCGGCGGTCTGCCGCGATATCCGTGCAGGAGCTGCCAGACCCGCGTACGCGCCATCAACCTGCGGGCCAGCAAATCGTTCAACGGCGGGAGCTCGAGGGACGTGTCGCGCATGATCTCGACCGCGGTGCCTCCTTGGCCGAACGCCACCAGTGGTCCAAACACCGGATCTTCGACGAGCCCGACGAGAAGTTCTCGGGCGGCGGGCCGCCGGACCATCGGCTGAACGAGAAATCCGTCGAGGCGGGCGCTTGGACGTGCTCTCTCGATCCGTTCTAGCATTGCCGCCGCCTCGCTGCGGACCTGGTCGCCATCGCTCAGATTAAGCGTCACACCTCCGAGGTCGCTCTTATGAACGATGTCGGGCGACACGATCTTGAGCACGACCGGAAACCCGATGGATGCGGCTACAGACGCGGCCTGGCCCGGATTCTCGGCGAAGCCGCTGGCCACCAGCGGGAGGCCATAGGCGCCAAGAACAGCGCCGACCTCTTTTAGACCGAGCCAGGATTTCCCGGCAGCCAGCGCCGTTGCGATCACCCGTCCCGCCGTCTCGAGATCGGGGCGGAACGAATCCGGCCGCGCCGCCGGCGTTTCCATCAAGAGCTCGCGGTTGCGGCGATGCTCCACCCGATGCAGAAATCCACGGACCGCGCTATCGGGGCTGTCGTAGGTGGCGATGCGGGCCTGCGCAAAGAGTTGCCGCGCCGGCTGTGCCGAATATTCGCCGAGCCAGGCGGTAATCACGTTGCGGCCGCGCAGCGCGGCGGGTTCCGTGTTTGCGATCACGTCGATTACCGCCCGCGCCGCCTCCTCCGGCTGCGCCAGTGCGGTCGGACAGTTGAGCACCAGGACGGCATCGGCCTCGGGATCGCGGATCACAGTCGCGAGCGCATCGGCATAGCGCTTCCCCGACGCGTCGCCGATGATGTCGATCGGGTTGCCGTGGCTCCAGGTTGCCGGCAGCAGCCGGTTCAACTCGGCAATCGTTTCTTCGGACAGCGCCGCCAGCCGGCCGTCGGCCGCAATCAACGCATCGGTCGCGAGCACGCCTGCCCCGCCGCCATTGGTCAGGATCGCCAGGCGATCGCCGGTTTGCTCGCGCGTCAGGGTCAGTGTCTCTGCGGCATCGAACAATTCTCCGATCGTCGCCACCCGCAAGACGCCGGCGCGGCGAAACGCGGCTTCGTAGACGGCGTCGGCGCCGGCCAGGGCTCCGGTGTGCGAGCCGGCGGCATGTGCGCCGGCGGTCGATCGGCCCGCCTTTAGAACCAGGACAGGTTTGATGCGCGCGGCGGCACGCGCCGCCGACATGAACTTCCGCCCGTTTCTGATGCCTTCGACGTAGAGCAGGATCGCGTCGGCTTGGAGATCGGCGGCCAGATAGTCGAGCATGTCGCCGAAATCGACATCCGCCATGTTGCCCAGCGAAACGACATGCGAAAAACCGATCCGGCGGGGCACCGCCCAATCGAGCATGGCCGTGATTATCGCCCCCGATTGGCTGAGGAAGGCGATCTTTCCAGCCGCGGCCGGCACATGGGAAAAGGTCGCATCGAGCCCGAGCGGCGGCACCATGACGCCGACGCAATTCGGCCCGACCACGCGCAGCAGGTGGGGCTTTGCCGCGTCGAGCAGGGCTTGCTGAAGTGCTCGTCCTCGCTCGCCGAGCTCGCTGAAACCGGCGCTGATGACCACGGCGCCGCGTGTGCCGCGCGCACCGAGCTCCCCGATCAGCGTGGGCACCGTGCCGGGCGGCGTCGTGATGATCGCAAGATCAGGCGTCTGCGGGAGGCTTGCGATGTCCGGGTAGACGGTTTCTCCGTCGATCTTGCGGTGATGCGGATTGACCAGCATCAGCCTGCCGGCAAACCCGGCGCGGCGCAGGTTGCGCACGACAACTGCGCCCACCGAGCCGGGCCGAGAGGTTGCCCCGATCAGCGCCACCGACTGCGGTTTGAACAGCTTGTCGAGATTGCGGACGGACATCGCCCTCGCCTGTCGTTCGATTGCCGAAAAAGGATGACGACACCGGTTCGCGCGGGCCTTGATTTGGATCAAGGCAGCGGGCGTTTCGCGCGGCAGAATCGGCCGACGGTCGGAGATAGCGATGAATTCAGCCGATGTCATGACCCATCCGGTGATCGCGACAACCCCGGAGACGACAATCTTGCAGGCAGCAAGACTGATGATCGAGCGCCGCGTCAGCGGTCTGCCGGTCGTCGACGGCAGCGGCGCCGTGGTCGGGATCGTCACCGAAGGCGACCTGTTGCGCCGTTTCGAGACCGGCACCGCGGCGCGGCGCGGCCGGTGGCTCGAACTGCTGACCGGTCGCGGGCGTCTTGCCAGCGAATTTATCAGCACGCATGCGCGCAAAGTCGGCGAAGTGATGACCCGACACGTCGTCTCGGTGACGCCGCAGAGCCCGCTTTCGGACGTCGCAGAGCTGATGGAGAAGCATCGCGTCAGGCGCCTGCCGGTGATCGATCAGGGGCAGCTGGCCGGCATCGTCAGCCGCGCCGACCTGGTTCGCGCCTTGATCGCAGCACTCTCGGAGCCGGAATCCGCTGGCGTCAGCGACGAGGACATTCGTCGACGGATCCTCGATGGGATCGCCGCGCAACCCTGGAGCCGAGGCTGTTTGGTGTCGGTTGCGGTCACAAACGGCGTTGTCGAGCTCAAAGGGGCTGTCACCGGCGACGACGAGCCGATCGCGCTCAAGGTGCTCGCCGAGACCGTCCCCGGCGTCAGAGAAGTTCGCGTTCGCCTCGTCCGGATCGAGCCCTGCGCCGGCACCGTCATGCCGCCGGAAGGATCGCCGCCGACAATCGTCTGACCACGGCAAATGTTGCCCGATCTTCGCCTTTGTGCCGCCATGGTCGAGCTTTTATAAGGGCGGAGATGCCGGGGGGTCATGCGACAGCGGATCGCCAATCGTTGGGGTATTTGGGTGGGTGTTGCAGCCACGGTTGCAGTGGCCGCCGGCAGCCGGCTGGCGAGCTTCGCGCTCGGCAAAGCCCTGGCCTTCGGCTATGCCGTGATCGTCAGCATCGCCGCCAATTTCGCCATCGACTTTGTCCGCACGCCGGCCGACGAATTGCTGCATACGGCATTGTTGCGTTCACCGGCGCCGGATGTCGCCGCGGCGCGGGCGGCGGCGCCGCTCCCTGCTCCGCCGGCCCGCCCCGGTCCGGGCAGCGGCGGGCTTTACTGATCGGATGCGCATGAGATGATCGATCTCGCCAGAGCCGGCAAGCTCATCGACCAGTGCTGGGGCGACGAGATCGTCCCCACCCTTGTCGAATACATCAAGATCCCGAACAAATCGCCGGCCTTCGACCCGGATTGGGCGGCGCACGGCCATATGGACGCGGCTGTCGCGTTATACCAAGCGTGGGCGCTGGCGCATCTGCCGGCGCTGCCCGGCACCACGCTCGACATCGTCCGGCTGCCCGGCCGCACCCCGGTCCTGCTGATCGATGTGCCGGGCAAGGGCGCCGACACCGTGCTGCTCTACGGCCATCTCGACAAGCAGCCGGAGATGACCGGGTGGGCCGAGGGCTATGGGCCGTGGGTCCCCCGCCTCGAAGGCGACAAGCTCTACGGCCGCGGCGGCGCCGATGACGGCTACGCGATGTTTGGCGCGCTGGCGGCGCTGATGGCGCTGCGCGAGCAAGGTGTGCCGCATGCGCGTTGCATCGTCTTGATCGAGGCGTGCGAGGAATCGGGCAGCTACGATCTGCCCCATTACGTCGATCACCTGGCGCCCCGGATCGGCAACCCGTCCTTGGTCGTGTGCCTCGATTCCGGCTGCGGCAATTACGACCAGCTATGGCTGACGACCTCATTGCGCGGCATCGCGTCCGGCACGCTGACCGTGCGCGTGCTGGAGGAGGGGGTGCATTCGGGGGACGCTTCGGGGGTGGTGCCATCGAGCTTTCGCATTCTGCGCCGGCTGCTGTCGCGGCTTGAGGACGAGGAGACCGGCGCGGTGCGCCCGCCCGAATTCTATGCGCAGGTGCCGGCCGAGCGGGTGGCGCAAGCGCGTCGCGCCGCAGCGGCATTGGGGGGTGCGGTTTACACCAAATTCCCGTTGCCCGCCGGTGCCGGGCCGATATCGGACGACACGACCGAATTGGTGCTGAACCGCAGCTGGCGGCCGCAATTGGCGGTGATCGGCATCGACGGCCTGCCGGTCCCGGCCAATGCCGGAAACGTGCTGCTGCCGATGACCGCGGCCCAGCTCAGCCTGCGGCTGCCGCCGACGGTGGACCCGGAAGCGGCCGGCGCCGCGCTCCGCCGGCTGCTGGAGGCCGATCCGCCCTATGGCGCGCAGGTTTCGTTCGAATCGGGTCCGGGTGCCGCCGGCTGGAACGCCCCGGCGCTGTC
>DASXAM010000138.1:0-13806 GCA_036404275.1 Allostellaceae bacterium
CGGGAATGCCGGCTCCGGCAAGGGCGGCAACGCTTCCTCGGCGAGGTCCCTCACCAGCCGCCGTTTGAGGGTCCCGCCATGCACGGTCACAAAGCTCGGGCAGAAGCCTTCGACGCAGGAAAAATCCTTGTTGCAGCTCGATTGGTCGATCGCCCGCTTGCGCCCGAACTCGGTCTCGACCGGCAGCACCGAGACGCAGTTCGAGGTCTTCGAGCAATCGCCGCAGCCCTCGCAGACGAGGTCGTTGATAAAGACGCGCTTCGCCGGATCGGGAAAACGTCCGCGCTTGCGGCGGCGGCGCTTTTCGGCGGCACAGGTCTGGTCGTAGACGATCGCGGTCGCACCGGGAATATCGCGCAATTCGCGCTGCACACGGTCGAGGTCGTCGCGGTGGCGCACCGCGGCGCCGGGTGCGAAGCCGGCATCGGGCGGGTATTTCTCGGGCTCGTCGGTGACGACGACGATCTGCCCGACACCTTCGGCCCAGAGCTGGCGGGTCAGCGCCGGCACCGTCAGACCGCCGTCGATCGGCTGGCCGCCGGTCATCGCCACCGCGTCGTTGAACAAGAGCTTGTAGGTGACGTTGACCTTGGCCGCGACCGCGGCGCGGATCGCCAGCACCCCCGAATGGGTATAGGTGCCGTCGCCCAAATTGACAAAAACATGGTTTGTTTCGGTAAACGGCGCCTGGCCGATCCACGGCGCCCCCTCGCCGCCCATCTGGGTAAAGGTAGCGGTCGAGCGGTCCATAAACTGCGACAGGTAATGGCAGCCGATGCCGGCGAGCGCACGACTCCCTTCCGGCACTTTGGTCGAGCTGTTGTGCGGGCAACCCGAGCAGAAATAGGGCGTGCGGGCAAACGGCACGACATTGCCGCTCTGGCCCCGCTCTTGCACCTCGAGCCGGGCGAGGCGTTCGGCGATGCGCGGCGACTGATAAAACCGGGCGATATGCCGGGCGAGGGCGCGGGCAATCTGGCCTGGGGTCAATTCGCCGTTCGACGGCAGGATCCAGCTCCCGTCTTCGTCGAATTTGCCGATGACGCGCGGGCGCCGGTCCGCCGGGCAGTTGTAAAGTTGCTCCTTTAATTGGCTCTCGATGACGGCGCGTTTTTCTTCGACGACCAGGATTTCGTCGAGCCCCTCGGCGAAACGGCGCACCCCCTCGGGCTCGAGCGGCCACGGCATCGCCACCTTGTAGAGGCGCAGGCCGATTTCGGCCGCGAGCGCCAAATCGATGCCGAGCTCGTCCAAGGCTTGGCGCAGATCGAGATAGGATTTGCCGGTGGTGACGAGGCCGAGCCTCGCTCTCGGGCTGTCGATGACGACATGGTCGAGCCGGTTGGCGCGGGCAAAGGCGCGGGCCGCTGCGAGCTTGTATTTGTGCAGTCGGTATTCCTGGTCGAGCGGCGTGTCGGGCCAACGGATGTTGAGCCCGCCTGGCGGCATTTCGAAATCGTCGGGCACCGCGATCGCGGTCCGTTCCGGCCCGATGTCGATCGAGGCCGAGCTGTCCATGACCTCGGCGGTCGTCTTGAACGCGATCCAGCAGCCCGACCAGCGCGACATCGCCCAACCGTAAAGGCCGAGATCGAGGAGCTCCTGCACCCCCGACGGGTTCAGGACCGGGATCGCGGCGTCGATAAAGGCCAGCTCCGACTGGTGCGCCAGGGTCGAGGATTTGCAGGTATGGTCGTCGCCGGCGAGCAGCAGCACCCCGCCATGCGGTGCGGAGCCCGCGGAGTTGCCGTGCTTCAAGGCGTCGCCGCTGCGATCGACCCCCGGCCCCTTGGCGTACCACAGCGCAAAGACGCCGTCATGTTTGGCACCGGGGAAAAGACCCAATTGCTGGCTGCCCCAAATTGCGGTCGCCCCCAGCTCCTCGTTGATCGCCGGCTGAAAATGGATCCGGTTTTTTTCGATAAAGCGGCGGGCGCGCCACAGCGCCTGATCGAGCCCGCCCAGCGGTGAGCCGCGATAGCCCGAAATAAAGCATGCGGTGTCCAGCCCGGCGACGGCGTCGCGCCGGCGCTGCAGCATCGGCAGGCGCACCAGCGCCTGCGTGCCGGTCAGAAAGATGCGGCCGCGGTCGAGCACATATTTGTCGTCGAGCGTGACCGCCATCAGCGCCATCGCGCCCTCCCGGAACAGACCTTTACGCCGGGGAACGTAGTCGCTGGCGCGGCGCTGCTCAATGCGGGCGAGCTGTCCGGTTCAAAAGCCGCGCAACAAACGCATCCCGTCGGCGGAGAGCGCAATATCGGTGCGCGGCAGCCGGCCGCCACGTTCGATCCCGCCGCGGGTCGCGCCGCGGCTGGACATGCGGTCCGGCCCGAGGCACCCTTGCCTGATGGACAAGAATACTTTGAGCACGCGCGCCATTCTGGCCGGCGCAGCGCCGCTCGAGGCGCCGGTCAAGGTCAGGGGCTGGGTGCGCACCCGACGCGATTCGAAGGCCGGAATTTCTTTTGTGCATGTGTCGGACGGATCGTCATTTCAGCCATTGCAGGTGGTGGCGCCGGCGACCCTGCCGAATTACGCCGACGAGGTTTTGCGGCTCACCGCCGGCTGCGCGATCGAGGCGATAGGCAGGATCGTGCCGTCACCGGCGAAGGGGCAGCCCTTCGAGATGCAGGCGAGTGCGGTTCGGGTAATCGGCTGGGTCGACGACCCGGAGACCTATCCGATCCAGCCCAAGCCGCACACGCTCGAATTTCTGCGCGAGGTGGCCCATCTGCGCCCGCGCACCAACGTCATCGGCGCGGCGACGCGGGTGCGGCATAGCCTGGCCAAGGCCATCCACCGGTTTTTTGACGAGAACGGATTTTTCTGGGTCAACACGCCGATCATCACCGCCTCGGACGCGGAGGGGGCCGGCGCCCTGTTTCGGGTATCGACCCTGGATTTCGCCAATTTGCCGAGGACGCAAGCAGGTCAGGTGGATTTCGCACAGGACTTTTTCGGCCGAGAGGCGTTCCTGACCGTCTCGGGGCAGCTCAACATCGAGGCTTATTGCCTGGCGCTGACCAAGGTCTACACCTTCGGGCCGACCTTTCGCGCCGAAAACTCGAACACCAGCCGTCATCTCGCCGAGTTCTGGATGATCGAGCCGGAGATCGCCTTCGCGCACCTCGCGGACAATGCGGCGCTGGCGGAGGCATTGCTGAAATACATCTTCGCAGCACTGCTGGACGAGAGACAGGAAGACCTCGCCTTTTTTGACCAGCGGATCGAGAAGGCGCTGATTGCCAAGCTCGAAGGGATCGTCGGCTCGGAATTCGTGCATATGGATTACGGTGAGGCGATCCAAGTGCTCGAACGGTCAAACCAGAAGTTCGAATTCCCGGTCAAATGGGGCGTCGACCTGCAATCCGAGCACGAGCGCTATCTGACCGAAAATTACGCAAAAAAGCCGGTCATCGTCATGAACTACCCGAAGGATATCAAAGCCTTCTACATGCGCGTGAACGACGACGGCCGCACCGTCGCCGCAATGGACGTATTGGCACCTGGGATCGGCGAGATCATCGGCGGGAGCCAGCGCGAGGAGCGGCTCGATGTGCTCGACGCACGCATGGCCGAACTCGGCATCGACCGAGAGCACTACGCCTGGTACCGCGATTTGCGGCGCTACGGCACGGTGCCGCATGCCGGCTTTGGCCTCGGCTTCGAGCGCACCCTCGCTTATGTCACCGGCCTCGCCAACGTCCGCGACGCCATCCCCTTCCCACGCACCCCCGGCAACGCGCGGTATTGAGCCGCGCTACCGCGCGGTCCGAGTTGGGCGTCAGTTCGGGACCCAGCTCAGCGCCCGGATCTCGGTGAATTCGCGCGGCAATTTGCGCCAGGAATCGCCGGCGTCCGAGGTGGCATAGAGCTCGCCGTAATGGCTGCAAGCGAAGATCAGGCCGGGATCGGCCGGGTGCGTCGCAAACGCCCAGATCGGCGAGTTCGGGGTGACCGGCAAGGAGAGGGTCCGCCACGTTTCACCGCCGTCGGAAGAGCGCTGGATTGCCCCTTCGCTGCCGGCCGCCCCGTCGCCCGTGGCGACAAAGACCGTGTTCGGGTCGTCCGCCCGCAAGGCGAGGTGCCGGCAATAAGGCAGGCTGAAGTGCTTGCCAACGCCGAGGCCCTGCCAGCTTTCGCCCTTGTCGGTGCTGGCGAAAATCTCGCGCGGCGTGCTGGTCAGCACCGCCTTGTTGTTGCCGGCGGCGCGCACCATGACGTCGTGGATATCCGGGTCGTCGAGACCACCGGCGACCCGAGTCCAGCTGTCGCCGCCGTCGAGGCTGCGGCGCACGCCGTCGACCTCGACCCCGGCCCAAACGACGCGGCTGTCCTGCGGATCGACCGCGAGCGCCGTCACCCGCGGCACCCGGACATTCGGGCATTCCTCGGCCATTTCGGCGGCGAGCTTTTGCCAATTCCGCCCGCCGTCCTTCGAGCGGTAGAGTGCCGCCGGCCGGGTCCCGGCGAAGATCGTGTCGGGGTCCGACGGATCAAACGCAACCTTCCACACGTGCAGCGAATTCATCGGTGATTCGAGCCGGGTAAAGCTTTGCCCGCCATCCCCGCTTTTGTAGACGCCGTCATCGGCGCCGGCAAAGACCGTGCGCGGCTCCGTCGGATGGACGGTGAGGTTGAAGACGCGGCTTTCGCTCCACAGGCCGCGCATGACCCGCCGCCAGCTGGCGCCACCATCGGGGCTGGTCCAGGCGCCGCTGCCGACCGTGCCGACGCAGAGCGTGACGTTGCCGCTCATCACCCGTTGTCCCAGCCGGTGTGCGAAATATCGACGACGACGCCGTCGGGGCCGGCCCATTTCATCTCGAAATTGCGGTGGGCGCCGGCCGCCATGTCCATGTCGAGGCCGTCTTTTGCGGTCAATTCCTTGGCGTTGGCTTTTTCGAGGCGGTCGCATGCCTGGTCGAGGTCTTCGACCTCAAAGCCAAAATGGTGGATACCGCTGAAATTCGGCCCGTGCGCGCCGACATCGGCATCCTTCTCGGTCTTGAAGTTCAATACCGCCAAATTGATGTAGCCGTCGGTCAGGAACACGCAGCCGCGCGAATTGCGCCGGATCTCACGCATGCCAAAGGCTTCCTTGTAAAACGCGGCGGTCTTGGCCGGGTCCTGCGTCGTCAAGGCGATATGCTTCAATCTAGGCATCATTTTTCCTCCATGTCGGCCGTGAGCCGGAATTGGCCCTCTCTCAGCCGTTGCCGCAAAAGTAGTACAGGCGCGAAGTGCTGGCAAAGCTTCCGGCTGCGCCAACACACGCGTTGACGCTTAAGCACCCCTCCTCACCTCAGCCCTCGGCGCGTCGCATCCTTCCGGCAGTATTCCGAGCCCAAGCCGGCTATTTCGCGGCAAAGCAATAGAACAGCCCGTTGCCGCCGGTGCTTCGCAAATCGTTCTGGCTGCACCCGCCATCAGGACCGCGCGAGGGGTGCGCGGAATTCCACGATTTCGACGCGGCGTCATCGCGCAATCCTTTGCGGTCGATATGGCCGAGCATCGCGGCACCCTTGGTGCTGCTCGTCCAATTATGGCAGGTCCTGTCCTCAGTGGACGGGAAAGCGCGGCCATCGGGCTGCGAGCCGGTCAGCGCATCATGGTAATTCGGCGTATAGCCCCGGCCGGCGACCATCGTGCCACGGTCGGTCAGCGAAGTTTCCATGTTCAATTTATTGTCGGGACCATGCAGATCGTCTAGATTTTTGGCAACAACGACGCCCTTGAAATTCTGCCAGGGGCCCGATCCGATCCGGTCGCGGGCGTTGACTGCGGCGGCGCCATTCACGGCCTGGGTGCTCAAATAAGCCCGCCAGGTTTTGCCGCCCGCGCCGGCGGCCTGCGCCAGCGTCTGACATTGCCTGTCGGCGCCCTCCAAGCCGCCGAGGTCCCCACCCTTGCCAAGCGCGACGCTGGTGACAAAAAAGGTCATGTCGGGCGACTGCGGCCGTGGCTGCTGCGCGCGACCGGCAGCGGCGCCCAGCATGACAATCGCAAACGACGCGACAATCGCCGAGAACGTCCTCATCGACATCGCTTTCCTCCCCATCGAAGATACTGGTTTAGACGGCACGTCCGTCCCGGCGAGGCATTCCACCGCGCCTCGGCCCCGGCCCGCATCATCGGGTCCGCATCGGCGAGGTCAGGCGACGCGATAGCGGGCGATCGCGGTGGGATCGAGTTCGATGCCGAGGCCGGGCCGCTCGGAGAGCCGGATCATGCCATCATGGTCGATTGCGAAGGGTTCTTTGAGCAATTCGTCGCGCAGGCCGTTCGGGTTCTGGTCGAATTCGAGCGCCAGCGCGTTCGGGATCGAGCCCGCAAAATGCAGCGAGGCGGCGAGCAATACGGCCCCGGCAAAGGCGTGCGGCGCCACCATCAAATGGTGCCCGGAGAAGAGATAATCAGCCATTACGGGGTCATCCCTCCGGCAAAGGCGTGCGGCGCCACCATCAAATGGTGCGCCTGGGCGAAAGCGGCGATGCGCCGGCATTCGGAAAAGCCGCCTGACCAGGCGAGGTCGGGCTGGACGATATCGACCGCCCCGCGGGTGATCAGCTCGCGAAAGCCGTAAAGCCCGATCTCGGTCTCGTAGCCGGCGACAGCTGTGGCGAGGGCGGCGGCGACGCGGGCGCTGCCGTCGATGTCGTCGGTCGCGACCGGCTCCTCGAGCCAATAGAGGTTGTAGGGTTCGAGCGCGCGGCCCATTTGGATCGCCATCGCCGGGCTCCAGGCGCAATTGACGTCGGCCATCAGTTTAGCCTTGGGTCCGAGCGCCTTTCTGACGGCGGCGACGCGGGCGATGTCCTCCTCGGGCTCGACCTCGCATTTCTCCGCGTTCCCGGCGAGATGGCGTAGATGGGTCTGGGTCGAAGGGTTGCGCCCGATTTTCATCTTCATGCCCCGGAAGCCACGGGCGCGGTAGCCATCGGCCTCGCCGGCGAGCGCATCGATCCCCTTCCCCTCCTGGTAAAAGCCGCCGCTGGCATAGGCTTCGACCCGGTCGCGGCAGGCGCCGAGGAGCTTGTAGACCGGCAATTTCGCGACCTTGCCGGCGATGTCCCACAGCGCGATGTCGATGCCGCTCAACGCATTCATGACGATGCCGCGCCGACCGAACTGGCGGGTGCGCGCAAACATCCTCTGCCACAGCCCCTCGATCAGCAGCGGGTCCTCCCCGAGGATAAGCGGGCGCAGCTGCTGCTCGATCACGTGCCGCGTGCCGCCGCCGCCAACCCCGGCCTCGCCGATCCCGACGATGCCGCTATCGGTCTCGATTTCGACCAAGAGCGCGCCGCGCGCCGCCTGCATGCCGCCAGCGCTGCCATAGGGCGGGTCGCAGCGGTAGGAAAGCGGGATCGTGCGAATATCGACGATCTTCATCGGCTCAGCCCTCGCCGATCACGGCCATCAAATCGCATTGGATCTGCATCGGCGGCGTGAAGTCGCCGGATGCGATCGTGTGGCGCGCCGGGCGCGAATTCGGGTCGGGGAAAATCTCGATCCAATGCTTGTTGAGGATCGGGCGCAGCGCGCGGTCGGTGATCCAGACGTTCATTTTGACGATGTCGTCGGGGCCGCCGCCGGCCGCCGCCATAACCCGCCGCACATTCTCGAACATCAGCCGGCATTGCTGATCGAGATCGTCCGGCACCTTGCCGGTTGCGGGGTCGGTGCCCGAGATCGCGCCCGAGACGACAAAGGGCCCGCGGCGCGAGGCGCTCGGGATCGGGTTGGTGTGGCTCGCCCCGGCCACGTCGACGCTGCGCCGCTTTTCCATGGCCCACCTACCACCGTCGTTTCGCTCGACATACTAAAGCGCCAAGCCGGGCGCCGAGGGAAGCGTGCTGCCTTCCGCGACTTATTTTTCGCAGAGCTGGCGCGGCCCGCCATCAAACGGCTGGTAGGTACAATCGGCGGCGCGGAAGGAGTGGTAGAAGCGGGCGCAGGCCTCGTAATCGCAGCTCCCCGCACCCGGTCCTTGCGACGAACCTTCGGCCGCAGCGTCGAGCGCCGCGCCGGACTGCACCGCCCGTCCATCGTCGGGCGCCAAAGACATGTGCGCCGCCGGACGGCCGACAAGCGGCGTGGCCGCGGTCATAAAGCGCTTCCAGATCGCGGCCGGCAGGCTGCCGCCGACGACCTGGCGCATCGGGCTGTCATCGTCGTTGCCGACCCATACCCCGACGACGAGCCGATCGTCGAACCCGATAAACCACGCGTCGCGATAGTCTTGGCTAGTGCCGGTCTTGCCGGCGGTAAAGTCGCCGTCGAGCGCCGCAGCCCGGCCGGTGCCGTATTCGACGACTCCTTGCAGCAGCTCGATCAGCGGCGTCCGATAGGGGTCGAGCGTCCGCCCCGCGGCAAGCGGCGGCACCGTCGCCAGCATCCGCGAACCGTCGGCCGCGCCGATCGCGGCAACCCCCCATGGCCGCACCGGCAAACGGTCTTCGAGCACCGACGCGAACGCACCGGTCAGATCGAGGAGACTCACCCCGGCGGAGCCCAACGCCAGGCTCGGCACCTGTGGCAGCGGCTCGGTGATGCCGAGATCGCGCGCCGCGGCGACGACATTGGGCAAGCCGACCTGCATCGCGAGGCGCACCGCGGCAGTGTTGACCGAGTGCGCAAAGGCGCCGGCGAGGGAAAGGCGGCCGTAATGCTCGTCATCGAAATTCGCCGGCTGCCAGCCCTTGACGTCGATTGGCCCGGCGTCGATCGTGTCGTTCGGGGTATAGCCGCGGCGCAGCGCGGCCAAATAAACAAAGAGCTTGAACAGCGAGCCCGGCTGGCGCTTGGCATCAACCGCGCGATTGAACTGGCTCTTGCGGTAATCGCGCCCGCCGACCATCGCCAGCACGGCACCATCCGCACGCATCGCCACCAGCGCGCCCTCCGAGACGCCGAGGCGCCGGCCTTGCGTGGCCAAGGTATCGTCGAGGATCCGCTGCGCCAAATGTTGCAGATCGGGTCTCAGGGTGGTGCGCACGACGACTGTCCCGGTTTGCGCGCCGGCGAGCTGTGCCGCACCCTTGGCTACCCAATCGGCGAACCAGGACGCAGCCTGCGCCAAGCCGGGCGGAGCGTTGACTGTCGCCGGGCGGGTCTTGGCGGCGTCGGCGGTCTTTTTGTCGATCGCATTATTGGCGACCATCGCATCGAGGACGGTTGCGGCCCGCGCCTGCGCCGCGGCGAGGTGGCGCAACGGGTCGAAGTCGGAGGGAGCCTTGATCAGCCCCGCCAGCATCGCTGCCTCGGCCAGTGTCAAATCGGCCGGCCGCTTATTGAAATACAACCGTGCCGCTGCCGCCATGCCATAGGCGCCATCACCCAGATAGACGCGGTTTAGATAGCGGGTGAGGATTTCGTCTTTGCTCAGATGGGTTTCGAGCCAGATCGCGATCAATGCCTCGCGCAGCTTGCGACTGTAAGTGCGATTGCTGTCGAGATATTCGAGCTTGACGAGTTGCTGCGTAATCGTGCTGCCGCCTTCGACGATGCCGTCGGCGACGCGGTTCGCGTGGGCCGCGCGGAGGATGCCGAGCGGATCGACGCCATGATGGTCGAAGAAATGGCGGTCCTCGGTGCTGAGCACCGCCTTGATCAAAACCGGCGGAAAATCCTGCAGGCGGGCATCGGCGACCTGAAACGCTCCAATCCGACCGAGCGACTGCCCGTCTGCCGCCTCGAGCACGAGCGTCGCCTTGGCGGGTGCCTTTGCCGGCCCGTCGAGCGGCACGCCGTAGAGCGCCCACAGCATCGCGCAGGCAATGACAAGCGCGCCGCCGATGCCCGCCAGAACGATCCCCAGCACGAGCCGCCGAACCACGCGCCCGCCGGAAACCATTGATGCCGTGCCGGCCCTCAGCGCGGCAAAACGTGCAGGCAGGCCGCGCACCAGCCGAATGCCGCCGGTCGCCAGCAAAGGCAGCAGCCACACCGCAAGCGCCGCGAGATCGCCGGCCAGCGCTTTAAGAAACTCTACTCCCGCCGCGGCCGTTCGGCTCCTCGGCCTTTCGCCGTCGAAAAAGTGGCGATCGGTTGGTTCCGATGCCCGCTGCGGATGCTCCGGCATATTTCGCATGGTACGGAAGTGACCGGCGTCGCCCGTGATCGGCAGCAGAGCCCGTGCAGGTCAACGCGCTGCTTGCACATTTGGTTGCGATGCGAGCTTTGGTGCCGGCCGTCGCAACGTCACCCAGCCGCGGCGCGGACAAAGGCTCCGCCGGCTTCGATCGCGCGCAGGCCCGCCTTCAATTCGGGATGAAACAAGTGCCAGACATGGATCATCTCCGGCCAGATCTGGAGATCGACCCGGACATCGGCAGCTCCGGCAACCTTCGCAAGGCGGATCGCGTCGTCGAGCAGAGTCTCGGCGGCGCCGACTTGGATCAACAGCGGCGCGAGGCCGGTCAAATCGGCGTAGAGCGGCGCGGCCCAGGGCGAGCGCGGGTCGGCGCCGTTCAGGTAGAGCCGGGCCATGTCGAGGATGCCGGCGCGCTGCACGGTCGGGTCGGCGGCGGCTTTGCCGGTCATGCTCTCGCCGATCGCCTCCATATCGATCCAGGGCGAGATGCACCAGCCGCAGCCCGGCTGCGGCAAGCCGGCGTCGCGAGCGGCAACCATCAGCGCCACCACCAAGCCGCCGCCGGCGCTGTCGCCGGCGAACGCGATCCGGCCCGGCCGGATGCCGCGCCCCAGCAGAAAGCGGTAGCCGGCCAGCGCGTCCTCGACCGCCGCCGGGAACGGATGCTCGGGGGCCAAGCGGTAGTCGAGCGCCAGCGCCGGCATGCCGGCCGCCCGGCCGGCCTCGGCGACGAGATGGCGGTGGCTGTCGAGCGAGCCGATGACGTAGCCGCCGCCATGCAAATAGAGAAGTGCCCCGGCGCGGTCGTCGCCGGGTGTCGAGGTCCATTCCGCGCGCACTCCGCCAGCGGTCACCGGCTCGACGCCGATATCGTTCGCCAACCGGTATGCCAGTCCGCGGGCATCGATGTCGCGGCGCCGCTGGCGGTAGTCGTCGGAACGCGGCCGGCTTGCCAGCTTTTCCCGCAGCGCGCCGATCTCGGGATCGCTCATCGCATCTCTCCTATGGTCGCCGGGTTGTTCGACGGACGATTATGATAAACCCGGCACCGATGCGCCAATCGGGCAAGGAACGATCATGGCGGCGCCGTTCAGCGAATTGATCTGGCTCGCGGCGGCGATCGTCATCTCCGGAATCGTCACCGGATTGCTCGCCGGCTTGTTCGGTATCGGCGGTGGCGCGGTTATCGTCCCGGTGCTGTTCGAAGCGTTCCGGGTGTTCGGGGTGCCCGAGACGGTGCGCTTTCAACTTTGCGTCGGGACTTCGCTCGCGATCATCGTGCCGACCGCGATCCGGTCGTACCGGGCGCACCGCGCCAGGGGGCTGGTGGTCCCGGATGTGCTCGGCGTGTGGACATTGCCGGCCGTCCTCGGCGTCGGCGCCGGCTCGGTCGTCGCGGCCTTTGCCCCGGAAGGTGTCTTCAAGATCGCCTTTGTCGCGATCGCCGCGATTATCGCGGCGAAGCTGCTGCTCGGCGGCGACAGCTGGGTTCTGGCGGACGAATTGCCGGGCCGGTCCGTAATGAGCTTTTGGGGGTTTTTGATCGGGCTCGGGTCGAGTCTAATGGGGATTAGCGGCGGGTCGCTCGCCACGATGGTGCTGACCCTCTACAAAAAGCCGATCCATAACGCCGTGGCGACCGCGGCGGGAATCGGCGTGCCGATCACGATTGCCGGCACAATCGGCTATGTGCTGGCCGGGCTGCCGCGCCAGCATCTGTTGCCGCCCTTGTCGATCGGGTTTGTCTCGGTGATCGGCGTCATCCTGATCGCGCCGATTTCGAGCGCGGTTGCGCCGTTGGGCGCACGCTTCGCCCACGCCCTGCCCAAGCGTCGCCTCGAAATCGGCTTTGGCCTCTTTCTGCTCGCCGTCTCGGCGCGTTTTGCCGCAAGCTTGATCGGCTAGCGTCAGGCCTACCGGCAAGGGAGAAACCATAAATGCCCAATCAGCCCGTGAACGAGCCCGCGGTGCGCGCCGCCGCCATGGCCGCCGCCGCGCCGCAGATCGCCCCGTCGCTGCCACCCCTATGCGCGGTCAATCTGATGACGTCAGAAGGATCGGCGCTGTTCGGCGCCAAATGGAAGACGAGGGAGGCTAAGATCGTCGAGGTGCCGGCGATCCCCGACGCCATGCCGGAATACAAGACGACCTACGACATCTCGCCGCATGCCGGCGAAAGCGGCTATGACGATTCGGCCTGGCCCGTGATCGGCGCCACAGAGCTTGCGGCCAAGCGCGGCGGCGGCCGGGTGTCATTTATCTGGTTTCGCGCGCTGTTGACGGTTCCGGCGCGGATCGGAGATTTCGACCCGACGGGCGCCAAAGCGGTCCTGACCGCCAATATCGACGACTATGCCGAAATCTGGGTTAACGGCGAATTGCCGCGCGCCGCCGGCCGTCCGAGCCCGGCCACGATCCAGGGGTTCAACATGCCGAACCGCCTTGTGCTCAGCGACGCCGTCGCCGCGGGCGACCGCTTTCAGCTTGCGGTGTTCGGCATCAACGGTCCGATTTCCGCCGCCCCGCCCAACACTGTCTGGTTCCGCGAGGCCAAGATTGAATTTTATCGGTGAGAGACGCCCTCTTCGCCGGCCGCGGCGAGCTCGTCCGCCTCGTCGGCGCGACGCGAGCGGCGGCGATCGACATCGTTCAACAGCCAGTAAAGAGCACCCAATGACAGTGCCAGCCCGCCGAGGCCGAGCAGGGTCTGCAGGCTCGTCGTCGCGTAATCGAGCAGGATCAGCTTGCGCGCGATAACGATGATCGCGATCAGCACCACAACGCGCACCTGCAGCACGCCGGAGTGCCGGCGCATCGCCAGCACGATCGAATGGTTGAACTCCACCAGGATCAGCACGGTCAGCATCAGCCCGAAGGTCTCTTTCATCGCCGCCGATTCATGAGTGCTGATGCCCGCCCTGAAATCCTGGAACAGCATGATCCCGACGATGCCGATCGCATGAATAATCACCAGAGATACGAGAAATATGATGATCGCGGAGATGATCGTTTCAAACCGGTCATACGCCGAGTTCAGAGAAAGATGCCGTCTGCTCCGACGCAACATGAAGCTCTCCTGGACCCGATGTTCATGGCGATGGGGGTGGCCCGCTTGCCATGCATGCGGCTCGGTGCCGGCCGCTCCGGCATAATACTCGATGTGTTGCATGTTGAGAGACGGCCCCGGCACGCCACGAAATCGGGTCTAGAATGACCGCGACCCACCTGCTCGATCTTGGAGGTAGCCATGCCGGTCGCGTCGATCCGCGGTGTCGAGATCAATTACGAGGTTTTGGGCGGCCACGGACCGTGGGTGGCGCTGCAGCCCGGCGGGCGGCGGGCGCTCGACGGGGTCAGGTCGCTCGGCGAGAAATTGGCCGAGGCCGGCAACCGGGTGCTGGTCTATGACCGGCGCAATTGCGGCGCTTCCAGCGTGGCATTCGAGGGCGATGCCGAGAACGAGGTCTGGGCCGAGGATTTGCGCGAATTGCTGCTGCACCTCGACGCGTTGCCAGCGTTTGTCGGCGGCAGCTCGTCGGGCTGCCGGCTCGCACTCCTGCTGGCATTGCGCCATCCGGCGGCGGTGCGCGGACTGCTGCTGTGGCGGGTGACCGGCGGCGCCTATGCGGCGCAGTGGCTGGTGCAGCAATACTATACGCAGTATATCGAGCTGGCAGAGCGCGGCGGCATGGCGGCAGTCTGCG
>DASXAM010000139.1:0-16003 GCA_036404275.1 Allostellaceae bacterium
TTGGGCGATGATCAGCATGTAATAGAGCGACCAGGTGCCAATAAAAACGTTGTAGAGATAGCCGGCACAGATGATCAGCAACGCTGCCGCTACGCAATAGAGCGTGCCCGAGCCGCGCCGGCCCAACGGCTCGATCAGCGCGGTGATGCTAAACCGCCCGAGGATCCCGGCAAGGTTGACGAAGATCATCAGAAACGCCGCGTGCGCCGGGGTCGTGTTGAGCACGATTACGAGCAGCGTGGCGCCCCACAGGCCGAGCGAGGCGCCGCCGGTCTGGGTCATGCCGGTCAGGCAGCCAGCGGCGACCAGCCGCGGGTATTTGAAAAGCTCGATCCAGCGCGTCCTCTCGACCGCCGGCAACGTCGCCGGCAGTGCGATCTTCTTTGGGTCGATCATCAATGCCCAGGCGAGCGAGTGGCGCGCCTCTTCGAGGCGGCCCATGCGAATGAGCCATCGCGGCGATTCTGGGACCCAAAAGCGGATCATGAACACCAGCACCAAGGGTGCGAGGCCGACTAGGAAGAGATAGCGCCAGCCGATGATCGGCAAGAGAGAGGCGGCGACGATGCCGGCGAGCATGCTGCCGGCCGGCAGCAAGGTCGTGACCAGCGCGCTGACCCAGCCCCGCTTGTAGGCCGGGATGAACTCCTGCACTAGCGGCAGGTCGATCGTAAAGATGCCGGCATTACCGATGCCGACAAAGAAACGAAAGAACATCAGGAAGAGCCAGCCCGGCACGATACCGTTCGGCCCCGGCGTGAAGACCATGACGCCAGTCGCCAGCGAGATCGTGACCGCCGACCAGATGAACACCGTGCGCCGGCCGATCCGGTCGCCGAGCCAGCCCCAGATCAGGGCGCCCGGCACCGCGCCGAGCCCCGAGGCCAACAGGATCGCACCACCATGCCCGTAGCTCAGCGACCACTCCTTGGTCAGCGCAGCGGTGACGTAGCCGATTAGAAAGAAATCAAAAAAATCGAGCAGATCGGCGACGTTTGCGGTGCAGATCAGCTTCCACTGGTTGGCGGTCAGCCTTTTTTGTCGCTCCAAGAGCTCGATCATGCGTCTCCTCCGCGACCGCCGCCGACGCCGGTGGACAGTCGAACGAACGTTTGGTCGATACGCTAGCTTAGAATAAGCTGAACCGCAATTGGCGGCTATAGGCGGCCCGGCGCCCACTCAGGCAGTGCGCACACTCTCCGCCGCTCCCGCCGGCTTGCCGAGCGCGCTGTCGATCTCTTCGATCGAGCGGCGGCTCGTTTCGAAGCCGATGAACCAGAAGGCGAAGGCGCCGAGCACATACCAGAAGGCGAAATAGAGGAAGCCCGGGACCAAAGCGTCGAGGGTCGCCGCCGGCTTGACGTAGTTCGACGAGCCGGCGATCAACGCGAGGCCGGCGGGCCCGATGAACTTGCCCAAATTGCCGACACCGTAGACGAGGCCCATTCCGCTGCCGCGCAGCCGCGCCGGCCACAACTCGCCCATATAGGGGCCGACAATCGAATAGTTGCCGCTGCCGAAAAAGCTGTGCAGCAGCAGCATCACGTAGAATACCGACACGGTGCCCAGAAAGGCGCTGTGCAGGTAGCCGGCAAGGGCGGTGCACACCGCCGCAGTCAGGCAGCTGAAGACGCCGCCGGCGCGGCGCCCCCAGGCGTCCGAGAGCCATGAGCACAAAAAACGCCCCGCGATCGCCGAAAGCGCGATCCAAATCCCGAGCGCCGAAGCTTCGCGTGGGGTGACCTTCAACACCATGACGAGCAAGGTCACGGTCCATAAGGCGAGGCCGACGCCGCCCGTCTGGCTCAACCCGGTCAAGGCGCCCGCGACGATGCTGCGCGGGTATTTGAACAATTCGAGCCAGCGCGTCTTCTCGACCGGCGGCGGCACCGCCGGCAGCGGGATCCGGTCAACCGTCGTCTGCAGTGCCCAGGCGAGCGAGCGGCGCGCCTCGTCCAGCCGCCCTTGGCGCATCAGCCAGTGCGGCGATTCGGGGACCCACGCCCGAATGTAGAGCGTCAGGAAGGCCGGCAACAGACCGACGGCGAAAAGACCGCGCCAGCCGATATAGGGGGTTGCGTAGGCGGCGAGCACCGCGCCGAGCAGCGAGCCCGCCGGCAGCATCGTCGTCGTCAGCCCGGTCAGCCAGCCGCGCTTGGCGGTCGGCACAAACTCCTGAATGATCGTGATATCGACCGAATACATACCGGTCACGCCAAAGCCGACAAAGAACCGGCAGATCACCAGGTAGATCCAGGCGTGCTCCGGAGTGAGCGCCATGGCACCGGTGGCGATCGACGTGTTGAGGACGGTGCCGATCATCGCCTTGCGCCGGCCGATCTTGTCGGCGGCCCAGCCCCACAACAGCGAGCCGAACGGCGCGCTGATGCCCGAAGCCAAGAGGATCAGGCCCGATTCGCCAAAGGTCAGGTGCCAATCCTTGACGATAAACGCCAGGACAAAGGCAATGAGGCCGAAATCGAAGAAATCGAGCATGTCGCCGATGGTCGCCGCCATCGCGATTTTCCACTGGTTGGCCGTCAGCTTGGTCTGTGCGTCGAGTTGCTCGAGCATGGCGCTAGCTCCGGTATCCGCGGGCCGACGGGGCTGGGTTGTGGTTATCGTCGCATGCGTGCGCCGCCGCGCTCAGTTGCCGGCAATGTGCCCGGCCGGTTGTGCTGTGCCGCGCACCTGCCCGCTCAGCTCGCGGTCGATATCGTCGATCGTGCGGCCGCTGGTCTCAAAGCCGATAAACCAGAAAGCGAAGGCGCCGAGCACATACCACGAGGCGAAATACAAAAAGCCCGGAACGAGGGCGTCGAGAGTGGCGGCCGGCTTGACGAAATTGTTGGAGCCGGCGATCAGCGCCAACCCCAAGGGGCCGATGAACTTGCCCAAATTGCCGACCCCGTAGACGAGGCCCATGCCGCTGCCGCGCAGCCGCGCCGGCCACAATTCGCCCATATAGGGGCCGACGATCGAATAGTTGCCGCTGCCGAAAAAGCTCTGCAACAGGATCATCACATAGAAGAGCGACACGCCGCCAAGGAAGGCATTGTGCAGGATGCCGGCGAGCGCCATGAACAGGGCGGCGGTCAGGCAGCTAAAGACGCCGCCGGCGCGGCGCCCCCAGGCGTCCGAGATCCACGAGCAGAAGAAGCGGCCCAAGATCGCCGAGATGCTGACCCAGACGACGAGCCCCGAGGCCACCGCCGGCGTCACCTTGAGCACCATGACGAGAAGCGTCACGAGCCACAGCGCAAGACCGACGCCGCCCGTTTGCGTCAGCCCGGTCAGGCAGCCGGCGACGAGGCTGCGCGGATATTTGAACAGCTCGAGCCAGCGCGTCTGCTCGATCGCGGGCAGCGCCGCCGGCAGCACGACGTCCTTCTCGTCGATCTGCAAGACCCAGGCGAGTGATTTCCGCGCTTCGGCGAGCCGGCCCTTGCGCAACAGCCAATGCGGCGTCTCGGGAACCCAGAGCCGAATCAATAGCGCCAGCAACGCCGGGACGAGGCCGCACAGGACCAGGCCGCGCCAGCCGATATAAGGGGTCGCAAAGCGGCCGAGGATGGCGCCCAGGAGAAAGCCGGCGGGGAGCATCGTCGTTGTCAGCCCGGTCAACCAGCCGCGCTTTTTCGCCGGCAGGAACTCCTGCATCAGGGTGATATCGACGCTGTAGAGCCCGGTCGTGCCGATGCCGACAAAGAAGCGGCAGATGACGAGATAAATCCAGCCGCGGTCGGGGGTCAGCGCCATCGCGCCGGTGGCGAGGGCGACATTGAGGATGGTGGCGATAAACACGGTGCGGCGGCCGATTTTGTCGGCCATCCAACCCCAGAACAGCGACCCGATCGGCGCCCCAATTCCAGACGACAACAGGATCAGCCCCGATTCGCCATAGGTCAGGTTCCAACCCTTGACTATAAACGCCAGAACAAACCCGATCAGCAGAAAATCGAAGAAGTCGAGCATGTCGCCCAGCGTCGCCGCCGCAGCGATCTTCCACTGATTCAGCGTCAGCTTTTGCTGGTATTCCAGCTGCTCCAGCATCGTCACCTCCCAAAAGCACCGCCGGCAGGCGGCGGGGGCGTCATACCCTCTCGTTGGTCGAGAGTGTTTCTTGGTCGGCGGCGTGTCTTCGGACAGCTCTCGCGCTCGCCGGCCTTACTTGTGCCGCGCGAGCATAACGGCGCTGAGCCGCGTTGGCAAACGCAGCCGCCTGGGCCGATCCTCGGCCAGGCGCGGCAGCGGTTGCGGCAGAGTCAGTCGGCGGCGGGGTTGGCTGCAGCGCGTGCCGGGGTAGTCGACGGCCGGGTCAGCGCGCTGTCGATTTCGTCGATCGTGCGGCCCCGGGTTTCCATGCCGATCAGCCAGAACGCCACGGCGCCCAAGATGTACCAAACAGCGAAGTAATTAAAGCCGGGGATCAGCGCGCCGAGCGTCGCCTCCGGCTTGACAAAATTGGATGAGCCGGCGATCAGCGCCAAGCCGGCCGGTCCGATAAACTTGCCGAGATTGCCCACCCCATAGACAAAGCCCATGCCGCTGCCGCGCAGTCGGGCCGGCCACATCTCGCCCATGTAAGGGCCGACAATCGAGTAGTTGCCGCTGCCAAAGAAATTCTGCAGCAGAATCATCAGGAAGAACACCGACACGCCGCCGATGAAGAAACTGTGCAGATAGCCGGCGAGCGACATGAACAGCGCCGCGATCAGACAGGCGAAAATGCCCGAGGCGCGGCGGCCCCAGGCGTCCGAGATCCATGAGCAGAAGAAGCGGCCGAGAATCGCCGAGATGCTGAGCCAAACGACCAGCTTCGAGGCTTCGGGCGGGCTCACCTTGAGCACCATCACAAACAATGTCACCTGCCACAGCGCCAGTCCGACCCCGCCGGTCTGGGTCAAGCCGGTCAGGCATCCGGCGATGATGCTGCGCGGATATTTGAAGATCTCGAGCCAACGCGTTTTCTCGACCGCGGGGAGGGTCGCCGGCAACTTGATTCGCGCCGGGTCCATTTGCAGGGCCCAGGCGAGCGATCGCCGCGCTTCCTCGACCCGCCCCTGGCGCAACAGCCAATGCGGTGATTCGGGGACGAAAGCCCGAATATAGAGGCATAGCAGCGCCGGCAAGAGCCCGATCGCGACCATGCCGCGCCAGCCGATATAGGGTGCGGCAAACGCTCCGAGCAATCCGGCGAGCAGGGCGCCCGCCGGCAACATCGTCGTGGTCAGCCCGGTGAACCAGCCACGCTTGTGCGCCGGCGAAAACTCCTGCATCAGGGTGATGTCGACCGAATAGAGCCCGGTCACCGCAAAGCCGACAAAAAACCGGCAGGCGACGAGGTAGAGCCAGCCCCCTTCCGGGGTCAGCGCCATAGCACCGGTGGCGATCGACACGTTCAGCACGGCGGCAACGAGGGCTTTGCGCCGGCCAACCTTGTCCGCCATCCAGCCATAGAGCAGCGAGCCGAACGGCGCACTGACGCCCGAGGCGAGCAAGATCGCGCCCGATTGGCCATAGGTCAAATGCCAGTTTTTTACGACAAATGCCAGGACAAAGCTGATCAGGTAGAAATCAAAAAAGTCGAGCATGTCGCCGAGCGTCGCAGCACCGGCGATCTTCCACTGATTGGTGGTAAGTTTCTTCTGTTGCTCCAACAGTTCGAGCATACGCTCTCTCCCATTGCCGACCCGCGCTAGCGCTACTAAAACTGTTTTGTCGCTTTGCGATAGCTCGATGCGGATCGTGCCGTCAGCTCATGACGGCAAAGCTACATGCAGTGCATGCATAGTGGCAACACTCTATCCTGCGCTGCAGGCATGCCCTGCGCGACAGCTGCGCGCGATCAGTAGCTGCCCGTGCTGCAATAGTGCCAGCTCGAACCGTCGGAGCCGTAAAGCAGCGCCAGTCGCGCCTCGCCCTGATGCGCCAGGACAACCCGGAAGCGCTCCCCGGTGCAGGACGCGGTCGCCGCTCCCTCCGGTTTCGGCATCTTTTTCTGGGCGGCGCAATTCATGGCCCAGTCGGGCGGAGCGGCCGAGGCAGCGGTTACGCGCTTGCCGTCGGCAAGGACGAAATAGTCGGTCGGCTGGCCTCCTTTGACGTCCGCATGCAAGCCGAGCGTGCCAAAGCGCGACCGGTAAAAGCCGGCCTGCTGCTCGCCATCCGCGGCGCCGGACGGGACGGCACGAAAGCTCAGCATCGAGCAGGCGGGCGGGCCTTTTGCCGTCGGATGCTTTGCTGCCGCAAGCGCCGCCGATGCAGCGATGCCGATCAAGAGCCCGGCACAGACCGAAATTGTCGCTTTCAAACCGCCCTCCCCGGCGTTGCTGTGGGCCGAGCTTATAGCGCCGCGTCGTTAACGCCAGTAGGGTTCTCACAGTGTTTGGGGCGGGTCTGCGAAGGGCGGCGGGTGCTTGCTGAAAATTCTTGCGATTGCCGCGTTCACCGGGCTCGCCTCGGCCTCGGCGCAGGCTGCGGCGTTGGCACTGGTGCTCGCCGTCGATGTCTCTGCCAGCGTGACGCCGGACGCCTATTTTCTCCAGCATGAAGGCATCGCCCGCGCCTTCGAGAACCCGCGCCTCGTCGATGCGATCGGCGCGACACCCGGCGGCGTCGAGGTGCTGGTTCTCGAATGGTCGGACCCGGACAAGACCCGGGTCACGGTCGATTGGCGCCTTGTCGCCGACGCGAAAGGGGCGCACGCGGTTGCCGCGGCGGTGCGGGCGAGCGCGCGCGGCTCGAAGGGGCTGACCGCGATCGGCCCCGCTTTGCTCGCCGCGGCGGAGCAGTTCGGACATCTGCCGGAGCCGGCGGCGCGGCGGGTGATCGACCTGTCCGGCGACGGCATCGCCAATTTCGGGCCGGCGCCCGCCGTTGCGCGCGACCGCGTTACCGCCGCGGGGATCACGGTCAACGCGCTGGCGATCCTCGGCGCGGAGCCGTGGCTCGACGATTACTATCGGCGCAACGTGATCGGCGGCGCCGGCGCCTTTGTCGTCGCGGCGCGGGATTTCGACAGCTTTGCCGAGGCGATCCTGCGCAAGCTGGTGCAGGAGGTGGCCGGCGGACGACCCGCCGGCGTCGCTCAGATGCAGTAGGTGCGGAGCGGAGAAAAACCGTTAAACCCGACAGAGGCGTAGCTCGCGGTGTAGGCGCCCGCCGACAGGATCGCGACCTTGTCGCCGACTTCGAGGCCGAGTGGCAGCCGATACTCGGTCTTCTCGTAGAGGATGTCGGCGCTGTCGCAGGTCGGGCCAGCGAGGATCACCGGGCCCACCTCGCCGTCGCGGCCGGGCGTCACGATCCGGTATTTGATGCTTTCGTCCATCGTTTCGGCGAGCCCGTTAAATTTGCCGACATCGAGATAGACCCAGCGCCTCTCCTCGCCGCAGCCCTTGTCGGCGATCAGCACAACCTCGCTCTGGATGATGCCCGCGTCGCCGACCAGCGAGCGTCCCGGCTCGATAATGATCTCCGGCAGCTTGTTGCCGAAATGCCGGGTGACCGCATCCATCACTGCGCGGGCGTAATGCTCGACCGCCGGCACCTCGCCGCGGTACTGCGCCGGGAAGCCGCCGCCGATATTGATCATGCGCAGCTCGATATCGGCCTCGGCAAGCAGCGAGAACATCTGCGCCGCGGTGCCGACGGCACCGTCCCACTGCCCGAGATCGGTCTGCTGCGAGCCGACATGGAACGAGACGCCGCACGGGTCGAGCCCGAGCCGGCGGGCCTTGCGCAGCAGCTCGATCGCCATCTCTGGGGCGCAGCCGAATTTGCGCGACAGCGGCCATTCGGCGCCTTCGCAGGCAACGAGGATGCGGCAAAAAACGCTGGAGCCGGGCGCCGCGCGCGCCAGCTTGCCGAGCTCGTCGGCGCTGTCGAAGGCGAAAAGGCGCAGCCCCGCCCGATAGGCGAAATCGATGTCCTTTTCTTTTTTGATCGTGTTGCCGAACGACATCCGCTCCGCCTCGATGCCGTTCGCCAGACACAGCTCGATTTCGCCGCGGCTGGCCACGTCGAAATTGGCGCCTTTGCCGTCGAGCATCGCCACGATCTCCGCCGCCGGGTTCGCTTTGACCGCGTAAAAAACTCGCGCGAGCGGCAAGCAACGCCGCAGTCCGTCATAGGCTGCAGCGATCATGTCGAGATCGACGACGAGGCATGGTGTGTCGGGCCGATGCTCGGCAAGAAAGCGGGCAATCCTGTCATTCATCAATCGGGTCGTCCTTGCACGAAAGAGCTAAGCAGCGGCGGCGGATCAGAGCTCGATCCACGCGCGCGGCATCGGTTCGACAAAATGCGAACCGAAAATTGCCGATCCGGAGCGAACCGGACCGGACCGAATTTTTGCTTAGCTCAGACTGCTCGGATCGATGACCCGATTGCCCCGCCCGCGCAGCCGCGTTCCGCGCAGGTTCGCGTCAGGGCAGGGCACCACGTCCCTCAGCTGGAAAGCAACCATCGCGACCTCCCTCTCGGGACCGGCCTCGCGGCCGGGCTGCCAAAAAGGACGCGTTACGTCGTTGCATAACCACCATGGGCCATAGGCACGTGCGAGTGCGTCGAGGCCGCGATAGATAGGCCTAGCCACCCGAAATGCAAGAGGAATTTCGGGGTCGGCGAAGCGGCGGCGAAAGCCATCGCCGCTTCAATGGCCGCGGACGCGGCGCAGCGGGATCGGCAGGATGTTCGACCCCGCTGGCGACGATGTCCGTCCGTCGCGTCCGCGTGACGGCGCTACGGCGATCCGCACGGCAAAAATCCGCTGCAGGCGCTCAAGCTCGAGGCGCGTGGCCCGCGACCGCTGATCGAGCTCCGCCCTCGACGCCTGGCGGCGGCTCAGATCGAATCTCGACATCGCACCCTCCGCCTTTCGGACGATGCCGCCGATCTATGGCGGTGGCGGCGCGAACGGCGTGAGCCGCTTCACACTTTGCGCAGTTTTTTGCCGCTACCCGCGGTGAGACGCAGCGTGCTGCACACGAAGATCGACGGGCGGGATGACGCGCTTCGGCAGCTGTCCGGCGATGCGTTCCTGTGCGGCTTCGATGATCAGCTTCAAAAGGTCGCAATAGCGCAGCCCGGCGATCTCGGCCATCAAGTTGAGCTTTCCGTCCCAGCACCAGCCCGGGTTCGGGTTGACCTCGAGCAGGCGAATCTCGCCTTCGGCATCGGCGCGAAAATCAAAGCGGGCATAATCGCGGCAGCCGAGCCGCTCGAATAAAATATTGGCGTAGTCGGCGAGCCGCCGACGCGCCTCTTCGTCGAGCTTCGCTTCGCGATAGCGGATATCGGTCCAATAAGGCGATTGTGGGATCCATTTCGATTCGTACGGCAACAGTCGCGGCAGCGTCGGGTCGAGACCGGAATAATCGACCTCGAGCGGCGGCAGCACGCGGCGATCCTGGCCCGGATTGCCAACAATGCCGATCGAGTATTCGGGACCGGTCAAAAATTCCTGTATCAGGATCGGGCAGCCTGGCATCTGCTCGCGCAGACGGCCGAGGCGGGTGATCGCCTCCTCCCAGCTATGCACGACCGCGTCCCTGCTGATGCCGACCGACGCATCCCCAAAATTCGGCTTGATCAACGCCGGGAACACCGACGGGATCGTCGCCGCCAGATCGTCGGAATTGAAGTAGGTTTCCGCCGGGACCGGCACGTCGATGGCTTGCGCTACGCCGCGCACCAGCGATTTGTTGTAGCAAAGCCCCAGGCAGGCCGGGCCGGCGCCGCTGTAAGGAATGTCGAGCATTTCCAACAGCGCCGGCACGTGCAGCTCCATAAAGGCGTCGTTGTTGAAGCCCTCGTCGCAAAAATTGAGGACAAAGCGCGGCCGGCTCGCGCGCAATTCCGCATAGAGCGAGGCATGGTTGTCGAGATAGCGAAAGCGGTAATCGGGCAATTCGTCGAGCGCGGTTTTGAGGCGTGCGATCGTGTCGATGTCTTCCTGATTGATGCGGCCGTTGCGTTTGACCGGATCGGGCAGGCGCGGATCGCCGAGGATGACGGTCACCTCGGGGAACAAGGCGCCGCGGCAGCGCAGCCGGCTGGCGGCGCGCGGCGCCTCGCAGGTGACGAAAAGCCGGTGCGCCACCATGCCGAGGTCCTGGTTGCGCGCCGATTCCGGCGCCGTCAGCGGATGGAATCGGATGTTGCCGAACCCGGCGCCGCCCAGCAGCGCTTCGAGCCGTTCCCGAGAATAGAGCCGTTCGGCATAGAATTGGTCGGCGATGACCCCGCGTTCGGCATGGACCACGACCTCGCGGCTGATCAGGCGGTCACGGTCCCCGGCGAGGTCGCGCTCGCGGCAGACAAAATGGTTCTGGTCGACCCATTCCCAGGAGCGCGGCTCGAAATGGCGGCGCATCCAATCGCCGTCCATCAGATCCATTGCCAAGGTGCCGCCGGAGGCGAGCGCCCGCTTGACCGCTTCGAGCACGGCGAGGTCGTCCTCCGGCCGCTCGAAATAGCCAAACGAGTTGCCGAGAATGCACACGCAGTGGAATTCGCCCTCGCCGAGCCGAAACCGTCGGGCGTCGCCCTCGTGAAACGAGACCGCGAGGTTGCGCTGCTTGGCGCGCTTGCGGGCGAGACGGATCAGATAGCGCGAGCGGTCGAGCCCGATCACATGGCGGAAGCCGCGCGCCGCGAGCTCGAGCGAATGACGGCCCTGGCCGCAGCACAGGTCGAGGATCCGGTCGTTGCGCTCGACGCCGGCGGTACGAATCAGCAAATCGACCTCGTCCGCGGTGTTGCGATCGTTCTCGATCACATCGCCGTCGGTTTCGAGGTAGAGCGAGTTGAACAAGGTGCGCCACCAATCCGACGGCAAATGGGGTTCCAGGTCGGAGACCGGGCCCAAGGTCCGCGCGCCGATTCGGCGGCCGGGCTCGACGTCGTCGCGGCCGAGGCCGGCGCAATCGAAACCCGCGCCATTGGTTTTCTTCCCCATCACCGCCGCCCCCGACCGCGCCGAACATCCAAACGCGGCCTCGCGATCAGAAAAACGCCGAGCGCTTCTCGCTTGCCGAGCGCAGACAAGATCGCTCGCCGTCGCGCTCCGCACCGGCTAACAGCGCTGGCCTGCGACAAGTTCGAAACATTTGTCGAGGGTTTCAAGCCGCCGGAGATCGACCGGTTAGCGCGCCGTGCGCAGCTCGATCGTGCCGAGCCGCGCTCCGGTCGCCAGATCGATGAGCACGAGCTCGCGCCCGCCATCGGGCAGGACCACATCGAGGATCAAGCGGTCGGCCGCGGCGGTCATCGTCTCGATCCTCGCCCCCCGAGGGAAATCGACCGAACCGTTCACGATCGGCCGGGTCCCGCCCGCCGGTCGGCCGCGCTGCGACAACCGCGCTCCGATCACCGCGATAACGACGGCGAAACCGAGAACGAGCACAATGCCCATCATGATGTTGAACACTTTCAACGCGCGCATCGGGCCATTCCTACCGCGCAACGCTGCGCATGACCGCTGACCGCAGGACCGGCTCGATCGCCGAGATCTCTGCCGACGCAGACGAGGCGGGGCTGCGTCTCGACCGCCTGCTGACCCGCCACCTGCCGTCGCTGTCGCGCACGCGGCTGAAGCGGCTGATCGAGGGCGGCAATGTAACGCAGGACGGCGCCGTTTGCCGCGACCCGTCGGCGCCGGTCCGGCCTGACCAAAAATTCGCCGTCGCCCTCCCCGAACCCGAAGACGCCACACCGGCCGCGCAGCAGATCGCGCTCGACATCCGCTTCGAGGATTCGCATCTGATCGTTATCGACAAGCCCGCCGGTCTGGTCGTCCATCCGGCGCCGGGCAATCCGGACGGCACTCTCGTCAACGCGCTGATTGCCCATTGCGGGCCCAGCCTGTCGGGGATCGGCGGGGTGCGGCGGCCGGGGATCGTGCATCGCATCGACAAGGATACCAGCGGGCTGATTGTCGTCGCCAAGACCGAGGCGGCGCACCAGGCGCTGTCGCGCGATTTCGCCGCGCACCAAATCGATCGCGCCTATGCCGCCTTTGTCGTGGGCGTGCCGTTTCCGGCAACCGGCGAGATCACCGGCAACATCGGGCGCCACCCAATGAACCGCAAAAAGATGGCGGTGGTCGGCGACGGCAAAGGCAAAACCGCGGTCACCCGCTACCGGGTCGAGCGCACCTTCGGCGCCGCTGCGGCGCTGGTCGAGTGCCGGCTCGCCACCGGGCGCACGCACCAGATTCGCGTGCATTTCGCCAATCGCGGCCATCCGCTGATCGGCGACCCGCTTTACGGCCGCCGCCGCGCGCCGGGCGTCCCCGGCATCCCCGCCATGCCGCGCCAAGCCCTGCACGCCAAGCGGCTCGGCTTTGCCCACCCGGCCGACGGCAGGCCGCTCGAATTCGACAGCGCGCTCCCGGCCGACCTTCACGCGCTGTTTACCGATTTAGAGCGACTTTAAACTGGACAAAATCCTACCACATTAGTAGGGTTTGACCCGCCGGTCAGGGGATCGCCGCGCGGTGCGCAGCGTTTTCCCGATACCGGCCCTTACGCGGAGTGCGATCTGTCAATGGCATCTCTTTCGGTCCCGTCCGTCTCCTCCGAAGGAAATCTGAGCCGGTATCTCCAAGAGATCCGCAAGTTTCCGATGCTGGAGCCGGACGAGGAATTCATGCTCGCCAAACGGTGGAAGGAGCACGAGGACCCGCAAGCGGCCCACCGGCTGGTGACCAGCCATCTGCGTCTCGTCGCCAAGATCGCGATGGGCTATCGCGGCTATGGCCTGCCGCTCTCGGAGCTGATTTCCGAGGGCAATGTCGGCATGATGCAGGCGGTCAAGCGGTTTGATCCCGATCGCGGCTTTCGCCTGGCAACCTATGCGATGTGGTGGATCCGGGCGGCGATCCAGGAATACATCCTGCATTCCTGGTCGCTCGTCAAAATGGGCACGACGGCGGCGCAAAAAAAGCTGTTTTTCAATCTGCGCAAGCTGAAGGGCCAGCTCCAGGCGATGGAGGAAGGCGACCTGTCGCCGGAGAACCTGAAAAAAATCGCGACCGAGCTCGATGTCCCGGAGGCCGATGTCGTCAGCATGAACCGCCGGCTGGCGAGCCCGGACCATTCGCTGAACGCGCCGCTGCGCATCGACAGCGAAGGCGAGTGGCAGGATTGGCTAGTGGATGAAAGCGAGAGCCAGGAGACCCGGCTCGGCGAGCGTCAGGAGCTGGGCTTGCGCCGCGACCTCCTCGAAAAGGCGATGACGCATCTCAACGACCGCGAGCGTCATATTCTCAGCGAGCGCCGATTGCGCGACAACCCGACGACGCTCGAAGATCTGTCGCAGCAATACGGCATCTCGCGCGAGCGGGTGCGCCAGATCGAGGTGCGCGCCTTCGAGAAGCTGCAAAAGGCGATCAAGACCGCCGCCATCGAACGCCGCCTCGTCACCTCCTGAGCCCGCGCCGGCTGAGGCCGCGAAGGGGATCCTGGGCATGGGTCTCGCGGACCTGACCGTCTTTGCCTATGACACGACGGGCGGGTCCGGCGGGCTCGACATGGCCGGGACCTTTGGCAAGGACCAGACTTGCGAAGGCAATGCCGCCCCAACCACCCCGACTGCAACGGCTCCGGCAGCGTCGTTTATACGGCTGGGATTAACGGAGCGATCTTCAAGGCCGGGTTGCCGCTGCCGTCTCTGCTGACCCTCGACCAGCCGGTAGTTACCCTGGCGTCGAGCGTGACCAAACCGGTGCCCGTGATACCCGAGCCGTCGGCGTTGCCGCTTGCCGCCGCCGTCTACGCGGGCCTCTGCGCTGCCGCCGGTTGGCGGCGAAGGGCCCGAAAAATTGCCTGCTGTTTAAGGTTAAATTAAGAAAAAATCGGTATAGTTTCCGAAGAAGAGCAAGCGGTGCATTTATAGTCTCGGCCGCCCGCTTGCCGCTCGACCCGTCCGAGAGCGGGATCACCGGGAAGCGGCGCATGCTTAGAACATTCATCGCAGCGATTACGGCCGTCGGATGCGCGACTGCCGCCAGCGCAACGACGATCGACACCTTCTCCTTCACTCAATCGAATTGGCTGGGGTCGTTCAGTAGTAATGGGGGCATGGTGCAGACCGACGGAACAGTCGCGGGCGGTTTGCTTTCCGGCACCTTTACCGGCGTCGTCGAGCCCGGCGGCCTGATCCGGCTGGCTGACCTGAGCACATTCTCCGATATCTTCACCGATTCGCTCGCCCCGATGGGTGTTGCAACGACCGGCATGAACCTGGCGAGCCTGACGACCTTTTCCTATCTCACGATGGGCGGGCCCAGCACCCTCGATGTCGCCGGGGCGATCGACGCCGGCGGAAACTGCATGGGCGGCGCGGTGCCGTTTAGCCCAAACTGCACGTTCGATTTCCATCTCACCTATCCGGCCGGCATTTTCGGGGCCGTCTTTATCGTGAACGATCCGGTTCCCATCGCGGTTGCCCTCGACCAGCCGGTCATCACGCTGGTGTCCAGCATCACCACCCCGCCGGCAGTACCCGAGCCGTCCGAGCCGGCGCTTCTAGCCGTCTTCCTCGGTCTTTGCGGTGTTGCCGGATGGGCCGCGCGCCGCGACGCGGCGGCGTCAGCCGGCGCGTAGATACTGCACCGCTTCGTCGCGGCGAAACAGATAGAGCAGGATGCGCAAGGCGCGGCCGCGCTTGCTTTCGAGATGCGGGTCGCGGTCGAGAACGAGACGCGCGTCGTCATGGGCAAGCGCGATCAGCCCTTGATGCGCGGCAAGATCGGCGAGGCGCAGGCTCGGCAGACCGCTCTGCCGCGTGCCCAGCACCTCGCCGGCCCCCCGCAACCGCAGATCCTCCTCGGCGATCAAGAATCCGTCCTCGGTTTCGCGCATGGTTTGGAGACGTCGTTTGGCGACCTCGCCCAAGGGCGGCCGGTACAGCAGCAGGCAGGTGGACGCCTTGTTGCCGCGGCCGATGCGGCCCCGCAGCTGGTGCAGCTGGGCGAGGCCGAAGCGTTCGGCGCGCTCGACGACCATGATCGTCGCATCCGGCACATCGACGCCGACCTCGACCACCGTTGTTGCCACCAGCACATCGATGGCGCCCTCGGCAAAGCCGGCCATGACCCGGTCCTTCTCCGCGGTGCGCATCCGTCCGTGGACGAGCCCGACCCGGCCGGGCCACAGCGCCGCCAGCGCCGCGTAGCGCTCCTGCGCGGCGGCAAGATCGTCGGTTTCCGATTCCTCGACGATCGGGCAGATCCAATAGGCCTTGGCTCCCCCGGCGATGGCGCGCCCCAGCGCCGCGGTGACGTCGTCGATCCGGTCGAGCACGACCGAGCGGGTGTCGATCGGCCGCCGGCCCGGCGGCTTTTCGGTGAGCCGCGAGACATCGAGATCGCCATAGGCGGTCATCATCAGCGTGCGCGGGATCGGCGTCGCGCTCATCAGCAGGGTGTCCGCGTCGCGCCCCTTCGCGTGGAGGCCGAGGCGTTGCTCGACCCCAAAACGATGCTGCTCGTCGATGACGATGAGGGCGAGGTCGCGGAATGCGACATCCGGCTGCAGCAGGGCGTGTGTGCCGACGACGGCCGGGGTCAGGCCGGAGGCAAGGCTTGCCAGCATCGAGGCGCGCGCCCGGCCTTTTTCGCGCCCGGTCAGAAACCCGATCTCGACCCGGGCGGCGTCGGCATGGCGCTGCAAAGTCGCATGATGCTGGCGGGCGAGGATCTCGGTCGGCGCCATCAGCACCGCCTGGCCACCGCCTTCGATCGCGGTCAGCATCGCCAGCAATGCGACGACGGTCTTGCCGCTGCCGACATCGCCTTGCAGCAGCCGCACCATGCGCCGCGGCTGCGCCATCTCGGAAGCGATCTCGGCAATCGCAAGGCGCTGGCTGCCGGTCAGAGCGAAGCCGAGCGCCGCCTCGACCCGGCTGGTCAATGCGCCGGTTCCGACGATCGCCCGGCCCTTCTGGCGGTGACGGCGGGCGCGCACCAGCGCCACCGCGAGCTGGCTCGCGAAGA
>DASXAM010000140.1:0-5085 GCA_036404275.1 Allostellaceae bacterium
TCCGGCCACTCGATCAGCGAGATGCCGTCGGCAAGCGCCTCTTCGATGCCGAGCTCCCACGCCTCCTCGGGTGCTTGCAGGCGGTAGAGGTCGAAGTGCCAGATCGATACGGTCTCGGCTTGATAAGTCTGCACCAGGGTAAAGGTCGGGCTCGGCACCTCCTCGCCGGCCCCGCGCGCCGCGATGAAGGCGCGGGCGAGCGTCGTTTTGCCGCTGCCGAGCTCGCCCTCCAGCGCGATGACGTCGCCGGCCGCGGCTATTCCCGCCAGCCGCTCGGCGAGGGCGGCGGTGGCCATTTCATCGGGCAGATCGACAACGATCGTCACCCGGAAATTGTATACCTCGGCCGCAATTAGCGGCAACTTTTGCCCGGCCGGCGAGGCAAAAGGAACCGGCGAACGAGCGAAATACGGCGGTCATGCAGACCACACTTGCTCGCTCGGCATAGCGTGCGCCGCCAGCCCGGCCGCATGCTAGGGCAAGGCGACAGAGCGAAAGGGCGCGGCCATGCACGACATCGTCATTCGCGGCGGAACCATCGTTGACGGCACGGGTGCGACGGCTTTCAGCGGCGACATTGCGATCGACGACGGGCGAATCGCCGCAATCGGCGGCAAGGCCGGACCGGCGCGGCGGGTCATCGACGCCGACGGCCTTTTGGTGACGCCGGGCTGGGTCGATGTTCACACCCATTACGACGGCCAGGCGACCTGGGACCCGATCCTCGCACCGTCGTCCTGGCATGGCGTGACGACGATCCTGTTCGGCAATTGCGGTGTCGGCTTTGCCCCGGTGCGGCGGCATCACCGCGACGCCTTGATCGATTTGATGGAAGGGGTCGAGGACATTCCCGGCCCGGTCCTGGCCGAAGGCCTCAAATGGGATTGGGAAAGCTTTCCCGATTTTCTCGACGCGCTCGACCGCATGCCGAGAGCGATCGATGTGGCGGCGCAAGTACCGCACCATCCGCTGCGCGTCTATGCGATGGGCGATCGCGCGATCCGGCGCGAGCCGGCCACCGCCGACGACATCATGCTGATGCGGCGATTGACCGAGGAGGCGGTGCGCGCCGGTGCCTTTGGCTTTACCACCTCGCGCACCAATGCGCACAAGACGGTGCAGGGCGAGATGGTGCCGGGCCGTTTTGCCGAGATCGAGGAGCTGGCTGGGATCGGCGCGGGGCTGGGTGCGGCCGGCGCCGGTACCTTTGGCATGAACAGCGATTTCGAGGACGAAGCGGCCGAATTCGAATGGATTACCCGCCTCGGCCGCGAGACCGGCCGCCCGGTGTGGTTTCTGCTGACCGACCGGCCAACCGATCCACAGCGCTGGCGGCGGATCATGCAAGGCGTCCACCGGGCGCGGGCTGCGGGCGCCTCGGTCACCGCTCAGATTGCCGGCCGCCCGGTCGGCGTCATTCTCGGCATCGCCACCTCGCTGAACCCATTCTCGATCCGCGAGCGCTACAAGCCGTTCGAAGCCATGCCGTTGGCCGAGCGGCTCAAGCGGCTGCGCGACCCGGCGGTGCGCCAGGCAATCGTCGAAGACCGGCCGTCACCGGCGTTGATGGCCCGGCTCGGCCCGCTGGTGCAGCTCGTCGCGGAAAAGTGGGACCGGATGTACGTGATGGGCAATCCGCCCGACTACGAGCCGCGGGCCGAAGCCAGCATCGCGGCGATCGCGGCGCGCACCAACCACTCGCCGGACGAGGTCGCCTATGATTACCTGACCGAGAATGCCGCCAATCTGCTGTTTTTCCCGGTGACCGGCTACGCCCAGGATGACCATGAGCCGATCCGCGAGATGCTGACCGACCCCGGCACTCTGCTCGGGCTCGGCGATGGCGGCGCGCATGTGGCGATGATCGTCGATGCCAGCATGCCTTCCTACATGCTGACCCATTGGGCGCGCGACCGGAAACGCGGGCCGGGGCTGCCGCTCGAATTCATCGTCAAGCGGTTGACCGGCGAGACCGCCGATTTCTTCGGCTTTGCCGATCGCGGCCGGTTGCAGCCGGGCAAGCGCGCCGACCTAAATCTGATCGATTTCGAGCGCCTGCGTCTTTATCCGCCGGAAATCACCCACGACCTGCCGGCCGGCGGCAAGCGCCTCGTCCAGCGGGCCGACGGCTATGTCGCGACCCTCCTCGCCGGCACTCCCGTATTCGAGCACGGCGAACACACGGGCGCCCTTCCCGGCCATCTCGTCCGCCGCGGCGCTTGAAGATCGCTTCCCTCCGTTCGTTTCCGCGAAAGCGGGAACCCGGCAGCCAGCGCTCCGTCGCCCGGCCCCCACTCATGCGAGGGGGCCGGTGCGCCCTAATCCGATCACGTGCGGCTAGGTCTTTACTTCGCTGATCTGGATCACCGGCTCGATATCCGTGTAGTTGGGTATGTCGGCCATGATGGCTTGCGCGTGCGGTCCGAAGGCGGCCGTAAAGGCGTCTGCCGAATCGAAATAGAGATGCCCCATGGCGATGTAGGTCGGCGCCGAGCCGGGTGTGGCGCCGCCGAGGCCCTGCTCGACGGCCACACGCTTGCACGCCGCGCCGAGCTTTTGCTGCACCATCGGGATATGGCTTTTGCAATAGTAATCCATGTCGAACTTGCTGCCCCGCCGGTTTGGATAGAACACGCTGACCTTGATCATTTCGACCTCCTTGCTTGGCTTGCGCGGCCGAGTAGCCGCGGTTGCGCCTCAACCGATCATGCCGGCTTCGCGCATCGCCCGAATTTCGGGCTCCGAATAGCCCGCTTCGCGCAATATTTCCTCGCTGTGCTGGCCGACCGCGGGGGCCGGGCGCGGCGGGAGCTTTTCTTCGCCGTCGATCCAGAGCGGGCTGTTGACCGTCAAGGAGCTGCCGTCGGTAAACGGCACCAATGCCCGGCTCGCCAGGACCTGCTCGTCGGTGTGGATTTCGTCCATATCGGCGACGATGCCAAAGATCAGGCCGGCCTCGTCCAAAATACGGCGCCATTCCGCCTGGTCGCGGCTGGCGAACACCTCGTCGAGGATCGGGATCAAGAGCCGCACATGCTCCTCGCGCAGCGCGTGCGTCGCAAAGCGCGGGTCGTCGAGCGCCGGCGACTCGACGCACGCCTTGAATTTTTCCCAGCGCCATTCGTCGGCGGCGATCGACAACAGGAGCCAGCGGTTGTCGCGGCAGCGGTAATGGAGGCGCAGCGCGTTGACGCCGCGCTCGCGCGGCGGCTGCGGCACCACCTTCTCGCCGCACAATGCGGCCTGCACCGCGCAGCCGTTGGCCCACAGCCCGTTCGCCAACAGGGACGAGCCGACATAGGCGCCCTGGCCGGTGCGTTCGCGCCGATAGAGCGCCGTGACGATCGCGCCATAGGTGCCCATCGCCGAAGGGTGGTCGCCCATCCCCGGCAGCGAGCGGGCGGGGGAGGCTTCTTCGCCGGCGCGCACCAGATGCATCAGCCCCGAGCGCGCCCACCAGGCGGTGGCGTCGAAGCCCGGCTTGTCGGCCTCGGGGCCGGTTTCGCCATAGCCGGTAAACGAGGCGTAGATCAGGCGGGGGTTGAGCGGCGCCAGCGCCTCATAGGTGATGCCGAGACGGCGGCGCACCGGCGGCGGATAGTTGGTGATAAAGACATCGGCTCCTTCGACCAGCCGGCGCAGCACGGCCTGTCCCTCGGCCTGGCGCAGGTCGAGCGCCAGGCTGCGCTTGTTGCGGCCATCGAGGACAAAGCCCGGATTGCCGGCGAGGCCCGGCCCCACCGGCGGCGTCGCTCGGCGCCGGTACGGGTCGCCCGCCCCCGGCGGCTCGATCTTGATCACCGCGGCGCCGAAATCCGACATCACCGTCGCCGCCGCCGGACCGGCGATAAAGCTGCCGCAATCGATGACCTTCAGCCCGTCGAAGACCCGCTCGCTCATCCGCTTCTCTCGCGATGCAGAGCGGCGAGGATCGGGGCATCGGCGCAAGCGGTCAACACCGTCGGCAGCCCGGAATAACGGGGCCCTCGGAGCCGTCCTTACGGTGTACGCGGGTGCGATCGCTGCTGCCGAGGATCTGGTAACGGGGAGGTGTGTGATGCTGAGACTGAGGATGGGCCAGAGCTTGCGAGGCCTCATAACGGCTGGGGTTGTGGCCGTGACCGCCGCTCTGGCGCTGGGCGCCACAAGTATTTCGGCTCAAGCGCAGTATTACAACCCATATTGCAATTACCCATATTTTAATCCATATTACTGCCCATATTATCCGGCCGCTTACCCAGTTTATGGCTATCCCTATTTCTTCGGGCCGGGGTTCGCCGCTGCCCGGGTCAACTTATTTTTCGGCCGGCCGTTCTTTCATAATGGGTTCTTTTTCCACCGCCAGTTCTTCAACGGCGTGCGCAACGTCAACAACATTAGGAACGTCAACAACATCCGGAACGTCAACAACGTCCGCGGGGGCATGGGTGGGTTCCGTGGACCGGGCAGAGGCGGGTTCCGTGGACCGGGCATGGGCGGGTTCCGCGGCGGCATGGCCGGCGGCTTCCGCGGTGGCGGCATGGGCGGCGGTATGGGCGGCGGCGGCCGTTTCCACGGCTGAGCCTGAGCCCAAAGGCCGACGGTTCGCGCTTACTATTCTGCCGAGGGCGCTGCAGCGGGCAGCGGTTCGGCGCGCTCGGAGATCAGAGCGCGAGGCGGTAGGCGGCGCCGTCCGGCACGACATGGCCGGCCGTGCGGCCGGCAAAGTGCGTGCCGATGACCAGGGTCGGGGCATCGGCGAGGCGGGCGAGCATGTGCCGGCGCGTCCGCTCCGCTGCCTGCGGGTCGCTGTCGGCGGTCGAGGACCATTCGGGCCGCGCGATCTGGCAGGGGTGATGCATAAAATCGCCGGTGATCAGCGCCGTCTCGCCCTCAGATGCGATCTGCACGCTGACATGGCCGGGGGTGTGGCCCGGAGTCGGGATGAGGCTCACTTCGTCGCAGACCCGGTGGTCGGTTTCGACCAGATCGACGAGGCCGGCGTCATAGACCGGCGCCACCGAATCGGCGAAGACCGCCTTCATATCGTCGCGTTCCTGCTGCGCCCGCCAGTGCTCGAGCTCGACCCGGCCCATCAGATAGTGG
>DASXAM010000141.1:0-14874 GCA_036404275.1 Allostellaceae bacterium
TCGCTGAGGCGCGAGGAGCATGAGGCGCGCCATCTCTATGAGAAGCTGTATTGCGCTCGCGGTGAGATGGAAAACCGCATCAAGGAATGCCAACTCGATCTTTATGCCGACCGGACCTCGGCCCATACCATGCGCGCCAACCAGCTGCGGCTGTGGTTTGCCTCAATGGGTTATGTCCTGATCTGCACCCTGCGCCGCATCGGCTTGGCCGACACCCAGTTCGCCCATGCCTGCTGTGGCACCATCCGCCTCAAGCTCCTGAAGATTGGGGCCTTGGTGCGCACCAGCGTGCGCCGCATCAAGCTCGCCATGCCCTCGGCCTTCCCTTACCAGGCCGAGTACGCCGCCGCCCACGCCGCGCTTACTACCGCGGCAATGGTCTGACAAACCAGAAGACGCGGTAAAAAATAGCCCTGCAAACATCTCCGGGACCACTGCCTCCAACAGGACTCGCAAAAGTTGAAGCCAATTCCTCAAACTACAACCATCGTCCTTCCGGCAATTCCCCCGACCCGGCACACCGCCACGACGCGAAAACCAGCGCGGCTATGAGAAATCCGGGCTAGAGGCTGCACATATTAAGACAATGGGCCATACGGATGATAATAGTCAATCTAATGGGATACTTCTGCGTGCAGATATTCACTCGCTTTTTGACGCATATCTGATTGCCCTAACGGAGAATGGAACGACAATCTAAATAAGCTCTGAGTTGGCAGGGTCTTCATACGCCTGTCTCGAAGGCCATTCCGTGTCGCGACCATTGAGCGGTTTACCGCCATCGCGGGAGAATTTAAAGGTACATCGCGATAGATTTCTTGAAAAAGAAAGGCAAAGGCGTGGTCCTCACTAGTTTTCGTCCGATCGACGGCGCGCCCTATCCCTCCGCGATCAGCAAGTGCCGCGGGGCGTGGCTGATCCTTTCGCAGCCGGTTGCGGTGACGATCGCGGTCTCGCCGAGCGACATGCCGAGGCCGGTGTCGCTGTTCAACAGGATCATGTGCAGAAAGAACACCATGTGTGGCGCCAATATCTGCGGCTCGCCGGCATAGAGCATCGGCCAATCCATCCAGGTCGGCGGATAGGTCGCCCCCATCGTGTAGCCGCAGGCATTGAGGAAATGCCCGGCATAGCCGGCCCGGGTCAGCACCTCGGCATGCGCCGCAAACACCTCTCCGACCGTGTTGCCGGGCCGCAATGCGGCTTCGCAGGCGTCGAGTGCCTCGGCGCAGGCCGCGAACATGTGGCGGTGGCGCGGATCGGGTTCGCCGGTCAGGATCACGTACATCAGCGCCGCATGGTAGTGGCGGTAGGCGGCGGCGATCTCGAACTGCACCTGGTCGCGCGGCGCCACCCTTCCGTGGCCGGTGTGGTAGCGCACGAGCAATGCCTCCTCGCCGCTTCCCATCGGCCAGCGGCTCGCACTCGGATCGCCGTCGCCGTGAATGATCGCGTTCATCATTTCGCCATAGACCGCGCCGACCGCGGCGCCGGGGACGGTCAGGCGGCGGGACACCGCGCAGGCCTCGTCGACGAGCCGCCCGGCCTCACGCAGATAGGCGAGCTCCGCCGGGCTCTTGACGAGGCGCAAGAGGCGGACGAGGTCGGAGGCGTCGACCAACTCGCAAAAGCCGGCAAAGGCGGCATCGACCATCCTGCTGCGCTGCGCGGTCAGACCGTAGGCGTGGTATTCGACGCCGATCCGTCTTCCGCGGCCGCCGTAATCGACGACCATGTCGCGCAATTCGCCCGCCGGGTCGGCGCCTTGGCGGTCGGTCCAGATGCGGATGTCCTCGATGACCGAGGTCAGCCGCGCCTGAAGCAGATCGGCCGAGCGTGTCAGCAACGCCAGCGCCCCGTCCGCCCGCAGGTACATGCCCTGAAACATGCTGTAACCGCTGGTGTCGTAGCCGGTCAGCCAATACATGCTCTCCTGCCGGAATATCAGAAGCCCGTCGAGCCCGGCCTTCGCCATCTCCGCGCAGGTCCGCCGCCGGCGGCCGGCAAATTCCTGACGCGTGAAGTGGAGCGCCATCCACCGCCTCCTTTCTTGTCATCCGGTGCCCCGCGCCCTTGATGTAGGGCGGAAAAGCGCAGCGCCTTCCGCCTTACTTACGCGGTCGGACATGCCGGCGCCACGCCCCAATCCCGACAATCGGTTCTCGACGGAACGGTTGACGGCGGATTGCGCTGCGCTTATCCGCCCTACGCCTGCTCGCCTGTGTTCGTCGAATTCGAATGCGGCAGATTTCGCATCGTCGGATGTAGGGCGGAAAAGCGCAGCGCCTTCCGCCTTTACGCGGTCGGGCGTGCCGGGGGCCATGCTCCAATCCCGGCGATAGGCTCCCGGCCGAACGGTTGAAGGCGGATTGCGCTGCGCTTATCCGCCCTACGCTTGCGTCGTTGCAATCGCGGCCGATCTCAATTCTGTTCGGCAAAGGCGGCGAGCGCGGCGCAGATGACCGCCGTCTCCGCCGTTTCACGCCCGAGGTAGAGCCTGAAATTGGCCTGCGCGGCGGCGAGGCGCTCCGCTCTGTCGGTGGCGAAGACCGGTCCGGCATGGGACGCGAGCCGGCGCTGTACCGCCTGTTCGGCGGCGAGCTCCAAAGCCTGGACCTCGGCGCGCAGGCGTCGGAGATCGGGGTCGGCTTGTCCTTTGAGCCGGCGCCGCAGGGCGCGCAACGGCTCGACCAGCTCGCGGCGGAGCGCACGGGTGTCGCGCTCGGCCGCGGCGAAGAGAGCGCGCGTCGCACGCTTGCGCCCGGAAATGCCGAGCCACAGCGCGAACAGGACGAGATTGATGTCGCAGCCGTCGCGGTCCTGCAATCCGAGGAGCGCCTCGGCGACGCCGCGACGCGCATAAAACCGCGTCGAAAAGCGCCACAGCTCGGCAGCAGCGGGTGCGTCGCCGGCTGTCGCCGCGCAGAGCCGATCGGTCATGTCGTCAACCCTCGTCGGGCATGATATGATGCAGGCGGATTTCGGGCCATTTGCCATGGACCTCGATACCGAAGCGCTAAAGGCGAAGCTCGCCGCGCTCAAAAGCGAGCATCGCGATCTCGACGACGTGATCGCGCGGCTGGCCGAGCGCGCGCCGTTCGATCAGCTGCAATTGCAGCGGCTCAAAAAACGCAAGCTGCTGCTCAAGGACCAGATCTCGAAGATCGAAAGCGAGCTGTTGCCCGACATCATCGCCTGACCCGGTGCGCTTGTCTCGACCGGGCCGGCCCTTATAATGCCGGCGGGCGCGCTGCGACTTTTGAAAAGGGGCCGAATGAGCGAGGCCGGGGTTGCGGTCGGCATTATCATGGGCAGCCAATCCGATTGGCAGACGATGCGCCATGCCGCGGCCACCCTCGACCGGCTCGGGATCGGCTGCGAGGCCCGCATCGTCTCGGCTCATCGCACGCCGGACCGGCTCTACGATTATGCCCGCACGGCCCGCGCGCGCGGCTTGCGCGTGATCGTCGCGGGTGCCGGCGGCGCCGCGCACCTGCCGGGCATGACCGCGGCCTTGACCTCGCTGCCGGTGCTCGGCGTCCCGATCGAGAGCCGGGTGCTGAAGGGCGTGGACAGCCTGCTGTCGATCGTGCAGATGCCGGCCGGGGTCCCGGTGGCGACTTTTGCCGTGGGCGAGGCCGGGGCGGTCAACGCCGCTCTTTTTGCCGCCGCGATCCTCGGAATTGCCGATCCCGCCGCGGAGAAAGCGCTCGCCGACTGGCGCCAGGCGCAGACGGCGGCGGTGGCCGACCGCCCGGACCGGCCCTAGTGGCGGGAGAGCCGACGCTCTCGGCGCAGGCGGTTCTCGCTCCCGGGGCCACGATCGGCATCATGGGCGGCGGCCAGCTCGGCCGGATGACCGCGCTCGCCGCCGCCCGCCTCGGCTATCGCTGCCATGTCTTCGCCGGCGAGCCGGAAAGCCCCGCCGCGCAGGTCTCGGCCGCCGCCACGATCGCCGATTTCGCCGACCGCACGGCACTCGAACGTTTTGCCGCGGCGGTCGATGTCGCGACCTTCGAATTCGAGAACATCCCGGCCGAAGCGGTTCGCGCCGTCGCCGCGCTAAAGCCGGTTCTGCCCCGGCCCGAGATCCTCGAAATCACCCAGGACCGGCTGCGCGAAAAGGATTTTCTGCGCTCGATCGCAGTCGAGACGACGACCTACCGCGAGGTCGCCGACGCCGCCGCCCTCGATCGCGCGATGCACGATTTCGGCCATCCGGCGGTGCTCAAAAGTGTGCGCATGGGCTATGACGGCAAGGGTCAGGTGACCTTGACGCCCGAGACCCGGCCGGAGGAGGCGTGGCGCCGGATGGGCGGCGAGATCGGCATCCTCGAAAGCTTTGTCGATTTCGCCTGCGAGATTTCGGTCATTGTCGCGCGCGGCCGCAACAGCACTTGGGCGACCTATCCGCCGGTCGAAAACCACCACGTCGCGCATATCCTCGACACCACGATCGCACCGGCGCGGATCGCCCCCGAAACCGCGATGCGGGCCGAGGCGATCGCCCGCCACGTCGCCGAAAAGCTCGACCTCGTCGGCCTCCTGGCGGTCGAGATGTTCGTGACCCAAACGGGCGACATCCTGGTCAACGAGCTCGCACCGCGGCCGCACAATTCCGGGCATTGGACGATCGACGCCTGCGTCACCAGCCAGTTCGAGCAGCTGGTGCGCGCCCTTTGCGGGCTGCCGCTGGGCTCGGTCGAGCACCACGCCGATGCGGTCATGAAGAACCTGATCGGCGGCGATGTCGAACGCTGGCGCGAGGCGCTCGCCGACCCGCTCGCCAAATTGCACCTCTACGGCAAGAAGCGGATGCGCCCCGGCCGCAAGATGGGCCACGTGACCCGCCTCCTCCCGCGCCGCTGAGATGTACTGCTTCAGTGCAATGGATGCAGCAGCCGCAACGGGTTCGGCAGGCGCCGCGCGATATCGCCGATCCCGCGCCGCATCCGGCCGATACGCTCGGCGTCGGCGAGCCGGCGCGCGACAAAGGCGCGGGTTGCGGCAAACCCCTCGGAGCGGTCTTCGAGCCAATAGAGCACGGTCGCCGTCCAGATCGCGGCGAGCGTGGCGCGCTTTGTGTAAAAGCTGAAATCGGTGGCGTGGTCGCCGGCGGCATACCAGATGCCGTCGACGGTTTCGTAGACGAGGCGCAACCCGAGCGGCGTGTACTGCGGCAAGGCGAGGACGGCGAGCGCGCGGCGCACCGCCTCGCGCCACGGTTCGACGATTTCGAGGCGCAGCCCGACCGCCAGCGCGACCCGCTCGGGGGTGCGCAGCGGCTCCAAGGGTGCGGTTTCGATGCGGTCGAGAAGACGGGCGTCGGCCCAGCGGCTGAATTCCGCGACAAGATCGGGGGCGCCGCGCGGAAAGAGCGCCAGGGCTTCGGCGGCAGGCAGCCCGACCCGCCGTGCGGCGTGGCGCAGCGCGGCGCGCGACCAGCCGTCGAACGCCACCTCGGGCAGGATCGCCTCGATCAGTATCCGGCGGTCGGCCGCGGCGAGCGGGCTCGTCGTCACGGCGGCGACCGCCGCTCGGCCAAATAGGCCGCCAGATCGACCGGGTGGCGCTGCAATTCCTCGGTGAACATCAAAAGCCGCTGGTCCGCCATCCGCTGCGGGTAAAGGACGCCGTCGAGATGGTCGCATTCGTGCTGCACGACACGGGCGTGAAAGCCTTCGACCTCGCGCAGGATCGGCTCACCGTCGAGCCCGACCGCCTGATAGCGGACGCGCAAATGGCGCGGCACCGCGCCGCGCAGCCCCGGAACCGAAAGGCAGCCCTCCCAGCCCAGTGCGCGCTCGCGCCCCAACGGCTCGACCACCGGGTTGACCAGCACCGTCAGCTCCTGGGCGAAGTCGTCGGGCCGCCCGCTGAGCCGCTCGGTGCCGACCTCGAAGACGACGATGCGCCACGGCTGGTGTACCTGGGGTGCGGCGAGCCCGGTGCCGCCGGCGTCCGCCATGGTCTCGATCATGTCGCGGGCGAGGGCCCGGACCCAGGGAGCGGTCGGATCCTCGACCTCGGCGGCGACGCCGCGCAGTACGGGGTGCCCCATTCGGGCGATTTTCAACAGCGCCATGGCGCATATATGAGACGCCGGGCGGGCGCGGTAAAGCGCCGGCCTTCACAGCCCGGGGCCGTGATGGTAGAGTACCGGGAGCTTAACCCCGAGTCGGAGACACCGCCCCGTGCAAGTCCTCGTCCGCGACAACAATGTCGACCAGGCTCTTCGGGCCTTGAAGAAGAAAATGCAGCGCGAGGGCGTGTTCCGCGAAATGAAATTGAGACGCAATTACGAAAAGCCGTCGGAGCGCCGGGCGCGCGAGCGGGCCGAAGCGGTGCGGCGCTATCGCAAGCTGTTGCGCAAGCGCATGGAGCGCGAAGGCTACTGATCCGTCCGACGCGCCGCCGGCGGTATTCCAGCGCGGCACGGCGGAGGAGAACCCGAACATGCTGTTCAAATGCCTGCCGGAAGGGGCACCGATCCCGGGCCGCTTTCCGGGGCCGGCGCATGCCCGCGGCAAATGGTTCACGCTCGACATCCATTGCCATGTGCGCTGTGCCGCCGCGGCGGCGATGGTCGAGGGCCGGACCGAAATCTCGCGCTGGTTTCTCGAAACCCAGGCCAGCGCAGAGAGCCGCGCCGTCAACCGCGCCAATGGCGAGCGCACCGCCGAGCAGGGCGCTTCGCCGGAACGCCGGATCGCCGATATGGACCGGATGGGGATCGACATCCAGGCGATCTCGCCCGCGCCGCGCCAAACCTATTACGGCGCCGACCCCGATCTCGGCCGCGCCACCGCGCGCACAATCAACGACTTTATCGCCGAGATCTGCGGCAAATATCCCGACCGCTTTCTCGGTCTCGGCACGATCCCGTTTCAGGCGCCGGAATTGGCGGTCGCCGAGCTCGACCGGCTACACAAATCGCTGGGCTTTCGCGGCATCGAGATAATGACCCATGTCGCCGGCGAGGATTTGTCGGCCGAGCGCTTTCGCAAGATCTTTGCCCGTTGTGAGGAGCTTGGCCTGCTCGTCTTTATGCACTCCGACGGGTTTACCGAGGCCGGGCGCTTCACGGACCACTACTTCGCCAATGTGATCGGCAACCCGCTCGACACGACGGTGGCACTCCATCACCTGATCTTTGGCGGGGTGTTGCGCGACTACCCCAATCTGAAGCTCGTCGCCTCGCATGGCGGCGGGTATCTGCCGGCCTATGCGGGCCGCATCGACCACGCCGCCTCGGCCCGGCCCGATGCTTGTGAGCAAATCCCGCGCATGCCGTCGCATTATTTGAAGCGGCTCTATTTCGACGCGCTCGTCTACACTCATCACCAGCTCGACTATCTGGTCGAGGAATACGGCGCAGACCATATCTTGATGGGCACCGATTATCCCGCCGATATGGGCGAGATCGACCCTGTCGGCATGATCGAGGGTTGCCCCGGCCTCGACGACAACGAGCGCCGCGCGATCTTCGGCGGCAACGCGGCCCGGCTCCTCAACCTCGAAATGCCCGCCCGCCCGCGTTAGAGTGGCTGCGCGATGGCGATCATGCTGGCGAAAACCTACGCTGCGTTCAAGGCGGCCGGGGCCGATGAGGAGCAAGCCCAGGCCGCCGCTGAAGAGCTCGCGGGCTATGAGAACCGGCTGGCATCGATCGACAACCGGCTCGCAGCGCTGGAGGGACGGCTGGCAGCGGTGGAAGCGCGCGTGACGAGCTTGGAAAACGGGCTCACTCAGTTCCGGGCGGATGTCAACGCGCGGTTCACGATGCTGACCTGGGCGGTCGGGATCAACGCCGCGGCGACGATCGCGATCCTCGGGGTTTTGCTGCGGAGCCACTGACCATCGGCTCAAATCCGAGCACCCCGCCGAAGCTTGCAGCGCCACACGAAGCGCGGTAAGCCTCGCTGCGATGGCGATCATGCTGGCCAAGACATATGCCGCGTTCAAAGCGGCAGGGGTAAACGACGCGCAGGCGGAAGCCGCCGCCGAGGAGCTGGCCGCCTACGAGAACCGTTTTGCAAATATCGAAAATCGACTCGGCAATATAGAGGTCCGGCTCGACCAAATCGACAGCCGGCTCGACCAGGTCGAAAATCGGCTCGACCGCATCGATTATCGACTGGGTGTTGTCGAGGGCAAGATCGCCGCACTGACCGGCAAGATCACGGTTCTCACTTGGGCGCTCGGAATCAATGCCGCGGCGACGATCGCGATCCTCGGAGTTCTGTTGCGGGGACACGGGCCGTAGCGCCGAGTGCCGAAAAATCTCGAGGGAGGGAGTCATGAAGATGCTGAGCGACCAACAACTGAGCGAATTGCTGCCGGCGGAGACGGCGTCGTTTGCGTCGCCGGTGCCGACCCAGATCGTGGCGAGCGACGAATACATGCCGGTGCCGCAGACCGAGCAGCAGCGTGAGGTCGAAGCGCGGCTCAAGGAGATGAGCGGCCGACTGGCGCATCATCAAGGGCTGTCGCGACGCCGGTTCTTTCAGACCGCGGCCGGCATGGCGGCGTCGTTTGTCGCGCTGAACCAGGTCTTCGGCCATATTTTCGACGCCAGCATCGCCGAGGCGGCGACACCCGATATGGCCGACGCGCGGGCAAAAGCGCTCGCCGACCAGCTGATCATCGACGGCCACACCCATTTCCTGCGCGACGACACCCGGCTCACGGGCTTTGTCAAGATGCGCAATTCGTTCGGCAAGCTCGGCTGGAACAAGGAGCTGACCGGCGAGCAGACCTTGGACGACTTGAAATACGCGAACTACATCAAAGAGCTTTACATGGACAGCGACACCAAGGTGGCGCTGCTGTCGAACTCGCCCTCGGAGGTGCCGCAAGACTGGTTCATCCCGCAGGCGCAGGTCTTCGCCACCCGCGAGAAGGTCAACCGCATGTTCGGCACGCGCCGCATGCTGGCGCATTTCACGATCACGCCGGGCCAGCCGGGCTGGCTCGACCAAGTGGACAAGGCGATCGAGGTCTACAAACCCGATTCCTGGAAGGGCTACACGGTCGGCGACAACACCCATAAAGAATTGGCGCACTATCCCTGGCACGCCGACGACGAAAAGCTGATGTACCCGTTTTATGAAAAAGCAGCCAAGGCCGGCATCAAGAATGTCTGCATCCACAAAGGCCTGTTCGCGCCCGGCGTCGAAAAGCAGTTTCCGCGGCTGCGCCCTTATGCCGACGTCCGCGATATCGGCAAGGCGGCCAAGGACTGGCCGCAGCTGAATTTTCTCGTCTACCACTCGGCTTATCGCTGGGTCGGCGGCACTCCGGCGCAAGGCATGGCCGAGTTCAACGAAACCGGGCGCAGCTCGTGGACCAGCGATCTCGCCGAAATCCCGGGGAAATATGGCGTCACCAATGTGTACGGCGATCTGGGGCAGATCTTTGCCTGGACCGCGGTCGCCGAGCCGCGCCTCGCCGCGGCGCTGATGGGAATGCTGGTCAAGGGCCTCGGCCCCGACCGCATCGTCTGGGGCACCGATGCGGTGTGGACCGGCGCGCCGCAATGGCAGATCGAGGGGCTGCGCCGTCTCGAAATCCCCGAGGATCTACAGAAAAAATACGGCTTCAAGCCGCTGGGTCCGGCCGATGGCCCGGTCAAGAGCGCGATTTTCGGCGGCAACTCGGCGCAGCTCTACAATTTCCCGCAGCAGCACGCCGAGCTGGCCCAGCCCGACCGATTGGCCGAGATGAAGGCCGACTATCTTGCCAACGGTCCCGGCCGCAGCAATCTGCGCTACGGCTACGTTCGCAATGCAAGCTGAGCGCCGGAGAGACACTCCGAAAAATCTGAACAGGGAGGATGGGATGCGCTCGATGCCGCAGATCGATCGGGTGCTCGAAGAGGCGGCCGCCCGCGGCGATGTGCCGGGGGTGGTGGCAACGGCCAGCACCCGCGGGGGCCCGGTCTACGAGGGCGCTTTCGGCACGCGCGCGCTCGAAGGCGGCGCGGCGATGACCGCGGACACGGTCTTCTGGATCGCCTCGATGACAAAGGCGGTGACCTCGGCCGCGGCGATGCAGCTCGTCGAGCAGGGGAAGCTCGCGCTCGATGCTCCGGTTGGAGCCGTCTTACCGGAGCTCGCCGAACCACAGGTGCTCGAAGGCTTCGACACCGCGGGCGAGCCGCGGCTGCGCCCGGCGCGGCGGCCGATCACATTGCGCCACCTGATCACCCACACCGCCGGCTTCGGCTATACGATCTGGAACGCCGATCTCGGCCGCTATGTCGAGAAGGCGGGTCTGCCCGACATCATCACCTGCCAGGACGCGGCGCTGTCCATGCCGCTCGTCTTCGATCCCGGCGACAAATGGGATTACGGCATCAATATCGATTGGGTCGGCAAAGCGGTCGAGCGGGCCAGCGGCCAGCGCCTCGGCGATTACTTTGCCGAGCACCTCTTCGGGCCGATCGGCATGAGGGACGCCGCTTTCAAGCTGACCGCGGAGCGCCGGCAGCGGCTCGCCGGCATGCATGCGCGCGATGCCGACGGGCATCTCGCGTCGATCCCGTTCGAAATCCCGCAGGAGCCCGAGTTCGAGATGGGCGGTGGCGGGCTTTACGCGACGGCAGCCGACTATCTCGCCTTTGCGCGGATTTTTCTGAACGAGGGCCGCACGGCTGATGGCCGGGCGGTGCTGAAGCCCGAAACCGTGCGCCAGATGGCCCAGAACGCGATCGGCGACCTCAATGTGCAGTTGCTGCGCACGGCGCTCCCGGCCTACTCGAACGATGCCGAATTCTTCCCCGGCATGGTCAAGAAATGGGGCCTGGGCTTTATGATCTCGACCGCGGCGGTGCCCGGCGGCCGGAATGCCGGCAGCCTCGCCTGGGCCGGGCTCGCCAACACCTATTTCTGGATCGATCCGGCGGCGGGCATTGTCGGGGTCATCCTGATGCAGCTGATCCCGTTTGCCGATGCGAAGGCGCTCGCGGTCTTCGACGGTTTCGAAAAGGCGGTCTACGCCGCGGTCAATTGACCGCCTCGATCTCGTTGATCAGCCCGGCGCATTTGGCGCCGTATTTGTCCCAAACCGGCTTGACCGCCTTTTGGCACGGGGTCTTGTCGGCGATCGTACTGATTTCGATGCCGGCAACTGCGCGGCGCCATCCGAAAAGGAGTCCAGCTTGCCGTTGTCGGGCATTCGCGTGGTCGATCTGACCCGTATCCTCGCCGGGCCCTATTGCTCGATGTTGCTCGCCGATATGGGGGCCGACGTGATCAAGATCGAGCCGCCGGGCAGCGGCGATCCGGTCCGCCGGCAGGGTGCGGTGCGCGACGGGCTCAGCTGGTATTTCGCCGCCTTCAACCGCAACAAGCGATCGGTGACGCTCGATTTGCGCAGTGCCGAGGGCTGCGCGGTGTTGGCAAAGCTGATCGCTCGCGCCGATGTGCTGGTCGAGAATTTCCGCCCCGGTGTGCTCGACGCGATCGGTTTCGACGCGGCGCGGCGGCGCTCGCTCAATCCCGGTCTCGTCTATTGCCAGCTGACCGGCTTTGGCGCCACCGGTCCCTATCGCGACCGGCCCTCTTTCGATTTTATCGCCCAGGCGATGAGCGGGTTTATGAGCACGACCGGTGAGCCTGGCGGCGCGCCGATGCGCGCCGGCCCGCCGATCGCCGACCTCGTCGCCGGGCTCGAAGCGGCGCTCGGCATTTGCGCGGCACTCGTCCGCCGCGGCCGCACCGGCGAAGGCGAGACCGTGGGCGCCAGCCTCAACAATGCGATGATCGGCCTGCTCGGCTTTCTCGCCGCCAATTATCTGGCGACCGGTGCCGCACCGCCGCGCACCGGCAACGACCATGCGATCGTCGCACCCTACGGCATGTTCCGCACCGGGGACGGCGAAATCGCGATCGCGCCGAGCCAAGAGCAATCCTATCAGCGGCTCCTCGACGCGCTCGAATTGCCGGAATTGCGCGACCGGCCGGAATTCGCCACGAACGATCTGCGGGTCGAGAACCGGGCGGCGATCAATGCCGCGATCGAGGCGCGGCTCTCAGCGCACGGCAGCGATTACTGGATCGAGAGGCTCAACGCCGCCGGCGTCCCGTGCGACCGGGTCAAGGGTCTCGCCGACGTCTTTGCCGACCCGCAGACGATCGACCAGGAGATGGTGGTGCGTGCCGAGCATCCGGGGCATGGCGAGGTCGCGATGCTCGGCTTTCCGATCAAATTCGCCAAGGCGCCCTGCCGCCTCCGCCGCCCCGCCCCCGATCTCGGCGCCGATACCGACACGGTCCTGCGCGAGCTCGGCTACTTCGAAGAGGACATCGCCCGCCTGCGCCGCGACCGCGTTATCTGATCCGCCGGCGCCGGCCGCGAGAGCTCGGTGAGACCGATTACGGCGGCCGCTACTCCGCCGCCTCTTGCGCGACCGCGGGTGTGGGCGTGGCGGCGGGAAGGCGGGGGAGGACCTCCTTGGCCATCAGGCGGATGCCTTTTTCGGCCTCCCGGTGGTCGAGGAAGCCGGAGCGGCCGATAAAGATGAAATGGGCGAAGCCGCCGACCTTGTCGTAGATCTCCATGATCTGGCGATAGACCGTATCGGGGTTGCCGGCGCAGAGGATGCCGCGCCCGATCGCCTGCTCGGCATTGATGCCGATCAGCCCGTCGGCGGGGCGGCGCCCCGCGCCCGGCCGGGGTTGCGAGCGGTAGTTCTGCGCCTGCAACTCGGGCGGCGTGCGCCCCGGCAGGAATTTCGACATTTGCGGCGACTGCTTCAAGCTCGTGTTCAGAAACCACAAGAGCTTCGAGCCGACGCGCACCCCCTCCTCATCGGTGTCGCCGACATAGCAGAGCGCGGCATAGGCGAATTTGTCGGTGCCGGGGGCGGGCAACCCGGCGTCCCGGCGGGCGGCGCGATAGGCGTCGAAGGCGCGTTTCGACGCCTCGGGGCCGCGCAGGACGAGCGCGTTGATCATGCCGCGGCGGCCCAACTCGGCCGAGGTCTCGGGGTCGCCGGTCGCCGCCCAAAACGGCGGGTGCGGGCGCTGATAGGTCGGCGGCCAGATGTTGACGTGGCGATGGGTGTAGTGCTTGCCCTCCCAGCTGAACGGCCCTTCATGCGAGGTCAGGGTTTTCTCGATCAGGTCGATCGCTTCCCAAAAGCGCTCGACATAGCCGACCGGGTTGGCGTTCCCCGACACCATCTCGCTGTCGCCGGATTTGACAAAGCCGATTTCGAGCCGGCCGCGCGAGATCACGTCGGCGGTCGCATATTCCTCGGCGATACGCACCGGGTCGGGGCGCACCGTGATCAACGTGCCGAGCGAAAGGATGCGGACTTTTTTGGTTTGCCTCGCGAGGATGCCCAGGATCATCGGGGAGGCGCCATAGAGGCTGTTGATGCCGGAATGGTGCTCGATCGAGACGACATTGATGCCGAACTCGTCGCACAACAGGTGCTCGTCGAGACATTCCTCGAACAGGTTCGCGGAAACCTTTGGATCGCAATATTTGTTCGGCAGGCTCGCTCGCACCGAGGGGGCGTTGTCGAGCACTTCCTGCGGCACAAAAGGGTAGACGTTTTCGCAGTGATACCAAGCCTGCACGATTCACCCTCCGCCGTCTCGCTCGCGGGTCGCGATCTTCAGCCATCCCTCGGTATGCCGCAAGGCTGTTGAAAGCGGTCAGCCCGTGCGTTATATTACGTATTACATAAAGTAGCACAAAGATTGTTATGCCTGAAATCGCGGCCGAGACGGTCACCTTCCGCATCGATCCTGCCTTGAAGACCGCGCTTGCCGAGCTTGCCAAAGCGGAAGCAAAGCCTGTCGGTGCGCTGCTGCGGGAATTGGTGCGCGAGCGGGTCGAGCAACAGCGCCGCCGCGAGTTCGAAGCGGAGGCGCGTCGCCAATCTCGTCTGGTTGCTGCGGCGGCGCAGGACCCGGACAGCGACGAGGCGGCCGTGATGCGGGAGTTAGAGGCCAATTTCGACGAATTTGCGCGCGAATTGGAGGACCGCGAGGCCGACGCCGACAAACCGCGTCGCCGGTGACGACGTGAACCGTGGTGATCTCGTTACCGCCGTCATTTCCGGCGCCTACGGCAAGCCGCGGCCGGCGCTCGTCGTCCAAAGCGACGCCTTCGCCGACCTCCCCTCGGTGACTATTCTACCCCTGACCACCCATCTGCAGCCGGCGCCGCTGATACGGATAACGGTTGAGCTCGATGGGGAAAACGGGCTCGAACAGCGCTCCCAGATCATGATCGACAAGGCGGCGACCGTGCCTCGGGGCAAGATCGGCCGCCGTTTCGGCCGGGTGGACGACGCCACGATGCGCGCAGTTGGGCAAGCGCTGCGGATGTTTCTGGGGATCGACTGACTTATTCAGCGAGAAACCGGCCAATCCGCTCGGCGAAGACCTGCGCCTGCTCGATTTCGGGATGGTGGCCGGCGGCATCGATCAGTTCGAAGCTCGCATTCGGAATGAGCCCGGCATAGGCGCGGCCGTAATCGGGGGTCACGATGCGGTCGGCAGCGCCCCACAATACCAAAGTCGGCACCTCGATCCGGCCGAGCCAGCGCTTTAACTGCGGGTTGTACATATAGGGGTGCCAGGCATAGAGGCAGAGCGCCTCGCGATTGCGCGCGAGGGTGACGAGCGCCTCGTCCGACATCGCGTCGTAATCGGGCGCGAACCGGGCCGGGTCGTGCCAGCTTGCGGCGCGCACCTCCTCGGGCGATCGGTTGAAGATGTCGAGAATGTCCGGGGTTTCGCGGTCGCTGACCTTGATCCCGAGCGGATCGACCAGGATCAGCCGGTCGAGCCGATGACCGCATGCGGCGGCCATTTCCGCGGCGAGCCAGCCGCCAAACGAAAAGCCGATAAGCGT
>DASXAM010000142.1:0-15729 GCA_036404275.1 Allostellaceae bacterium
TTGCGCTTGCGCAGCGGCCGGGTCTGACAGTGACGCGCTCGTGGCGCCCTTATCAATTGAACCCCGACATGCCTGCCGCGGGCATTTCGCGCACGCTCTATCTTTCGGCCAAGTTTGGCGGGCCGCGCGAAGCGGCGCGCAGCTGCACGGCGATCACCGCCGCCGGCCGCGGGGTCGGCATTCGGTTCGCCTTCGACCGCATTGGGCGGATGCCGAACACATTGCGCGCTCACCGGCTGATCCGGTTCGCCGCGGCGGCAGGCGTTGCCGATATCGTGGTCGAGGCGCTGTTCGCAGCGTATTTCCGCGACGGCCTCGATATCGGCGACGGCGACGTCTTGGCTGAGATCGCCGGATGCGCCGGCCTCGACCCGGACGAGGTTCGCGGCTACCTGGCGGGCGAGGACGGGGTCGCGGCGGTCGGCGCCGAGGAGCGGCGGGCGCGGCGGCTCGGCATTCACGCGGTCCCGTGCTTTATCCTCGAGCGCAGCTGCGCGGTCTCCGGCGCGCAGGAGCCGGAGATGTTCCTGCCGCTCTTCGACATCGCTGCCGGCCTCGGCAACCCGGCGCCGATCCTTTCATGAGAGGCCGGGGCGCGCCCGTCAGTGGTGGAACAGGTTGAGCGCCGAGCCTTTGCGGAACCATTCGAGCTGCGAGGCGCTGAAGGTGTGGTTCAGCTTGAGCGTCTCGGTCGTTCCGTCGGCGTGCCTGATCCGGCATTCGACCGGCTGGCCCGGCGCCATCTCTTCGAGCCCGACAAGGCTCAATCGGTCGTCGGCGCGGATCCGGTCGTAATCGGCCGGGCTCTGAAAGGTCAGCGCCAGAAGGCCCTGTTTTTTCAAATTCGATTCGTGGATGCGGGCAAAGCTGCGGGCGATCACCGCGGCGCCGCCCAAAAGCCGCGGCGAGAGCGCGGCGTGCTCGCGGCTCGACCCCTCGCCGTAATTGGCGTCGCCGATCGCGACCCATTTGACGCCGCGCGCCTTATAGTCGCGGGCGATCTTGGCGATCGCCACACCCTTCTCGCCGGAGATCACGTTGACGCCGGTCCCGGCTTCGCCGGTGAAGGCGTTGGTGGCGCCCATAAACATGTTGTCGCTGAACTTGTCCAAATGCCCGCGGTAGCGCAGCCAGGGGCCCGCCGGCGAGATGTGGTCGGTCGTGGTCTTCCCCTGCGTCTTGATCAGCACCGGGCAGTCGACAAAGTCCTTGTGGTCCCAGGCGAGCCACGGCTCCATCAGCTGCAGCCGCTCGCTCTTCGGATCGACCGCGAGGGTGATGCCGCTGCCGTCCTCGGGCGGGGCGATGTAGGTCGCATGGCCGGCGTCGAAGCCGTGCGCCGGCACCTCGGGCGCGACACCCGGCGGGTCGAGCCGGAACGGCCTGCCGTCGCCCCCGGTCAAGCTGTCGGTCAGCGGGTTGAACGACAGCCGGCCCGCGAGCGCCATCGCGGTCACGATCTCCGGGCTGCCGATAAAGTTCATCGTCGTCGGCTGCTCGTCGTTGCGCCGCGGGAAATTGCGGTTGTAGGAGGTGACGATCGTGTTGGGGACCGTGCTTTCCTCCTTCGCCCGGCGCCACTGGCCGATGCACGGCCCGCAGGCATTGGCGAGCACGGTGCCGCCCATATCCTTCAGCGACTGCATCTGGCCGTCGCGCTCGATCGTCGCGCGCACCTGCTCGGAGCCGGGGGTGACCAGAAACGGCACCGCCGCCTTGACGCCGTGCGCCTTCGCCTGTTCGGCGATTTCGGCCGCGCGGCTCATATCCTCGTAGGAGGAATTGGTGCAGCTGCCGATCAGCGCGGTCGAGATATGGTCGATAAACCCGTTTTTCGGGTCGGCGACTTCGGCGGCGAGCTTCGAGATCGGCCGCGCCCGGTCGGGCGAGTGCGGGCCGACCACATAGGGCTCAAGCCTCGAGAGATCGAGCTCCACAACGCGATCGTAATATTTAGCCGGGTCGGCCTCGACCTCCTTGTCGGGGACCAGCATGTCGCGATGCTGTTCGGCGGCCGGCACCAGCTCCTCTTTGCCGGTCGCTCGCAGATAACGCGCCATGTGCTCGTCATACGGGAACATCGAGGTCGTGGCGCCGAGCTCGGCCCCCATATTGGTGATCGTCGCCTTGCCGGTGGCGCTGATCGTGCGCGCACCGGGGCCGATATATTCGACGATCGCATTGGTCCCGCCGGACACCGTCAATTGCCCGGCGACATAAAGGATCACGTCCTTGGGAGCGGTCCAGCCACCCATCTTGCCGGTCAGAAAGACCGCGATGTGGCGCGGATAAAGCACCTCCCAGGGCAACCCGGCGGTGACCTCGACCGCATCCGCGCCGCCGACCCCGACGGCGCAGGCGCCGAGACCGCCGGCGTTCGGCGTGTGCGAGTCGGTGCCGATGATCAACTCGCCGGGGAAAGCGTAATTCTCCAGCACCACCTGGTGGATGATGCCGGCTCCCGGCCCCCAAAATCCGAGGCCGTATTTGGCCGCGGCCGAGCGCAGAAAATCGTAGACCTCCTGGTTTTCGGCCAGGGATTCGCGCAGATCCTGCGCGCCTTCGACGCGCGCTTGGATCAGATGGTCGCAGTGAATGGTCGAAGGCACCGCGACCCGCGGGCGCCGCGTTTGCATGAATTGGAGGAGACCGGTCTGGCCGAGCACGTCCTGAAAGACGACGCGGTCGGGGCGCACCAGGAGATAGCTGCGGCCAGCTTCGAGCTCCTGGTGCTCGGGATCGTCGAGATGCCCGAGCAGGACCTTGTCGGCCAGGGTCAGCGGCCGATGCAGGCGGCGGCGCACGACGGCGAGATTGTGCGCCATCGTCGCATAAACCTTCTCCGCCATTTCCCGAGTCGATTCGATAGAAGCCATGCTCCAGCCCTTCTTGCCGATTGGACGTGCGCATCCGGCGCGCGAGCGTCACCTGCGCGAAAATCCGAGCGTCGATGCGAGGATGACGATCAAAAAAGCGGCTGGATCATGCCCGAGGCGCCCGAGCCCGTCCAGGAAATCTTGGTGTTGCCCGCGGCGCGGCCCGATTTCAAACGGCAGGTTTCAGGCGGCAGGTTCGAGCTGCGCCGTGGCGGCGGGCGGCGCCGATACCAGCGTCGGAAACCGGATCGTAAAAACCGCGCCGCCGCCCGGCCGGTCGCCGATCGTGACCGTAGCCCCGTGCATCTCGGCGATGCGGGCGACGATCGCCAGCCCGAGTCCGGCGCTGCCGCTACGGCGCCGATCGCCGCGCCAGAACCGCCGGAAGATGTGGTCGCGGGCCGCCACGGGCACACCCGGGCCGTGGTCCATGACCAGCAGCGCACCGGACGGATCGACGACGATCTCGACGCTCGTGTCGGGAGCGGTGTGGGCCAGCGCGTTCTCGACCAGGTTGCGAACCGCGCGGCCGAGCGCGTCGCTGTTGCCGCGCACCCGGACCGGACGGCGAGGCTCGGTCACCGCCACCGTCTTACCGCGCGCCAATGCGAGCGGCGCGATATAGGCGGCGATTTCGCTCGCCACTGCGCCGAGATCGGCGATCTCGTCGTCGCCGATGACAAAGGCTTCGAGTTCGGCCATCTCGAGCAGCTGGTTAACCAGCCGGCTCATGCTCTCGACATCGTTGCGCAGCGCTTCGGCCAGTTCACGATCGTCGATCATGTCGACCTGGGTGCGCAGGATCGCAAGCGGAGTACGCAATTCGTGCGCAGCGTCGGCGGTAAATTCACGCTGCGCCAGATAGCCCTCTTCGAGCCGGTCGAGCGCCTGGTTGACGGCATGGACGAGCGGCTCGACCTCGCGCGGCATTGAGGCTTGCGGCAGCCGCAAACCGGTCCGGTTGGGGCCGATCTTTTCGGCGAGCGACGAAGCATCGACGATGGGCTGCATCGCGCGGCGAAAGATCACCACATCGATCAGCAAGAGCAGCAGCAGGATCGGGCCGGTAATCCATCCCACTTTCGGAAAGAACTGGGCGACAATATCGTCGATCAAGACGTCGCGATGCGCCAAATCCTCGGACACCTGGACATACAAAATGCGGCCGCCGACCTCCTCGGCAATGGTCGCCGCGGCAACATCGCCGCCTTTCCGGTGCAACGTAAAGAATTCGACCGGCGACCCGGTCGGATGCAAGGGCGCCACGGCTTGGCCCCCCGGCAGCGAGGTAAACAATACCCGGCCCTGCGTATCGAGCACGCTGAATGCGGCCCGGCCATAGGCGCCGGAGTAGAACTCGCTCAGCGTTGTCGGCAATGACAGGCGCGCCCGCCCATCCGGCCCGATCCGGATATGGCGGGAAACCTCTGCCGCCTGCTCGCGCAAGGCCCGTTCATGCAAGTGCCCCGCCGCAGATCTGAGCATCAGATAGAGCGCCATCGGCATGCAGATCGACGCGACCACGATGGCCGCGATATGCAGCGCGACGATGCGCGAGACGACCGAGCGGAAGCGGATCAACTCATCTCTTTTCGGCGATCAGATAGCCGACACCGCGCAAGGTGTGGATCTGAACCGAAGCGCCGACCTCGGCGAGCCTCTTGCGCAGCCGATGGACGTAGACTTCGACCGCATTCGAACCGATTTCCTGCGACAGCCCATAAAGGTTGCTTTCGAGCAGCCCCTTGCTGACGACCCGTCCGCTGCGCCGTAGCAGGTGCTCGAGCACCGCGATCTCGCGCGGCGAAAAGAACAGCGGTTGGCCGCCGACAAACACCTGGCGCGCCGAAGTGTCGAGGGTCACATCGCCAAGCTCGAGGGCCACCCCCAGCAGATTGCCCGGCCGACGCAGCAAGGCGCGCAAGCGCGCCACCAGCTCCTCGAGCGCGAAGGGCTTGACCAGGTAATCGTCGGCGCCGCTGCCGAGACCGGTAATCCGGTCTTTCAGACTGCCGCGCGCGGTCAAGATCAGCACCGGGGTCGCGTCGCGCCGGCTGCGCATGTCGTTGAGCACTTCAAGCCCGTCGGCATCGGGCAAGCCGAGATCCAACACGACGATCTCGAAGCGGTTCGCCCGCAACGCCGCAATCGCCTCCTCGGCCGTCGGCAGCAGATCGATAACAAAGCCCGCCGCCGCGAGGCCGCGCCTCAGCAGCGCGGCAAACCGCTCATTGTCCTCGACAAGCAGCAATCGCATCGATTTATCCTCGTTCGACCCTCCGCCTGGCGCGGTCGATGGTCGCTCCCACCGTCAGATCGCGTCGAGCTGCCACGCGACATCGTTGCCGATGCCCCAAAGATAGCCGATATCGGCCTGGCCAACGAGGGCGTAGGCGCGGCCCTGATGGCGCCAATAGAGCACGTTGACGTCCTGCCGGCGATCGAAGGTCGGCGAAATGTCGGCTTGCTTCGAGGAGCCGATGATCAGCGCCAAGGGCCCGATCGCCTTGTTGTCGGTGGTATAGACGAGCTGGGCAGCCGGGCGCCCCTCGACGATTACCAGACGGGCGCCGCGAAAGGTCAGACCCCACGGCTTCAAATCCGGCAGGCGGACCGCCTGCGGCAGACTTTGGCTGATCTTCTGCAGCGCTGCCCGGACATCGCCGGTCGCCGGAACATCGACGAGTGCATTGTCACCGGCGCTGACGAACAGCTTGAAGTACCCGGCGGCGGTGTCGAGCCACAGATTGTTGGCCGCCGCCGCCAGCGACGGCTGCTGCGCGCTCCCGCCGCGCGCCGTCACGCCGACGCCGAAATAGGCGCCGCCCGCGCCGACGACGATGCCGAACAGCGCGGCTGCCGCCGGCACCAGCGCGCGCCACAGCCGGCGCGGTACGGTTCGCGTCTTTCGCGGTTGGCGCACAAACGGGACGATCCGAGAACCAGTGCTTTGCGCCGGCAGCCCGCGCACCGCCGCAATCAACCGCTCGGGCACAGGCTCGCGCACAGTCTCGCCGAGGGCCGAGCGCAGCCGTCTTGCCGACTCGACAAGCGCCGAGGCCCTTGCCGCTGCGCGCGGCTCGCGCTCGAGCCACGCCGCGACCTCGTTCCGCTCGGCCGCGTCGAGCTCGCCGTCGAGATACGCGATCAGACGCTCGTCGCTGAACTCTTCCATTCCGATGTGCTCCCGCCCCGACCCGCTCCAGCATCGAGCTGCACCTGCAGCGCGACCCGGGCGCGCGCCAGCCGGCTCATGACAGTCCCGACCGGCACTTGCACCACCTCGGCGGCCTCCTTGTAGGAAAGCCCCTCGACGGTGACGAGCAGCAGCACGGTACGCTGATCGGGCGGCAGCCGGTCGAGCGCACGCCGCACCTCACCAAGCGCCAGCCGCGCCTCGGCGCGCCGCACCGTCTCATCCGACCCGACCCGATCGGGGAGCAGCTCGCCGCCCTCGTTGCGCACCTTGCTGGCGCGGATTTGGTCGATCCAGAGCGTCTGCACAATGCGAAACATCCAGCTGTCGAACCGGGTGCCCTCCTGAAACTGATGGCGTCGGGCGAGCGCCCGTTCGCACGCCGCCTGAACCAGATCGTCGGCCGCAACCACGGAACGCGCCAAACCGCGCGCGAAGCGGCGCAAACGCGGCAGCACCGCGATCATCTGGTCGCGAAACCGGTCTTCCGCCGACGCGGCGTCAGAGACGAGCCGCAGCGGCGCTTTCGCCATTTCCTGCCGCAGCGACAACGGACCTCCTTATGTCCTATTCCCGATCGCGTCGCCGGTGGTATGCGGCTTTCCGCGCTAGCGTCCCCGAGTCGGTCCCGCAGCGACCGGTAAGCAATGCGCAAGACCTCGGCGCGGCACTTTACCACCTCGCCAATGTGCGATCACAGCGCAATCAATCCCACCCGCCGCCGCGGGTTCGCTCTTCACAAAGCCCCGGGGTGGCGGCATTGTGAGCGTTCGCCGGCCCGCCCGATCAGGATCAGCCGCTCGATGAAGGTTGCCGTCGTCAAGGAAAGGCGGGCGTTCGAACGCCGCGTCGCGGCCTCGCCCGATACCGTCAAGCGCATGGTGGCGATGGGGCTCGAAGTGGTGGCGGAAACCGGCGCCGGGGCCGGCGCCTCGTTTACCGACGCGGCCTTTGCCGCGGCGGGGGCAACAATCGCCGCCGACGCCGCAACGGCGCTCGGCGCCGCCGACATCGTGCTGAAGGTGCAGCGCCCGCTGAACGGCGAAGACGGCATCGACGAGCTCAAATCCATCCGCCGCGGCGCCGCGCTGATCGGCCTGTTGCAGCCGTTGGAGCATCCCGCCGAGATCGAGGCTTACGCCGATGCCGGGGTCAGCGCCTTCGCCATCGAGCTGGTGCCGCGGATCACCCGCGCGCAGGCGATGGACGCGCTCTCCTCGCAGGCGAACCTGGCCGGTTACAAGGCGACGATCGACGCAGCCGACGCTTTTGGCCGCGCCTTTCCGATGATGATGACCGCCGCCGGCACGATCAAGGCGGCCCGGGTGCTGGTGATGGGCGCCGGGGTCGCCGGACTGCAGGCGATCGCCACCGCGCGGCGGCTCGGCGCCATCGTCTCGGCAACCGATGTGCGGGCCGCCGCCAAAGAGCAGGTCGAAAGCCTCGGGGCCAGCTTTATCACCGTCGACGAGGCTGCTTCGCGCACCGCCGAAACGGCGCAAGGCTATGCCCGCGAAATGGGCGAGGACTACCAGCGCCGCCAGCGCGAAAAGATCGCCGAGGCCCTGCGCCGCACCGATGTCGTGATCTGCACCGCGCTGATCCCGGGCCGCCGCGCACCGGTCCTGCTGACCGAGGCGATGGTCGCCGAGATGGCGCCGGGCTCGGTTGTCGTCGATCTCGCGGTCGAAGCCGGCGGCAATGTCGAGGGCAGCCGCCCCGGCGAGATCGTCACCACGCCGAACGGCGTCACGATCATCGGCCATGTCAACGTGCCGTCGCGCATCGCGGCCGATGCGAGCCAGCTCTACGCCCGCAACCTCCTGGCGTTTCTCGGCCTGCTGATCGACAAGGAAGGCCGGCTCGAGATCGACGCCGACGACGAGATCGTCAAAGCCACGCTGTTGACCGAGAACGGTGCCGTGACGAACCCGGCTTTTGTTCGCCCGGCCGCGGCGGCCGAACCGGCCGCCGGCGGCTGAGGGGGTGCCGGATGGCCGACCCCGTTTCGCTGATCGAGCGCGCGCATGGGCTCGCCGGCGATGCCGACCGCCTCGCCCGCAATCTCGAAGACCTCGCCCGCGGTCTTGTCGTCTCGGTCCCGACGGCGACGCCGACCGCGATCCCGTTTGTCTACGAGCTGACGGTTTTCGTGCTCGCAGTTTTTGTCGGCTATCATGTCGTCTGGCGGGTGACGCCGGCCTTGCATTCGCCGCTGATGAGCGTCACCAACGCGATTTCGAGCGTGATCATCGTCGGGGCCTTGATCGCCGCCGGGCCGATCGGTCTGAGCTTCGCCAAGATCATGGGCTTTGTTGCGGTCACGCTCGCCGCGGTCAACATTTTCGGCGGCTTTATCGTCACCCAGCGCATGCTGCAGATGTTCCAGCGCAAGAAATAGCGGGCCCTCGGTGAGCGAGAACCTGTCGGCGTTTTTCTACCTGGTCGCCTCGGTCTGCTTCATCCTGGCGCTGCGCGGCCTGTCCTCGCCGCAAACCGCGCGTGGCGGCAATGTCTACGGCATCGCCGGCATGGTGATCGCCGTCCTGACCACGCTCGCCTCGCCGCATGTGGTCAGCTACTGGCTGATAATCCTCGGCATTCTGATCGGCGGGGCCGTCGGCACCTATATCGCGCTCAAGATCCAGATGACGGCGCTGCCCCAGCTGGTGGCGGCGTTTCACAGCCTGGTCGGCCTCGCCGCGGTCTGCGTCGCCGCCGCCGCCTTTGCGGCACCCGAGGAATACGGCATCGGTACGGCCGGGGCGATCCGCGGCAGCAGCCTTGTCGAGATGTCGATCGGCATGGCGATCGGCGCCGTCACCTTTACCGGCTCGATCGTCGCCTTTGCCAAATTGCAGGGTCTCGTCACCGGCCGGCCCCTGACGTTTCGCGGCCAGCACCCGGCCAACGCCGCGCTCGGCGTGATCTTGATCCTGTTGATCGTCTTGTTCGTCGCGACCGGCGGTGCCGCCGCCGCCTTCTGGCTCATTCTGCTCGGCTCGCTCCTGCTCGGCTTTCTGCTGATCGTGCCGATCGGCGGCGCCGACATGCCGGTCGTGATCTCGATGCTGAACTCCTATTCGGGATGGGCCGCCTGCGGCATCGGCTTCACCCTCTCGAACAGCCTCCTGATCATCACCGGCGCGCTCGTCGGCTCGTCGGGCGCGATCCTGAGCTACATCATGTGCAAGGGGATGAACCGCTCGATCTTCAATGTGATCCTGGGCGGGTTCGGGACCGAGGGGGGCGCGGCGGCATTGGGCGCCGCGGGCGCCGGCGACCGCGCGGTCAAATCGGGTAGCGCCGAGGACGCCGCCTTCATCTTGAAGAATGCCGGCTCGGTCATCATCGTCCCCGGCTACGGCATGGCCGTGGCGCAGGCCCAGCACGCGCTGCGCGAGATGGCCGATCTCCTCAAAAAGGACGGGGTTGGCGTGCGCTATGCGATCCACCCGGTCGCCGGCCGCATGCCCGGCCACATGAATGTGCTGCTGGCCGAAGCGAATGTCCCCTATGACGAGGTCTTCGAGCTCGACGAGATCAACCGCGATTTTGCCGCGACCGACGTCGCTTTTGTGATCGGCGCCAACGACGTGACCAACCCGGCGGCCAAGACCGACCCGCATTCGCCGATCTACGGCATGCCGATCCTCGAGGTCGAGCGCGCCAAGACCGTGCTGTTTGTCAAGCGCTCGATGGCTTCCGGCTATGCCGGCGTCGAAAACGACCTTTTCTACCGCGACAACACAATGATGCTCTTCGGCGACGCCAAAAAAATGTGCGAAGAAATCGTCAAGGCGATGGAGTAATGCGGCTCACCGTTCACGCTCGCCGGTGATCCGGACGAAGCCAAAATAACAGGGAACGGATGCCCCGTTTTCGGTCGGTCGACGGGCGGCGTTCGGCAGGGGCGGCGAGATCAGCGAGAATAGAATTCGATGACCAAATTTGGCTCCATCGACACCGGATAGGGCACGTCGGCGGGCTTTGGCGCCCGGATAAAGCGGCCCTTCATGCGGTCGTGGTCGATCTCGATATAGTCCGGCACGTCGCGCTCGCCCGATTTCGCCGCCTCCATGACGAGCGCCATGGTCTTTGCCTTGGTGCCGAGCTCGATGTCGTCGCCGTCGCGCACCCGGTAGGACGGGATGTTGACCCGGCGACCGTTGACCCGGACATGGCCGTGATTGACCAGCTGGCGCGCGGCAAACGGGGTCGGCACCAGCTTCATCCGATAGACCACGGCGTCGAGCCGCCGCTCCAGCAATTCGACGAGGTTGTCGCCGGTGTCGCCGCGGCGACGCACCGCCTCTTCGTAGACCCGGCGGAACTGACGCTCGCCCAAATTGGCGTAGTAGCCCTTCATCTTCTGCTTGGCGGCGAGCTGGGTCCCGAAATCCGACGGCTTTTTGCGCCGCTGGCCGTGCTGGCCCGGCCCGTATTCGCGCCGGTTGAGTGGGCTTTTCGGCCGCCCCCACAGATTCACCGCGAGACGGCGGTTGATCTTGTATTTCGGCTCCTCGCGCTTGCTGCTCATCAGAGTCGGTATCCGGATTGCGGCGGCTGTTTCGGTTGGGGCGGACTATAGCCGGGACGCCGCCGCTGTCAAATTTCGCTCGCTTGCGGGCCCAAGGTCAGGAGCGGGGCCGGGCGGATTTGATCAGCGCCCACACCACCCCGGCGATGCCGAACAGGGTCAGCGCCCCGAACACCAAGAGCGCCGTGCTCCCCGAGCCGAGCAGATGCTCGCCGGCATCGCCGATCGCATCCCCGACATAAAGCAGCATCGGGGCCCAGACGAGGGCCGAGGTGACATTGGCAAACCAGAAGCGGCCGGGCGGCATCCGCAGAATGCCGGCGGCGAGCGGGATCACCGCACGCACCGGACCGAAAAACCGGCCGATAAAGACGCTTTTGCCGCCGTGCCGCTCAAAAAATCGGATGCCGCCCGGCAGCAAATTCGGGTTGCGGGTAAACGGCCAGACATGCCCGACGCCGCCGCCGAAACGTCGGCCGATCCAGTATGATACCGAGTCGCCGAGGACGGCGCCGAGGATCGCTCCCGCCAGCACCGGCAGATAGGGCAAGGTCCCGGCCGACATTAGCGCGCCCGCGGCGATCAGCAGCGAGGTGCCGGGGAACAGCAGGCTCAAAAAGGCGAACGACTCGCCGAACGAGGTCACGAACATGATCGCCACTGCCCAGCCCGAATGCGCGGCGATAAAGGCGAGCGTCGGCTGGACGAGATGTTCCATGAGCCTGCCGATATGTGGATTGGAGTGCGGCACGTCGAGCCGCTGGCGGTGCTATCATAGCGAGTGGAGCTGACGCCGGGCTGAGGCGCGCGTGACGGGAGGCTCTGATGTTCTGGGTTGTTGTCGCGATCCTCTATTTCGTGCTGGCGGCGGTGGCGCCGAGTGTCCTCGGCCTCTTCGTCAGCCGCGCCCGGCCCGATTTTCGCAGCCTCTCCTTGTCGCTGCGGATCGCGTTTGTGGCGATCGCGCTGATTTGCCTCGCCGCAACGTCTTATGTCCATGTCGAATCCGACGAAATCGCCGTCCTCAACAAGATCTACGGCACCGCGTCCTTGCCGGGCGAACACATCATCGCCACCCGCGGCGAAAAAGGCCCGCAGGCCGAAATCCTGACGCCCGGCTGGCATCCCTGGTTTCTCGTCAACGTCATCTACCAGGTCGACAACAAAAAAGTCGTATCGATCCCATCCGGCAAATACGGATTTCTCGTCGCCAAGGACGGCGAGCCGTTGCGCGCCGACCAGTATCTCGCCGACGCCTTCCCGGCCGAGCATGAATTGGACATGCTCGATGCCGAATATTTCCTGACCCATGGCGGGCAGCGCGGCCCGCAAACGACGGTCCTGACGCCGGGCACCTATCGCCTCAACGTCTATCTGTGGGATGTCAGCATTCTCGACGCGGTCGATATCCCCAAAGGTGCGGTCGGCGTCGTCAAATCCAACGTCGTCACCGCCGTCGATTTCGGCAGCATGGTGGCGCCAAAGCCCGCTTCGTGCCGGCAAAAGCGGGTGTTCACCAATTCCAGCGGCGAAGCCGTCGCGGCCGACCAGAAAAAGGAGGACGAGGGGGTGCTGACCGCGGTCCTGGTGCCGGTCGGCTGCATCGGGATCTGGGAGAAGGCGTTGCAGCCCGGCCGCTATTACGTCAACGAGGCCGCCTACAAGGTAACGATGATCAGCACCCGGGTGCAGACCTGGGAATTCAAGGGCGGCTACAAAAAGCGCTATATCGATCTGAGCCTCGACCAGGCCGGCAATCTGACGCAGACCCAGCGCTCGCAAGACATCCCGGTGCCGCAAGGGGCGGCCGACCCGGCAGTGACACCGTTTGTCGAAGGCTGGCTCGTGCCGCTGGAGCTCCGGGTATTGGCCCAGGTGACGCCCGACAACGCCCCCTTTGTCGTCGCCGCGGTCGGCGGCTTGCCCGAGATCGAGAACAACATCATGGTGCCGACGATCCGCTCGATCGTGCGCAACGTCGTCGGGGCCAACGGCCGCCACGTGCTCGACCTCGCCGACAACCGAGCATCGCTGGAGCACGCTGTCGAGGAGGCGATCCGCCCCGAAGGGCTGCGCGCCGGGATCGTCATCAAGGAGGTCAAATTTGGCGACGTGGCCTTGCCGCCCGAGCTTTTGGTGTCGCGCTTGCGCCAGCAACTGGCCGACCAATTGCAGCTGACCTACCAGCAGGAGCAAAAGGCGCAGACCCAACGTATCCAGACCGAAAAGGCGCGCGCCACCGCCGAGCAGCAGCACCAGCTGGTCGAGGCGCTGATCGGCGTCCAGGTCGCCGCCCAAAACAAGGACGCGGCGCAATTGCGCGGCGAAGGACAAAAGCTCGAGCTCGAAGAGATCGCGCAGGGCCAGCGTGCCCAGGCCGATGTGCTGGGGCAAGACCGGGTGCTGACCATCAACCTCGTCCAGCAATTCCTGAAAGCGATCGAGCAAAAGCCCGAGATCGTCTCGCTCGTCGGGCGGCTGGTGCCGCAGACCGTCGTCAACACCGGCGGCGGTCACAGCGGCGGCGGCATCGACAGCGCCGCCGCAATCTTCGGCGCGCTCCTCAACAACAGCGCCGGGACCGGCAGCCCGGCGGCGACGGCCCTGTCCGGGCCGTCCTCAAAAAAGTGAGGGGATGGATGCCCCTCCGCTGTCTGGTAACCCTACTGCTTCGGCGGTTGCCCGCACAGAAGCGCGTTGGTCGTTGATCTTGGCGCTCGTCACATGGCTATCACCGCATCTCTGCAACCTGACTCCACGTTGGCCGCATCGTTCGCCGACGAAAAATTGATGTTTTCGGCAGGTCCGACGAGCGAAGCTCATGTAACAAGGCGCAACAATAAAATTGCCACATTCGCATGGTATCGGTCTGAAGCACGGAGCCTGATTGGAGCTCCCGGAGCCGCGCACCTCTTGCCAGCTGGCTGCTTTTTTCCTGCATATAACAGCGAAAACAGCCAGTGGAGGAGAGTGTGGTTTCGGCTCTATGCCGAGCTCGCGTCTGCAACGCCGGCGGTAGCGCGATTGTCGATCAGCAGTGAGGGGAGCAAGCGATGGCGCATCCGATTATCTATGGCCCGGCCGGCAGCACCTATGTCTGGAGTGCGCGGCTGACCTTGGCCGAAAAGGGCGTGACCCACACCCTCGTCCCGGTCGCGTTCGGAGCGCACAGGGAAGAGCCGCATTTGTCGCGCCATCCCTTTGCCAAGGTGCCGGCCTTCGAGCACGATGATTTCGCGCTCTACGAGACGCAGGCGATCATGCGCTATATCGACGAGCGCTTTGCCGGGACGCCGTTGCAGCCGACCGACGTGCACGAATATTCGCGCATGAACCAGATCATGGGCATCATCGACGCCTATGCCTGGCCCAGCATCGCCGGCGCCATCCTCTACAACCGCATGCTGGTGCCGCGCCTCCTCGGCGGCACGCCCGACGAGGCGGCCATTGCCGCGGCCGTACCGCGCGCCCGGCTCTGCGTCGCCGAAATCGACCGGCTGATCGCCGACCACCCGTTTCTCGCCGGCCCCTATTTGACCCTCGCCGACCTGTTGGCCGCCCCGCTCCTCTATTACTTCCGCAATGTCCCCGAGGGCCGCGCGCCAATGGCCGAGCACCCGAAACTGCAGGCTTGGCTCGCCCGCATCGAAACCCGCCAAAGCTTCCAGGTCACCAAGCCCCCGCCCATTTGAGCCGGCGAATAGGCCCGAGCGCTCGCCGATGTTGTCGGTGTCGAGATCGATCCCGATCGCTACGATGGGCCTTATCCGGCTCCAGTCGGCCCCGGCTAAGCCGGAGATATCCTTCGGAGGAAAGCGATGAAATCGGCCTATGGACGGCAGAACCCGGCACCCGATTACGAGCTGACCTGCGTCGAGCCCGGGACCCCGATGGGCGAATTGATGCGCCGCTATTGGCAGCCGGTCTGCACCTCGGACGAATTGCGCGATTTGCCGAGGAAAGAAAAGCTCTTATGCGAGGAGATCGTCGTGTTCCGCGACAAAAAGGGCCGCGTCGGCGCGCTCGACCCGCATTGCGCGCATCGCGGCACCTCGCTCGAATGGGGCCGCGTCGAGGAGGCGGGGCTGCGCTGCTGCTATCACGGCTGGCTCTACGACATCGAAGGCCGCTGCCTCGACATGCCGTGCGAGACCGAGGAGTTCCGCAACGCAATGGACGTGTGGCAGCCCGCCTACAAGGCGATGGAATATGGCGGGCTGGTCTTTGTCTATATGGGCCCGCCCGGCACCAAGCCGCTGTTCCCGCGCTTCGACATCATCGACCTCGACCGCGGCGAGGATGTGGTTTTACGCGGGATGCGGCTCTGGGGCGATTACGCGGTCGGCATGGTCAAGGACTGCAACTGGCTGCAGCACTGGGAAAACATTGTCGACCCGTACCATCTCCTAATGCTGCACCAATGGATCAGCGGCGACCAGTTCGAGGGCGCCTTGATGCAAGGCAAGCCGACGATCGGCTGGGAAAGGACGCCGCGCGGCGTGCGCTACAACGTCATCAAGGATCTGCCGAACGGCAACCGCATGGTGCGCCACGCCGAATGCATCGCGCCGAACATGTTTGTGATCCCGAGCATCCGCGAGCCCGGCACGACGCCAAAGCGCAAGGAGCGCGGCACCGAGCTGTCCTGGGCGGTGCCGATCGACAACGAGCATGTGCGCGGCATCAGCATTGTCGCCTGGCCGCTCGAGAATGGCGCGCCAAAGCCGGATTGGAAGCCGGGGACCGACACGGTTGCCGACATCCGCCCGGGCTCGTCGCTGGTTCGCAGCTACGAGGAGCGGCAGCGCAAGCCCGACGATCTCGAAGCGCAGGAAGGGCAGCGCCCGATCGCGATCCACGCGCTCGAAAACCTGGCGCATTCGGACACCGGCATCGTCATGCTGCGCCACCTCTTGCGCGAGCAATTGCAGCGCATCGAAGAAGGCCTCGACCCGATCAACACCTTCCGCGACCCGGCCGCCAACCGGCGCATCCCGACCGGCGCCTGGAACACGATCCTGTCCCCGGCCGAGGCCGCGGCACTCCCCTACAGCGAAGACCTCTGATGCGGGACTCCGCTTTCTCCTGCCGAAAAAGCCGGGACCCGCTGCAATCCT
>DASXAM010000143.1:0-5179 GCA_036404275.1 Allostellaceae bacterium
GTAAAGCCGCACCGCGATCGTCACCAGCGACAATTTGAGAAACCCGGTCCAGTAGGGTCGAGGGGCGGCGGGCATGCCTCTGCTCCTGTGCGGTCACTCTGCCAACGGCGGCCGATGCGGCATGTTCCGCCGCACAGCCGAATGCGATAATGGACATTAGCTCAAACGCAGACAATGCGTTAGCCGGAAGCGAGCCGGTGCGCCGATCGCCCCTGCGATCCGCCGGCGATCGCGATACAATCGCGACCGGTCGCTTGTCGTCTCCCGACAACGACTGTGCGGAGCCGCAGCGCGGAGGTCCCGAGCGAAATGGCGGAATTGAGCTATGTCCACGGCGGGAGCACGACGCCGCTGATCGGCGACACGATCGGCGCCTATTTTGATCGGGTGGCGTTGCGCTTTGCCGAGCGCGATGCGCTGATTGTGCGCCACCAGGAAATCCGCTGGAGCTGGCGGGCGCTCAAGGAGCGCGTCGATGCGTTTGCCGCCGGCCTCCTGGCGCTCGGCCTCGAGCCCGGCGAGCGCATCGGCATCTGGTCGCCGAACAATGCCGAATGGGTGGTGACCCAGTTCGCCACCGCCAAGGCCGGGCTCATCCTTGTCAACATCAACCCGGCCTACCGGCTGACCGAGCTCGAATACGCGCTGAACAAAGCCGGCTGCAAGGCACTCGTCACCGCCGCGCGGTTCAAATCGAGCAACTATCTCGGGATGCTCGGCGAGCTCGCACCGGAGCTGGCTTCGGCTGCGCCTGGCATGCTCGCCGCCGCCCGGCTCCCGGATTTGCGGCTGGTGATCGTGATCGGCGACGACGCAGCACCGGGCACGATGCGGTTCGACGATGTCTGCGCTCATGACGGCCGTGCCGAGCGCGACCGGCTCGCCGCTCTCGCCGAGAAATTGCAATTCGACGACCCGATCAACATCCAGTTCACCAGCGGCACCACCGGCTTTCCGAAGGGTGCGACGCTGACCCACCACAACATCCTCAACAACGCCTTCTTTATCGGTGAAGCGATGCGGCTCGGGCCCGACGACCGGCTCTGCATCCCGGTGCCGCTCTACCATTGCTTCGGCATGGTACTAGGGAACCTCGCCTGCCTGACGCACGGTGCGACGATGGTGTTCCCGAGCGAGGGCTTCGAGCCGCTCGCCACGCTGGAGGCTGTCAAGGCCGAACGCTGCACGGCGCTTCACGGTGTGCCGACGATGTTCATCGCCGAGATGGACCATCCGGACTTCGCCAAATTCGACCTTTCCTCGCTGCGCACCGGGATCATGGCCGGGAGCCCTTGCCCGATCGAGGTCATGAAGCGGGCGGTCGAGCTGATGCACCTCTCGGAGATAACGATCGCCTACGGCATGACCGAAACGAGCCCGGTAAGCTTCCAGTCCTCGACCGACGATCCGCTCGAGCGCCGCGTCTCGACGGTCGGGCGGGTGCAGCCGCATATCGAGGTCAAGATCGTCGATGCGGACGGGCGGATCGTGCCGCGCGGCACGCCGGGGGAGCTGATGACCCGCGGCTATTCCGTCATGCTTGGCTATTGGAACGACGCGGAAAAGACGCGCGAGGCGATCGACCCTGCGCGGTGGATGCGGACCGGCGATCTGGCGACGATCGACGACGAGGGCTATTGCAACATCGTCGGGCGGATCAAGGACATGGTGATCCGCGGCGGCGAGAATGTTTATCCGCGCGAGGTCGAGGAGTTTCTCTACCGCCATCCCAAGATCCAGGACGTGCAGGTGATCGGCGTCCCCGACCGGCGCTATGGCGAGGAATTATGCGCCTGGGTGCGGCTGCGCCCCGGCGAGACCGCCGACCCCGAGGAAATCCGCGCTTTTTGCCAAGGCCGGATCGCGCATTACAAGATCCCGCGCTATGTCAAATTCGTCGACGCCTTCCCGATGACCGTGACCGGCAAGGTCCAGAAATTCCTGATGCGCGAGCAGATGCTGGCCGAGCTGGGCCTCGAGGCGGAGAAGACCGCCTGAGGCCCGGCCGGCGGGAAGGATCAGGCCAGTTCCGGCAACGCCTCGGTGAAGGTTTCGAGGTTGCCGAGTGTCTCGCGGCCGAGCGCGAACGGGATGCAGGCGCCGATCAGCACCATGACGATCATCGTGCCGAAAAAGATCGTCGGCGAGGCGGTGTGCGAGACCATGACGAACGGCACGATCACGCCGGCAAAGATGCGTCCAAAGGATTCGCCGAAAAAGTGGCCGCGCCCGCGTAACGCGGTCGGGAACTGCTCGGAGAGGTACATCCGCACCGCCGGGAAGATCGACAATGTCGTAAACCCGGTGATCAGCGCGCCGGCGCTGAAGACGAGGGTGGCGGCGCCCCCGGCCTTGTGCGCCACGACCATCAGCAGCAGACCCGGAATCGACAGCAGAAAGGCCCCGGTGATCGTCCAGCGCCGGCCAATGACCTCCATGATAAAGCCGTTGAACAGCTTTCCGGGAATGCTCGCCGCGAACACCAGTGAGCTCAAGCCAAAGCTCAAAGAAACGGCCGCCCCTTGGCTGACCAGCGCTTTCGGCAGCAGGATCGCGATCAGGTAGTAGACGGTGCCGGCGCAGATGCCGCACAGAATGCCGGTCGCAGTCCAGCGTAGCTGACCCTGGGCAAACAGCTTCCAAAACGACGGCAATTGCTCGCGGACGTGCTCATGGCCGGCGCCGAGATCGGCGAGCGTCATCGGCGGCACCTTGCTGCCGCAGCGGCGTATCATCAGGTTGACATTGTCGATCGCGTCCTGCGCCCGACCGCGCCGCAACAGCCAGCGCGGGCTTTCGGGAATAAGGAACCAGATCAGCACCGGCGCGACAAAAAGGGTGACGCCGCCGGGCAAGCCGACCAGCTGAAACCCCTTCGGGTGGTTGGCGAGCACAAAACCGACAAACGGCAAAAGGGTAAACGCCATCGCCAGCATCGTCTCGTAGATCGCGCTGTAGGTGCGCCGGTGCTGCGCCGGCATCAGCTCGGCGGCGATCGGGAATGGCGCCGAGATCGTAAAGCCGAGGAAAAAGCCGGTGATAAGCCGCAGGATGAACAATGCTTCGAAGCTGTGGGCGAACAGAATGAGGAGCGTGCACAAGGTGCTGAAAATGACGCCCGCCTGCATGACCGCGACCCGGCTGATCCGGTCCGACATCGCCGCCGCCGAAAAGCCGCCAATCACGACGAGAAAAGTGGGCCAGGTGGCGAGCGCGCGCACCTGGTCGGCGCTCATATGCAGCGGCGCCTTGGCCAATACCAGCAGCGAGCCGGTCAGCGCGAGATCATAGCCTTCGATAAAGCCGACAAAGCCGAGCACCAAAATGATCACGACGTGGTAGGCGCTGAACGGGATACTGTCGAGCTTGAGGCCCATAAGATGGCTCGGCGGGACGCCGGCGCGGGAAAAGGTCGGGGTTGCGGTCATTGCGTTTTCCTCCTCGTTGTTTTTCTTGTGCGCCGCTGATGCGCTTGGGACCATCGTGCACCTTGCATCCGGCCGGCTCAAGCGGGTCGGGCGCGGCAAATTGGAACTCACTGTCAGCCGCCTCGTTTGCGGCCAGTTCGAGTGGAGGTGTAGCGAAGGCCGGTCATTGCGGCGCCTGCCGGATGTCGAGGGACCCACCCGTAAACTCACTGGGGAAGGAGCGAGTGTGACAAAGCGATCGATGACGCAAGGTGTGTTGGCCGCCGGTTTTATCCTGGTCCTGGCCGGCTGCACGAACCCCTACGACCCGGCGCAGCGCGCGGTCGGCGGCGGGCTGATCGGCGCCGGTGCCGGTGCGGCGATCGGCGGCGCTGCCGCCGGCGGCGCCGGAGCCGCCACCGGAGCCGCTATCGGCGGCGCCTTGGGTGCGGTAACCGGGGCCGCCACGACACCGCCACCGCCACCTCCGCCTTACCGGCGCTATTGATCGGTGGGCACCGAAAGGGTCAAAGTATCCGAAGATCATGACGCGGTGATGCAGCTATGTTATCTGTTATCTGGGCGGCGAGATCGCCGGTGAGATTGTAATCCTCGCGATCTGACACTCTGCTCGTCTTGGCGAATACCGAGATAAGTGATCTCGGCCTGCGGTTTTGCAGCGCTGCGAATGACGCATCACAACGCCGCGAGGCACATTGGATTCTCTTGCCGCTCCGGAGGAAAGGCGCGAAATTCACCCGGAAGAGGGGTGCGCGCACCTGAGCGAACGGGAGGAACGGGGAGGTGATACCGGCTGCATTCGCCTACCATCGGCCACAATCGCTGGCCGATGCGATCGGGCTTTTGGCGCAGGGCGGCGAGGAGGCGCGCGTCATCGCCGGCGGGCATAGCCTTGTCCCGATGATGAAATTGCGGCTCGCCAGGCCGCAGCAGCTGGTCGATTTGCAGGACCTCGACGAATTGCGCGGCATCCGCGTCGAGGGGACGATGCTGGTCGTCGGCGCGATGACCACCCAGCACGAGCTGATCGGATCAGCGACTGTTGCCACCGAATGTCCGATCCTGCGTGAAACGGCGCTGGCGATCGCCGATCCGCAGGTGCGCTATTGCGGGACCTTGGGCGGCAACCTCGCCAATGGCGACCCCGGCAACGACATGCCGGCGGTCATGCTGGCGCTCGATGCGGTCTATCGGGTGATGGGACCGCGCGGTGAGCGGGATATTCCAGCGCGCGAATTCTATAACGGAATCTACGCGACGGCATTGGCAGACGGCGAAATCTTGACCGCGATCAGGATTCCGATCCCGGGGCCGGGTCACGGTTGGGCCTACGAAAAACAGAAACGCAAGGTCGGCGACTATGCGACCGCAGCCGCAGCGGTGGTGCTGACCATGGCGGGCGGCCGCTGCACGGCGGCGGCAATCGGATTGACCAACCTCGCCGACACCCCGCTTTTGACACGCGACGCCGGCGCAGCGCTCCTCGGCACTGGCGTAGACGAGGCAGTGATCGCCGAGGCAGTGCGCTGTGCGCGCGCCATCGCGAGCCCCGCCCCCGATTTGCGCGGACCCGTCGAGTTCCGCGTGCATGTCGCCGGGATCATGGTGCGGCGCGCGATCCTGCGCGCCAAAGAGCGCGCCCGTTGAAGGGAGGCCGGCATGGCCAAAATGCACATCAAGCTGACCGTCAATGGCCGGGCCATCGAGACCCTGGCCGAGCCGCGGCTGTTGCTGATCCATTTGCTGCGCGA
>DASXAM010000144.1:0-6298 GCA_036404275.1 Allostellaceae bacterium
TGCTCGATCCGTCGCCCGCGGCCCAGCCCCCAGTCGGCTCGATACCGTTCGTGATAAATTTCGACGGGCACGCGGTTCGGGTCACGGTGCAGGACGAGGCCGGCAAGATCGACCTGAACATGGCCCAGGGCGAGGTGTTGCGCCGCTTGCTGACCAGCGTCGGGGTCGATGTCGAGATCGCTCAGGCGCTCGTCGACAAGATTTTGGATTGGCGGGAGCCCGGCAATTTCAAGCGCCTTAACGGGGCCAAGGCGGCGGATTACCGCCGCGCTGGATTTTCCTACGGACCGCGCGGTGGACCGTTCGAATCGGTGGCCGAGCTGCAGCTCGTCATGGGAATGACACCACAGCTTTACAGTCTTATTGCCCCATCGCTCACCGTTTATTCGCAAACCCCGTGGGTCGATCCCGAGCTCGCCCCGCAGCCGGTGCTGCTGGCGTTGCTTGGTAATGCCGCGGCGGGCCAGGCGAACCAATCGGTGCCGAGTGTGGGTGTGAGGCTGGGACACGCGTTTATGATCACCGCAGACGTTGTCGAGGCCGGAACGACGCACATTGCCAAGACTGCGGTCATTCGCTTGACCGGTGCGCGCAACCCGCCGTTTTGGGTGTATCGCTGGGATTAGCCAATGTTTGGCAAAAACTTGAATGCTGAGGTCGACGGACAAATTGCCGTGGTCCGCGCGAGGATATCGCGCACGCTCGCGTCCTACCGCCGCCAGAGCAACGACCTCCAGCGGCAGACCGAGCTGTGGAGCCGGAGATCCGAAGCGCGCCGGAACGGGAGCTATCGCGTGCTCAATCGGATGCTGCGCGCCTGTGACTTTGCCGAGAAGTGCCTTGCCGCGGCCGAACAACTGCGATCGCCGGTTTATATTTGCCAGAGTGTCGAATCGGTGTTGGCGGCCCATAGTTTGCGGTCCAATGACGCAATGATTGTATTGGACCTGATCGAAGCGCCGTTCTATCGGCTGCGGTGGAACTGCATCGACCGCCCGATCGATCCGTTCGTGTATGCGCTGGACCGGGCCGTGGCGGGATTGTTGTCATTGACCGATATTGCCATGGCGGCCAGTACGGCACTCGGCGAGGAGCTGCAACAGGCGGGAGCGCGGATAAGCTTATTGCCGGATTATCCGTTGCCGCGGCCCTTCACCGAAGCCCCAGGGGTTCGCGAGGCATGCAATCTTGCACCGACGGATCGGTTGGCCGTGCTGTTCGATCGAGGAGATGAGGGCCGCTCCTGTAAGCCTGTCTTCCGTGCGCTCGCCCATTTGCCCGACAATTATCACCTGGCGATCATCGGGAACGGGTTTCATGACTGCGCAGCCGGGTACAAGCGCGAGCTCGACGATCAGCTCGCGGCCGAGCAGCTCGGTGGGCGCATACACCGGTTGCCGCCGGTCGCCGCTGAGCAGCTCCCGACCTATGCCGGCGGCGCCGATGTCGGCGTGATCGGTCTCGATCCGGCTCATTCCGGAGAACGGCTGCTGCTGCCGCGCTGCCTGTTCGATTGCATCGCCGCGCGGCTTCCGGTGGCGGCTGCTGATCTTCCCGAAATTCAGCAGGTGCTGACGCGTCATGGCGCGGGCTTGCAATTCGATCCCGGTGAGCCGCGCTCCGTCGCCGCCACCCTCAAAACCTTGATGCAAGAAAAGGAACGGCTTCGGCCCGGGCTCGACCGAGCGGCACGCGAGCTCGTTTGGAGCCGCAACGAGCGCGTGCTGATGGCGCCCTTTGCCGGAATCGGCGCCGTCACGATGCTGTGCGCTGAGCCGCACGCCGACCACGATCGAACCGGGCGGATCGCCTCGACGCTTGTCGATCACGGTATCGAGGTAACGATCGCACGCGCCGTGCCGAACGACACGTTGCCAGCCGCCGCGCCGCGGCAGCCGGAGGTGCCGCGTACAACCGTTATCGATATTCCGATCGACATCTGAGGGGCCAAGCTGGGATGAGCGCCGGCGCGATCGGGGCAGCTCCGTTGCCGCCGCACAACAGCGGTCTGGCTGAAGTGCGAGGCCTGGCTTTCACGGACCGGCCTTCGGCCGGGCTGTCCGCATGATCGGGCGATTGGGCTTCCGCGTCGGCGCGGACGACCGAATCGAGCAGTCCTTTCTCCGTTTCGTCGATCGGCTGCACAATAATGGGTATCGCATCCAGCCGTTGGTGTCGGCACGGCCTTCGTTGGCTCTGCGCCATGCCCATCTGCGCTATGACGTCTTTGCGCGGACGGTCGATATCGACGCCGCAATGCGGCTGGCGGCGTTGCATGAGCGCCTGCGCCTGCCCGGCACATTCCACATCGCCTGGGACCTGATCGAAGAGCATCCGCGGCTGCGCAAGGCTGTGCTGCCGCTCGCCGAGTTCGATCCCCGGTGGGTGCACCTCGGACTGCATTGCGATCCGCTGTCGCACGGACTTGCCGGCGAGCGCTTTGGCGGCAGTCTTGTTGCGCTCGCCCGGTTCGCCGGCTCAGCAAGGTTTGTTCCTTGGCTCGAAGAGCTGCTATCGGCCTGGCGGCGGCAAGCCGGCGCCGCTCCGGCGCTGCATTCGCTGCACGAGCTGGGGTGGGCGGCGCTTGTCGCTCTCGACGCCTCCTTTCGTCGTGCGGTCGGCAGAAGCTCGTCCCTGTCGGGCCGCAAATCAGAGCTGTCGGTCGCTTTTGCCAAGGCGCGGGCGGGATATTCGGAGCTGCGCGCAATTTCGCCGTGGGTCGAGCCGCTCGATTTTTTGTCGGGCGCGCCGCTCCCGAGCCTCGGCTACCCATTCGAGGCGACACGGTTTGGCGCGGATCTCAGGCCGGGACCAACGGTGCTGCACGGCAATGCCGAGCTGTCGCGCCTGCGCAGTTCGCTCGCCGCGCGCGTCGCCGGCGGCGGCGGGTTTGTCGCGATCTTTCCGGCGCGGGACTGGAGCGGCGAGCGCTATGAAGGTCTGTTGTCGGAGCTGTCGGAACCATCTGGCTCTGCTGCGGCCGCCGCCGCTCCTGCGGTAGGCTCGCCACGCCGCCGCGCGGCTAGCGTCGCGCGCCGGCCCCCGGCGGCGCCGCTGGACCGACCGGTATTGACCGGTCCGGGCGATCTGATCGGGTTCGGCCGAAACTGCGAGCGGGTCGATGCGCGCCAGTTGGCGACGGCGGCGCGCGAGAAGGTCGGCGACGGCGTCGATGATTCCTTTCCGCGCTTTGTCTCCTGCCTGCGCGGCGAAGGATATTCCTTCGGTAGCTTCGAGAGCGGACCGCCACGGTTTGCCGAGCGCTTTGTCTATTTGCGCTATGACGTCCATCTCCAGGATCTGCTCGCCGCTTATGTGCTCGCCGATCTCCATCAGCGCCTGGCCGTAGTCGGCTCGTTTCAGATCACCTGGCAATTCTCGCGCTTCGACGAGGCGATTGCGCCTTATTTCGCCAAGCTGTTGGAGTTCGACCGGCGGTTTGTGCAATTTGGCCTTCATGCCGCACCGACGGCGAGCTGGTATTTGAATGAAAAGCTGGGAGGCGACGGCAGCACACCGCGCGAGGCGGTGGAAAGCGACGACTTTGTCGCCTGGCTTCTCGAATTGCGCGCGGCTTTCCGCCGAGACCGGCATCGCGCCGCCGGGCTGCGCGAGATTCGCCAGGGCACCGATGATACTCTTTCCGCGATCGCCGCATCGTTTCGCCAGACCTTTGGCGCTTGGAAGAGCATTTCCGGTCACGGCAATTTTCTGACCGCCGGCTTCGACCGGGCTGCCGCGCGTTATCCCCAGCTCAAGGTGCTGCGGCCATATTTTGCGCCGGTTGCCTATCTGTCTCGGTTTGGGGTCGCGCGCTTCGGTTTCGAGCTGGAAGCAACCGCGTTCGGCAGAGACGAGGTGCGTTTTCCGCGCCTGATCACCGAAAGCCCGGGCGTCGAGACGCGGCGACGTTCACTGCGCGGGCGGATCGCCAACGGCGCCGGCTTTGTCGTGCTGCTGCACCCGGCAAGCTGGACCTGGAATCGCAATGCCAGCTTCTTTCTCCCCGGCGAAATTGCCGCGGAAGCTCGCTCCGAACCGGTGCAAGGTCGACCTTGACAGAGCGGCTACGCTATTTTGGTTTGGCGATCGACACCGCCAGCTGGACCGGTTGGAGCGGTCTTTTCACACGTCGCCCCGTAGTCAGATGCCAATAGGAGACGCACTGGCCGAATGGCGCCATCAATTGCAAAAACGTCGAAAGCGAAAATGCGGCGTCGTATTCGTAGTTGCCGGGCCGCATGTCGCCGGCTCCCTGTGGGTTCTCCAGCAATATCAAGGCTCCGCCGGGTCGCAGCATGGCAAATGCGTGATCCAGTATTTCCGGCGCTCTGTCCCTCTCTGCGTAGTACAAGCTGTTAAAGAAAGTAATCAAATCGTATTCGGCGGCTTTCGGCTCGAGCGCCTCCATCGGTTTCTGTAGCACTGTGATCCGCTCGGCGACTTGGCAATGATCGAACAAGCAGCGCGCGGTCGTCAAATAACGGGAATTGTTGTCGATCAGCGTCACACGATCGCCGTGCGCGGCCCGCTCGGCGGCAAAAAACCCGAGACCGCCACCGACATCGAGAACCCGTTTTTCGTGAGCTAGGTCCAAGGAGGTGCAGATCCTTTCAACCAAAAAGTCACGGTAGAAAATGCCGTAAAGAGAATAAATATATGTATTGAGTGCGCGTTTTTGATTTTCAGCCGTCCAGTTACCGCCAAGGCTGCGGATGTACCAGTCGAGAAATTGATCGGGGCGCTGGTGGAAGAAGCGGTAAATGGTTTGCCCCGGCGGCGGTGCGGGCGTGGTGCCATGCGGATATTTGAGAATCGTCCATCGGCCACAGGGCACAACCGAGCAATGTCTAAAGCGGCAACGTAAATGCTGGAGCGTGATATGGCTTTCCTGCTGATTGTCCCTGGGGTGCGGAATTTGTATCCACAACTCCCCGCCCGGCCCCATATCGCAAAGCAGGCTGCCGAGCCAGCAGCACACCGACTCGGTGGCGTAGAGGATTGGCGTCTCGGCCAGGATAGCTGCCCGCCTGAAGCGCGTGTCGAGCCCGGCCAATACGTGAAGCTTGTCCGAGGTCAGGTCGCCGAGATCGAGCGACGTGCCCATTACCGAGAAGCGAGCCAGACGATCGGGAGTTGCGGCGCGTCCGAATGCCGAGGAGATGCGGCGTTCGACGTCTCGCCGCGACAGCGATGCCGGCGCGAATACGGCGGTCCAGCCGGCGTCGTCGGTCATCCTGAGCTGAGCGAGTGAAGCATCGGCCGGTCGCTTCGTTTCCTGGCTAGTCGGGGCCTGGCAGCTTGCGCAAAAATCGAAGATCGTAAAGCGGTTTCACGTGCCAAATTTGCGGATTGCTGGCAAGGACCGATGGCGTCATTGCCGCCGAGGGCGCGTTCGGCTATGCTCGAATTGGGCTTTCGCCCTCTCGGCGCGCTGATGGATTACCGGTTCGAGGACTGCGATCGCGAGACCGATGATAGGCGAACCTCGGCGTTGATCGGGCTTGTGATCGTGCTGGCGCTGGCGTTGGCCGGCGTGGTGCTGATCCGGGATCTCGGCCGGGAGGCCCAGCTCGAAGACTGTCTAATGGCGGGGCGGACAAACTGCGCACCAATCGATGTGCCGCTCGGCCGATAGCGGCTAATACGCCGACCCCGAAGGTTTCGGTGGACAACGAGTTGCGGCAGTTATAGAGAACGTCTATAATAGACGTTCTCCAAGGGAGGCGGTCGGTATGGTGAGGCCTGCGGTCGGCGCCGCTGCGGTTGTGTTGGTCGCGGCGGCGGTGCTGATCTGGCACAGCTTGGGCGGGGGCAACGGCCCACAAGCAACGGCGCAAACCCCGGCGCCTGGAATCCCGGTCACCGCCGGCACTGTGGTTGCCCGGGATGTGCCGGTGTTTCTGCACGGCATCGGCACGGTCCAAGCCTATAACATGGTCTCCATCAAAAGCCGCGTCGATGGCCAGATCGTCAAGGTTTACTTTAAGGAAGGCCAGGAGGTCAGAGAAGGCGACCCGCTGTTCCAGATCGACCCGCGCCCCTATCAGGCGGCGCTTGAGCAGGCCCAGGCGGCCAAGCAAAAGGACGAAGCCCAGCTGAAAGGCGCCGAACTCGACCTCGCCCGTTATTCGAAGCTTCTCGGCACCGGCTATCAGACCCGGCAGAGCTACGACCAGCAGCAAGCCCAGGTCGGCTCGCTGCAGGCGGCGATCAAGGCCGACACGGCGCAGATCGACGCGGCAAAGCTCAACCTCGGCTACACCGACATCCGGGCGCCGATCGACGGGCGGCTCGG
>DASXAM010000145.1:0-45580 GCA_036404275.1 Allostellaceae bacterium
GCCGCCACTGCAGAGTCCACGCCGCCGCTGAGCGCGCAGAGCACGCGGCTGTCGCCGACTTCGTCGCGGATCTTGTTTACCGCGGCTTCGATAAAATGCTCCATCGTCCAATCCGGCCGGCAGCGGCAGACGCGAAACACAAAATTTTCGAGGATCTCGCGCCCGCGCGGCGTATGAGCGACTTCCGGATGAAACTGCACGCCGAAGTAGCGCCGAGTCGGATCGGCGAAGGCGGCGATGGGCGAATTGCTGCTATGCGCCAACACGCTCCACTTTTTCGGAAATGCGGTCATCTTGTCGCCGTGGCTCATCCAGACCCGCGTCGGCACCGCAGCAGAAAACCCGTAAAAAAGATCAGCGCTGTCATCGATGGTCAACTCGGCGGGGCCGTATTCGCGCCGCTCCGCCCGTCCGGCCTCGCCACCAAAGTTTAAGTTTATGATGCCCATGCCGTAACAAATGCCGAGAACGGGTATGGCTAGTTTGAACAGTTCCGCGCTGAGCTTCGGCGCGTTTTCCTGATAAACGCTGGCCGGCCCACCGGAGAGAATAATTCCTTCGGGCCTCAGTTGCTTGATTTTTTCCAGGGAGAAATTGAACGGTTGGATTTCGCAATAAACCTTGGACTCGCGAATCCGGCGCGCGATCAGCTGGGTGTATTGGGAACCGAAATCGAGAACGAGAATCATTCGACTCTATAGTTGGGCGCTTCCTTGGTGATAAAGACGTCGTGCACATGTCCCTCGCGCAGAGCCGCCGAAGTGATCTGCATAAACTTCGCCTTGCTGTGCAGCGCGCTCATATTTTTGCATCCCAGATAACCCATGCCCGCCTGCAGGCCGCCGACCAGTTGGTGGATGTTAAACGAAAGCGATCCCTTATACGGGACCCGCCCCTCGATTCCTTCCGGCACCAGCTTATTGGAGTCCATGACGTCGGCCTGCCCGTAGCGGTCACGGCTCCCCTGCCCCATGGCCCCGATGGAACCCATGCCGCGATAAGCTTTGTAAGTTCGTCCTTGGTATAAAATGGTCTCACCCGGACTCTCTTCGGTGCCGGCGAACAGACTGCCGATCATGACCGAGTCGGCGCCCGCTGCCAACGCCTTGGTGATGTCGCCGGAATATTTGATGCCGCCGTCGGCGATAATCGGCACTTTGCGGCGCGCCGCCGCTTTGGCGCAACTGCCGATCGCCGTAATTTGCGGCACTCCGACTCCCGAGACGACACGGGTCGTACATATCGAGCCCGGCCCGACACCCACTTTAACGGCGTTGACGCCCGCTTCGATCAACGCCGCGGTGCCTTCCGCCGTGGCGACGTTGCCGCCCGAAATATCCAAATCCGGATAGCGACGGCGGATCTGGCCGATGACATCGAGAACATTTTTCGAATGGCCATGGGCGGTGTCCACGGCGATCAAATCGGCGCCCGCCCGCACTAACGCTTCAACGCGCTCCTCCCAATCCGAGACACCCACCGCGGCGCCGACTCGCAACCGGCCCCGCTCGTCTTTCGAGGCCTTGGGAAATTGAGTCTTCTTCTCGATGTCCTTCACCGTGATCAAGCCTTTCAACTCGAAGCGGTCGTCGACCACCAGAAGTTTTTCGATGCGGTGCTGATGCAGGAGGCGCTTGGCGTCGGCCTGTCCAACGCCCTCGCGCACGGTGACCAGCCGATCCTTGGTCATAAGCTCGGCGACCTTCTGGCGGGGATCGGTGGCAAACCGCACGTCGCGGTTGGTGAGAATGCCGACGAGCTTGCCGGCGCGCCCGTTGCCGCCACCCTCGACCACCGGAATGCCGGAGATGTTGTGCTCCTTCATGAGCGCCAGCGCGTCGGCCAGCGTCGCGCCAGGATGGATGGTCACCGGATTGACCACCATGCCGGACTCGAACTTCTTGACCTGGCGAACCTGGGCGGCCTGCTGGTGCGGCTCGAGGTTGCGGTGGATCACACCGATGCCGCCGGCCTGGGCCATTGCGATCGCCAACGCACTTTCGGTCACCGTGTCCATCGCGGCGGAAACGAGCGGGATGCCGAGCTCGATCTCACGGGTGAGCTTGGTGCGGGTGTCGGTGCCGCCGGGCAGGATCGAAGACGCAGCCGGAACCAGCATCACGTCGTCGAATGTCAGCGCCTGCCGGATTTCCATCCGAGCCTCCTCGAGCGATGACGGCGCACTATAGCGAAACGCGCCGCCGCCAAAATCTATGCCATCTGATATAGGTTTCGGGCGGCGTTCATGCGCCCCCACCAGACCCCAAGATGCTGTGGCGCCCCGTCGATTCGGCACCTCGCGACGGGGCGGCGGTGGAACCGAGGCGCTCACCCTTGTGCTGAAATGAGCTTAATGAGCCCGACGATCGCGGCGGTTTGCGCGACCATCAGCCCTATCACCCATTTCAAGACCTCGGATTTCGTATTTGCGATCTCGACCCGCAGCTGCTCCAGATCGGTCTTTGTGGCGAGACGCAGTTGGTCCAGATCGGCCTTTGTGGCGACACGCAGTTGGTCCAGATCGGCCTTGTTGGCAACGCGCAGCTGCTCCAGATCGGCTTTTGTAGCGAGACGCAGCTGGTCCAGGTCGGCTCTTGTGGCGAGGCGCAGCTGCTCCAAATCGACCTTTGTGGCGATCTGCGAAAGATCGAATTCGCGGCTCTCATGCAGAACCTCGGCAATCGCATCGGCGACGGGCTCGGCGGCGCCCGCTTCCCGAAGCCGCCGAGCGGCCCGCAAGGTGTCAAATGTGCCCACCATCGCTCGCACCTTGATATCTCCACAGCCTGCAGCACGTCCTTCGCCGTCGCGGCGAAAGCGCGTGCCGAGATCCGCGATCGATTGCGAACCCGCTCGTCATCGCGACGAATATGAGCGAACCGACCAGCCGCCGCCAGTATGCGTCATCCGCGATACCCTTTGGCGACGACGTAGGTTTCGGACGATTCGGCGCGGCTCGCTGGCGGCTTGGCGTGGCGCAACTCAGTAAAAACGCGTTTCAGCGCGGCGAGCAATTCTCCCTCCGCGCCGCCTTGCAGCACCTTGGCGACAAAGCTGCCTCCGGGAGCGAGCACCGCCGATGCAACCGCAAACGCGGCTTCGGCGAGAGCGACGATGCGCAAATGGTCGGTTGCGGCATGACCGGTGGCGGGCGGCGCCATATCGCTCAAGACGATATCGGCCGGACCGCCCAGCGCCTGCTCAATCGCCGCCGCGGCATCCGTGTCGCGCAGATCGGCAACCAACAGCTTCGCGCCGGGCCATGGCGCAGTTTCGGCGACATCGACGCCGACGACCAGCCCGCGCGGGCCGACGCGCTCGACCGCGACTTGGGTCCAGCCGCCCGGCGCGCAACCGAGATCGACGACCCGCGCACCTGGCCACAGCAACCGAAACCGGTCGTCGAGCTCGATCAGCTTGAAGGCGGCGCGTGAACGGTAACCTTGCCGGCGCGCCGCGGCGACATAGGGATCGTTGAGCTGGCGCGTAAGCCACTGCGTCGATGACGGCTTGCGCCGCCGGCCGCGCACCCGGACCGCCTCCGGACGGGAGCCGTCGCGGCCTTCTCCGGTCCGCACGCTAGCCCTGCATCAGGTCGAACAGGATGCCCTCGCGGATGCCGCGGTCGGCGACGCGCAACCGGCCGACCGGCCAGGTCGCGCAGATCGCATCCAGAATGGCGCAGCCGCTCAACACCAGATCGGCGCGCTCGCGGCCGATGCACGGGCTCGCCGCACGGCCGGCGACATCGAGGGTGGCAAGATGCTCCGACACCGCTTTGATCTGCGCAAAGGTCAGCATGCTGCCGTCGACCATGGCCCGGATATAGCGCGGCAATGCCAAATTGATCCCGGACAAAGTCGTCACCGTGCCCGAGCTGCCGAGCATCTGCACCCGGCCCTGTCGAACGCAGCCGAGGATACGGTGCGCCTGCTCGAATGGCTCGAGCGCGGCCATCGCCTCCCCGACCATCGTCCGATAGGCCGCGGGAGACACCTCGCCGCCAAACCGATCGGTCAGGTTGACCACACCGAGCGGCAGCGACATCGAGCCCAGAATGTGCGGCCGCCAGCGCCGTCCGTCGCGCCGCGTCCACAGCCGCAACCAGATGATTTCGGTCGAGCCGCCACCGATATCGAAGACGATCGCGTAAGGGATGCGCGGGTCAAGCAGCGGGGTGCAGCCGGTGACAACGAGCCGCGCCTCCTCGCCGGTCGAGATGATTTCGATGTCGAGCCCGACCCGCTCACGGATGCGGGTGAGGAACTCCTCGCAATTGGCAGCGCGGCGACAGGCTTCGGTAGCGATATAGCGGCCGCGTCCAACCCGGCGCGCGGCGATCTTGGCGGCACAGATTTCGAGGGCGTCGAGGGTGCGCGCCATCGCCTCTTCGGCCAAGGCACCGGTCGCGGTCAATCCTTCGCCGAGCCGGACGATGCGCGAAAACGCGTCGATTACGCGAAATCCGCCACCCGCGGGGCGGGCAACCAGGAGCCGGCAGTTGTTGGTGCCGAGATCGAGTGCTGCGACATTGGCCGAAAGTCGGCGTGCGAAAGGCCGCGGACCCGACGCGCGAGGCTCTTCGCGCGCCGCCGGACCCGGCCTCAGCGCCACCATCGGGGCAAGCCGGTGTCCGGCGGTGTTGCCGCCGGCGCCGATCGCCTCTCCGCTGTTCAGCCCGTTTTGCACGCTTGGCAAAGCCATCCTTGTCGCATTTCCGTCGAAATTAGCGCACCAAGGCCTCGAAGCAAAATCCCGATCTTACCGCCGCGGCATCAACGCCGCGGCGACCGGCAGCAACACCGAGTGCGGGCCGAAGCGGGCGGCCAACGCCTGCGCCTTGTTGGCAAGACCGGCAACGACGACGCGACGACCCGATTTGAGCCCACGCCAGCCGATGCGCGCGACCTCAGCCGCGCTCATCATCCCGCGCCGCCGATCGGCGGCGCCGGCGACCCTGAAGAATTCGGTCGCAGTGGCGCCGGGACAAAGCGTCGAAACCGTCACGCCGCTGCCGCGCAGTTCCTGCGTCAGCGCCTCCCCCAGGCTCAAGACATAGGCCTTGGTCGCGAAATAGACCGCCATTCCCGGTCCCGGCAGAAACCCGGCGGTCGAGGCGACCAGCATGACCCGGCCGCGACGGCGCGCGACCATCCCGGGCAGCAGCAGCCGGGCAAGCTCGGTCAAGGCGACGATGTTGACATTCAGCATCTCGGCGATCCGTCCCGGGTCGGATCGGTCGAACCGGCCGGCGGCTCCAAGCCCGGCATTGTTGACCAGAACGTCGATCGCCAAGCCGCGCGCGTCGAGCGTTTGCACCAATGCCGCCGCGGCACCCGGCCGGCTCAGATCGGCCGGGATCACGATCGTGCCGGCGCCCGTCGCCTCGAGTTCGGCCGCCAGATGCTGCATCGGCGCCTCCCGCCGCGCGGTCAGCACCAGATCGTGGCCGTCGCGGGCAAGCTCTCGCGCGAGCTCGATGCCGATCCCGCTCGACGCGCCAGTGACCAGCGCCAGCGGCCGGCGGGCCTCGCTCATTTTTGCCGCCCCGCGGGCCCGCGGCGCTCGGCGGCGATCTCGCCATCCTTGATCACAAGCGCAATGCGCGCCGGGTCCTGCAAGATCGTCACATCGGCGAGCGGGTCGCCTGCGACGACGACCAGATCGGCGAGCTTGCCTTTTTCGACCGTGCCGAGGTCGCGGCCGCGGCCGATGCATTCGGCGGCCCAGCCGGTGGCAGCGCGCAATGCTTGCAGCGGCGTCATCCCAGCTTTGACCAAAGCGGCGATCTCAAGCGCGTTCGGCGGATGGCCGTGGCCGCCGGCATCGGTGCCGGCGGCGATCTTGACCCCGGCGGCAAGCGCCCGGCGCAAGCTCGCCGCATGATGCTCTTCGAGGTCCTTCGCCCGCTCGCGGATATGCGACATCGGCGATTTGCGATGATAGTCGTAGACGGCGAAGGTCGGGACGAAAAAGGTGCCCTGGCGCGCCATCCGTTCGAGCAGTTCGGGCTCTTCGTCGAGATAGCAGCCATGATCGATCGAATCGGCGCCCGCCTCGACCGCGATGCGTAGGCCGCGGCCGCCGAGCGCATGGCACATGACCCGACGGTCGAGCGCGTGCGCCTCCTCGACCAATGCCTGCATCTCGTCGAGGTTGAAGGCGCCGTCGCGCGGCCCGTGCTCCGGCCGCGAGCTGGCGCCGCCGGTCGTGGCGCATTTGACGACGTCGGCGCCGGCGCGCACGACCCGGCGGACCACGGCGCGCACGTCGCCCAGGCCGGTGACGACGCCGTCGGGCAGCAGCGGGTCGTTTGGCACGCAGCACGAAAAGCCGGACGGGCTCACCCGGTCGCCGATGCCGCCGATCGGCGAGATGATGACGAGCGAAATGATAAGCCGCGGCCCAGCGATCAAGCCTTCGTCGATTGCCCGCTTAAAGCCGGCGTCGAGCCCGGCCGCGTCGCGTACCGTGGTATAGCCGGCGGCTAAGGTTTGGCGGAGTACCTGCGCGGTGCGCAAGGTGCGCGTGCTTTGCGGCTCGTCGAGCCCCCAGCGCCGCGACAATTCATAGCCGTGCATCGCCAGATGGTCGTGGCAGTCGATCAGACCGGGCAGGATCGTCATGCCCGAAATGTCGATGATCTCGGTGTCCGCGGGCCAGCCGCCACTGGCACCGACCGCCTCGATGTGCCGATCGCGAATGATCACGGCCGCGTCGGCGACGGGTCCGGCGCCGGTCCCGTCGATCAATCTCCCCCCTTTCAGCACCTTCATCACGGCACTCCCGGTCAACTCGCTTTTGGCGCAGCCTATCCGCTGGCGGAGACGCCGGCAATTTGTCAGACTGGCATCCGGAAGCCGCTCCCAGCCCGGAGGAAACATGCTGTCCCCCGACCAGATCGCCGCCTATCACCGAGACGGCTTTATCGTCGTGCCCGATATCCTCAGCGAATCCGAGATCGCAGCACTGCGGCGGGTCACCGATCGCCTGGTCGAGAGCGCCCGCGGGGTCATCGCCAATGACGATGTCTACGATCTCGAGGAGTCGCATTCTCCGGCCGAGCCGCGCGTGCGCCGGATCAAGACGCCGCATTTGCACGATCCCGAATATGCCCGCGCCGCGCGCCACCCGAAGATCGTCGCGGTGCTGAAGGATTTGTGGGGCACCGTGCGGCTCGACACCGGCAAGCTCAACATGAAGTCGGCGGGCTATGGCGCGCCGGTCGAATGGCACCAGGATTGGGCGTTCTACCCACACACCAACGACGATCTCGCAGCGGTCGGCATCATGCTCGACGACTGCGTGATGGAAAATGGTCCGATGATGGTGATCCCCGGCAGCCATCTGGGGCCGATCTACGACCATCACGGCCCCGACGGCCGGTTTTGCGGGGCGATCGATCCCATCGTCTCCGATCTCGATTTGTCGCACGCGATGCCGTGCCTCGGCCGGGCCGGCTCGATCACCGTGCACCACGTGCGCGCGGTGCACGGCTCGGCGACCAATTTCTCCGGTAGGGAGCGCCGCTTTCTGTTGTTCCAATACCGCGCCGCCGACGCCTGGCCGCTGCTCGGCCTCAAGGAGGGGATCGGCAAGTTCGACGAATTGCTGCTGGACGGCGAGCCGACCCTGATGCCGCGCCTTACCCCGGTGCCGGTGCGGATGCCGCTGCCGCCGGCCGAATACCAAGGCTCGATCTACGAGAACCAGCGCGCCACCGGCCGCCGCTTTTTCGTCACCGCCGAAGCCGCCGAATAGCGCCGCAACCCCGCCGCGGCGACGGCAGCCGCTGCGTCAGTCAATGGCCGGAGCGTGTTCCGGCCATTGAGGTTTCCGTGATCGCGAGCAGTGTAAAGGATGGCATCGGTTTTTGCAGTTTTGGTAAAGACGCGCCCTCCGATCTCTGTCCATCAGCATGGATGCAGGCCGGATTCGCCGGTCGCCGGTTGATCAGTCGGAAATCTTTACGCAGAGGAACGCAGGAAGTATAGTTAATATCTCTTATCGAGAGATAATCTGCGAGCGCCATCCCGTAAAGCGGGTATCAGAGTTCGTAAAACATGGTTAACGGATTCGAAATATCGTTTTTTGCGCATTCTTTGGCTCCGATCATTCGGGAGTGTCGCTCGGCTTTACACCTGGCCCGAGCGCCGGTCCCGACACTTTCCACAAACCCTCTGATTTTCTTGTGCCTGCTTGGCTCATGGATGTTGGCACGCGATTTGCCCGTTGTTTGGTGACGAACGCCGAAAGGAAGCGAACATGAGACTCGAACACCTCGCGGGCGCCGCCGCCATCGCCCTCTTCGCCACGGTCGGCACCGCGTCGGCGTCTCTGGTGATCCAGGCACAGGTCGCCCCGCCGCTGTTCACCCCGATGAACATCGGAACCGGGCCTGCCGATTCGTTTATAGGCTCTGGCGCGCTCGGCCCTATCGCCGGCACCCAGATATCAAGTATCACCTTCACCGGCGGCTCTGCCACTGGAGCCCCCAATCCGCCGAGCGGTGTGTATACCGGCAATCAGGATTCAATCGCGAAATCGCCCTTCATTCCGCCCGATGCGACCAGCGAATACCTGGTGGCCCAAGCCAATAACGGCCAAGTGACGGTCACGTTTTCGACCGGACAATCCGAGCTCGACATCCTGTGGGGCACGATCGACTCCGCCGAAGGCTACAACCTAGTGACCACCGACGGCGCGCAGACAGTCTCAGGGGCCGACATCCTAGCCCTGGTGGGAGGTGCGTCCGGCGACACGAATGCTTACGTGCGCATCACCAGCTTTGACGCGCCTATTCTCTCGTTCACGGCGAGCGACAGCACGACCAGCAGCGCGTTCGAATTTACGCTCGGCACGATCGCGGCGCCCGAGCCGGCTTCGATCGCGATCGTCGGCGCGGCGCTGGCCGGGCTCGGCCTGATGCGGCGGCGGCGCAAATCGGCTTAATGCAAGCACCTTGACGAAAACGGCGCCTGCGGGCGCCGTTTTCATTTGCGGGGTCCGCCGGCCGCGGTTCAGGCCGGATGAAAGACGAGGGTGCGCAGCTCAATGCTTTCGCGCGGGAAGGCGTTGCGCGGAGTGGTCGGATCGGTGAACGCGGTGTGCGGCATGAACCGCGCCCGTCCGTCCTTTTTCGTGTCGGCGATCTTGAGGAGGAGCGCTTCCTCGCGCCGCATCCCAGGCGCGTAACACCATTGGTGCGCCGGGTTCCAGGTCACCGAATAGGTCTCGCCGACGCGCTCGCGATAGACGAGATCGGACGGCACCAGATCCGTCGGATCGACGGTGCGCGCATCGCATACCGCGAGCGGCGCATCCTGCAACGGGCCGCGGATCGGCCGCCACAAATTGATTACCTGGACCCGGCCCTTCAGCAATTCCTCGGCCTCGTCGGGCAGCAGGTCGCGCACCCGTTGCGGACCGGAGCGGTCGGTATGGTCGACATGGACGCGAGTCGCCGGCTGGCGCGGGCCACCCGCCGAGCGGTCGAGCAACCCCGGCACCCGCCGGCGCTGCAGATGGTCGAAGATAAAGACACGGCTGGCGCCGGTAACCTCGGCAAGGAAGCGCTCGGCCTCCGGGTAATAGACCCGGCGCACCTCGTCGTCGTCCCAGAAATCCTGCACCTCGGTGTGCTGCTCGACGAGCGCAAAGCCCTGGCGGTCGAGCGCCATCTCCGCAGCGATCGGCCGCATGTCATGGATGCGCACCTTGTGCGCTTCATGGATCATGTTCGAGCGCGGTCCGTCGGGACCCGTATCATAGGCGTAATAACGCGGCCGTTCGGCCGTCGGCACGATGTAGTTCAGCTCGGCCTCGACATAAGGCAACGACTTGAAATCGCTCACAGGCTTCATCCTTCTTCGGGCGGCGACGGGATGTCGCGCGGTGGAACGACAGTAAACCGGAATTTCATTCCTTCCAGAACGGCTTGCTGCTCAGATACTCGGCTTCGGCGCGGGTGACGCCGATATCGCGCAGCATGCGGTCGTCGAGGCCGGCGAGTTCGGCGCGTGCGCGGCTGCGCTGGCGCCAAGCCCGCAAGCCCGCGATCGCCCGGCCGATAGGGCCCAGCCGTCCCCGTACCCGGCGCCGCCGAGACCGGGGGGACGCGCCCACGCGCCAGAGCAGAGTTGCGGACATTTATCTCTCCTAATCCTTCGGACACTTGTGCGTTCGCCGATGCGCGCCTAAATGGCTTGGACAACCTGCCTCTACAAACGAGAGTTTTTCAGCGACGGTTGAGATTTCCTCATCACGGCCGAATAGCCATCTACCCCCGCTCAGCGCCTTGCGCGCCTTCGAGGCTGCGGCGCGGCTGATGAGCTTTGCCAGGGCCGCGGCTGAGCTGCACGTGACGCCGGCCGCGATCAGCCACCAGATCCATGCTTTGGAGCAGGATTTCGGGGTCCGGCTGTTTCAGCGCCTCAACCGATCGATCGCGCTGACCCCATCCGCCCATATCCTGCTGCCAGGTCTGACCGCGGGTTTTGCCGAAATCGGCGCCGCCGTCGGGCGGCTGCGCGCGCACAACGACACCGGTACGCTGACCGTCACCGCCTCGCCGTCATTTGCCGCCAAATGGCTGGTACCGCGCCTGCACCAGTTTCAGGAGGAGGCGCCCGACATCGATGTGCGCCTCTCCGCGACCGACAATGTCGTCGATATGAGCCGCGGCGATTTCGATGTCGCGATCCGCTACGGCGCCGGCCGCTATCCCGGCCTCGACGTCGAATTGCTGTTCACCAACGAGGTGTTCCCGGCATGCAGCCCGCAGCTGCTCGCGGCCGGCCCGCCGCTCGGTGCGCCCGGCGATCTGCGGCATCACGCGCTGATCCAGGATCAGGCGGTCGAGCGCGATCCGCTGGCGCCGACCTGGCCGATGTGGCTCAAGGCGGCGGGGGTCGGCGACATGCCGGCGCCCGCCGGGCTCAGCTTCAACAACATGTATCTGGCGCTCGATGCGGCAATCGCCGGCCACGGGGTCGTCCTCGCGCAGAGCACGATCGCCGCCGCCGACATCGCCGCCGGCCGCCTCGTGCGGCTGTTCTCGCTATCGCTCCCGGACCTGTTTGCCTATTACCTCGTCACCGCGCCGGGGGCCTGCGACCGGCCCAAGGTCCGCGCCTTCCGCGACTGGCTGCGCCGCGAAGCCGCACGATAGCTGCGGTTTATTGCGGCACGCCGGCCATCCGGCAGATCACCGCCCATTCGTCGTCGCGGACCGGGCAGACCGAGAGCCGCGACTGCCGGATCAGCGACAGCTGCGCCAGCTCGGGATTGGCTTTCATCGCCGCCAATGTGACCGGGGTTTTAACCGGCGCCACCGGCCTGATATCGACCATGCCGAGCTTGCCGGTCTTGTCGCTCGGGTCGGGATAGAAGGTCCGGACCACCTCGGCGATCCCGACAATGTCCTTGCCCTCGTTCGAATGATAAAAAAAGGCGCGGTCGCCGGTTTTCATCGCGCGCAGATTGTTAAGCGCCTGGGCATTCTTGACCCCGTCCCAATGGGTGCGGCCATCGGCGAGGAGGCGGTCCCAGGAATAGCTCGACGGTTCCGATTTCAAAAGCCAATGCGCCATCGCGTGCTCCTCTACCCCTTGGGGGATCACGGCCGCAGCGGGTAATCCGCCTGATCCTCATAAAGCGAGCCGGCCTTGGTCGGAAAGCTCGCAATCAGGCTGAACGCGCGTACCGCGAGCGGGTCGGCGCGAAACCCCGCATGCGCCCCGAGAAATTCGGCGAGCCGGTCCAGCGCCGGGTTTTTCAACCGCGCCAAGGTCACATGCGGAGCAAATTTGCGCGGCTCGGGCGGCAAGCCGGCACGGACCAGCGCATGCTCGACCTTGTCACGCAACCGGACGAGCTCCGGGCTGCGCTCGACGCCGACCCAGAGCGCGCGCGGCTTGTCGCCAAACACCCCGGCGCCGGCCAGCTGCAGATCGAACGGACGTGCCCGTACCCGCTGCAGTGCCTCGTCGATGTCGGCCGCCCGGTCCTCGCCGATCTCGCCGATAAACCGCAATGTCAAATGGAGATTGCCGGGATCGACCCACTTTGCCCCGGTCACGCCCGAGCACAGCAATGACAGCCGCAGCTTGAGCTCCGGCGGAAATCCAATCCCGACAAAAAGGCGGATCATGCCCTGCGTCCCAGTCGGGGCCGGTAGAGGACAACTACGCCGACACCGGCAGCTCAGCCTACGATTACGAAGCAGCGCGGCACAAGCGGTTTATAGAGAACGCGGGAAACTGGGTAAAAGGGCACGATCATTCCGTCGGTATCATTCCACCTAGGTTTTGGAACAGGCCGGGTCCGCGCGCGGCGATAGCGGCGAGAAGGACGCTTTCGTTTTCCAGGTCGGCCGGCATGCTGCTGCCCGGGAAGACGATGGTGATGACGCCGGGGCCCATGCCGATGTCGCGCACCGTGCCGTTCGGGCGAACGCGCTCCTGGCCGAGGCGGCGGAAGAGCTCGATCGAGCCCTCGCCGATTTTGGACGGGGGCCCGGAATCGGCGAAAACGGCAAAGGCGAGCCGGTCGCCAAAGATCACCGCGGCGAGATCGCCGAGCCCGATCCCGAACTGTCGCGGCCACTCCTTGGGGCCCGGCAGCACGAAATACGGCACCCGGTTGGCGTTGATCGGCCGCCGGTCATGGGTGTGCAGCGAGGTGTCGCTCTGCTGGGTCGGGTCGCCAGAGAGCCCGGGCGCGCCGTCGGTGTCGAGCTGCAATTCGGAGTCGAGAAAAAGTTGCCCGGTGGGCAGCACCGCGAGCAGCTTTGGCGGCAGGGTGAACACCTGATTGACGGCCCGTGCCTGTCGGACCAGCCGGACAATATCGCCGAGCACCGGCACCGCAGCAGGGTCGGGCTCGTAAGCTGAAGGGTTCTGCATTGGCGCGCACTCTCCGTTCCTACACGCCGATATCCGGCGATGCGAGCACTTCGTCCACTTCGGTTTCGGTCATGATGCGCGCCACCTCGAAATGATTGCCGTCGAGCCGGGAATGGAAATGGCCACCCCAGAAGAACCCGAGGCGGTTGGCGATCGGCACCAGCTCGCGCACCGAGCCGCGCTCGCCGACCAGCGCCGGAACCTTGCCGAGCTGGTTCCATGTGAAGTTGATGTCGAAGGCGGCGCCAAAGGCGTGATTGCTCAGCGTCCCGATCTCACCGCGGACAAACCGCGGTTCAAACGAGCCACCAAAGGTCTTTACGCGCGACAACAGCCCGGCATTTTCCCATGCCGACCACAACGCCTTCAGCTGCTGCACGACGAGCCGGTGCCAAGGAACGGACAAGCTTCGCGGCGCACCGGTCAGGTTCGCCAGCTGCGGCACGGTTACGTTCACGATTTTTGCTGCAAAATCATTGGTAATCACGATCCGCTCGGGGTTCGCCTGGTCGCCCGCCGGCCGGAACTCGAGCGGTCCAAACCGATGCTGCTGCGCCTCGACCGTGGGCGAAGCAAGATCCTCGGGCGCCGACGGAAAGGACCTCAGTCGCGTTGCCGGATCGGTCGGCAATGGGCGCGCGCCTGCCTCTTGAGGCACAAAGCCCAGGCGCATCGCCACCGCTTCCGTCTCGTCGTCGAGCACGCCATTCGCCGGAATATGCTGGCCCGACTGGAAACTCCGCGTCGCCCGGATCGTCTCGGGACCGAAATCCCCATCCGCACCCGACGGCAAGGAGAAGCCCCTCCCGATCAGAAACCGTTGCCACAAGCAGACATCGGCGCCGACATCCTGATTGCCCAGCATTGGCGAACCTCCTGGCAAAGCGGCCCCTAACGGCAGCGCGGATGCGCCTTTGCCCTCAGCCCCAATCAGCCGCACCGCGACAAATAACCGAGGTGGCGCCGCACGCGTATGAGCGAGTTCACATTCGCGTAAGTTTTTTATGGAGCTTGCCCCGGGCTGAACCGCTTTGCTGCGCGGCTCCTGGATCGTGGTTGGCGGATCTAGTTCACGGGATCGCGCTCTGACATCGATGATGCTGTCCGGCCGGGCATAGCTGCGATTAGCTGCCGCCGGCGCGGGCGAGCTCGGCGCCGAGATAGCTCGCAAGAGCCGCCATCGCCGAGCGGCCGGCGCGGGCTTCGGCCTCGGGATTGTAGTTGGTGTTGGTGTTGACGTCGTAGGTATAGGTTTGGCCGTCGCTGCCGGTGATAAACTCGATCCCGGCGACGCCTATCCGGTTTTGCGCGAGAAACGCCTGATAGGCGCGCTTCAGCGCCGGGTCGATGTCGTCGACGATCGTGAACTTGGCGCGCCGTGCCTCGCCCGCCGGGCAGAACGCCTCACCGACGGCGCAGGTGTCGGCCGGGCACAATTCGAAGCCGTCGCTCGTATCGACCTCGACCGCATAGAAAAACCGGCCGCCGATAAACTCGGCGCGAGTGATCAGCGGCTCGGGCGCCCACACATATTGCTGCAGCAGATGGAGGCCATCGACCGGCGCTTCATAATCCGCGGAGTTCAAATAATCGGCGAGCGCTTCGGCGCTGCGGAACAGCCGCACCCCCAACCCTTTGCCGCCGCGATTGGGCTTGAGGATAAAGGGCGTCCCGGCGAAATGGCGGCGCGCCGCTTCGGCCAGCGCTTCGGCGCCGGTGACGAGGATTGTGTCGGGGGTGCGAATGCCGGCGGCTTCGAGTGCCGCGTATTGGCGCGCCTTGCTGATTTCGAGGTCGAGCGCCCGCCCGCCATTGACGACTTTGCGCCCGTGCCGTTCGAGCCAGGCCAGCACCGCCGCGGTCAATTCCGCGGCATAGCGATGCCCGCGGGTATGCGAGGAGGCGCTCATCCGGTTGTAGAAGATACCCGCCGGCGGGGGCCGCGACAAATCGAAGGTGCCGTGGTCGAGAAACCAGTCCCGCCACGGCAAGCCCCGCCGGTCGAGCGCCGCGGCCAGCGGTTCGAGCCACGCCGCATTCTCGTGGATCACATGGATGTGCGTCATCGCCGCCTCGTTTCACGGCGAACCTTAATACCGTATTTCACCTGGTCCCATTATAGCAGAAAGACCCCTTTGCCGGTGGTTTGGGTGTCGAAGAGCCGATAGGCCTCTTCGGCCTGGTCGAGCCGCCAGCTATGGGTGAACAGGCGATCGACATCGACCTTGCGCTCGACGCAGAACCGCGCGCAATCGGCTTGGCCCTGCCAAGAGAAGGTCCAGGACGCGACGATGGTCAGCTGCTTCCTCAGCATGTCGGGGCTCACGTCGATCGTGACGTTGTTACGCTCGCCGACAAAGCACACCGTGCCCCAGACCTTGGCGCTGCGCACCGCGGCGATGCGCCCCTCGGGCTGGCTCGAGGTATCGAGCGTGAAATCCGCGCCGCCATGGGTCAGGTCCTTCACGGCACCCACCGGGTCGTTTGAGCGCGGATTGACGGTCTCCCAGGCGCCGAACTCCTTGGCGCGCTCGAGCCGCTCGGGGCTCACATCGAGGGCGATGACCCGCGCGCCCATCGCCGTGGCGAGCTGGGTCGCCGACAGGCCGACCGGGCCTTGGCCGAAAAGCGCGATCGTGTCGTTGCCCGAAAGGTTCAGCCGGCGCAGCGCGCCATAGGCGGTGCCGGTGCCGCACGAGATCGCCGCCCCGGCGGTAAAGCTGAGCGCGTCGTCGAGCGGCACCAGGGTAAAGGCCGGAACCTTGAGCCAGCGCGCATGCCCGCCATGGGCGTTGTTGCCATAGACAAGCACGGTTTCTTCCTGACACAGCTGCGACCAGCCCGAGCGGCAATGGTTGCACACGGTGCAGCCCTTGTAGTGGTGCACCATGACGCGCTGACCGAGCTTTGCCTGCTTGTCGGAGACGCCGGAGCCGATCGCGGCGACGATCCCACAGGGCTCGTGCCCGCCGATCACCGGGTCGGGACTTGCCGCGATGCCGCCGATCGCACCCCCGCCCTTTGGCCGCCGGTACTGGTGCAGGTCGCTACCGCACATACCGGACGCCTTCATCTCCACGACGACCTCACCGGGACCTGGGGTCGGGTCGGGGAAATCCATCAGCTCGATCTGCCGCTCGCCGGTAAAGACCACGCCGCGCATCGCTTCCTCCGTCTCGTGCTGGGCATATGGCAGCGAGCCTACGCCCTTTCGCGTCGCTCTGTAACCGTTCCTCACGAATTGGGGGCGCCACGGTGGCGGCGAGACCGCGCTCGGGTCGACCGGAACCGGGCTGCTGCTCCCTAATCGCGGGGCATGACGTCGAGGCGGACGACGAGGCCTTCGAGCGACGGGGAGGCCGGCGGGTAGCGGCGCATGACCAGGGGGTCGTGGCCGGGGACGATGTGCTGCGGCGAAGGAGCGGCGGCGCGCAACGCATCATAGGCGTCGAGCATGTCGCCGATATGGAAGGCGGCGGTGAAGGGCCGCCCTCGTTCCATGTTCTCGTAGTAATGCGTTACGTCGGAGGCGAGCACGACCCAGCCGCGGCCGGTGTGGACGCGCACGAACTGCATGCCGGGCGTATGGCCGCCGACCGGGTGAATGCTGATCCCCGGCGCCAATTCGGCCGGGCCGTTATAGAGCCGCACCCGCTGGGCAAAATTAAGCTGCACGATGCCGACCACATCCTCGACCTCGAACGAATGGGCGAGGAACGGGTGCCGCATATGGTGTCCGGTCGTGTAGTGCAGCTCCTTTTCCTGCAGATGGAATTGGGCCGCCGGAAAACGGTGGAAGGTGCCGACATGGTCGTAATGCAGATGCGTCAGGATCACGTCGGCGACGGTATTGCGGTCGAGCCCGACCATCGCCAGCGACTCGGCCGGGCAGCGCAGATGCCGTCGGCCGCGCGCGGCGGCGACCTCGGCGGTAAAGCCGGTGTCGATGACAAAGCTGCGCTCGCGGCCGATCGCGGCCCAGACGAAATAATCCATCGGCATCGGCCCGTCATGCGGGTCGCCGCCGATAAAATGGTCGGCGCGCCGCGCGTCGCGCTCGGCATAGCGGATCGCATAGAGCTCGTATTCGGGAAGCGTCTCGTTCATGACCGCCTCGATGCTCAGGGAAAGGATTGCGCCGGCCGCGCGCCGGTGCGAGCCTCGGCATCCGCTTATATCCGAGTGCGGGAAACCGAGCCATGACCCAATCGTTTCTCGGCCCCTATCGTGTCGCCGCGGTCAATACCGCCGCGCAATCCGAGAACAAGATCCATGACGACGATGTCGCCCGCCGGTTCGGGTTCAAGGGCGGCCTTGTGCCGGGTGTCGAGGTCTACGCCTATATGACGCATCTGCCCGTCCTGCGCTGGGGCCGCGCCTGGCTCGAGCGCGGTCACGGCGAATGCCGGCTCCTTAAGCCGGTCTATGACGGCAACACCGCCATCGTCACAGCGACCGAAATTGCGGGCAGGCTCGACATCCGGGTCGAGAGCGAGGGTGTGCTGTGCGCCACCGGCTCGGCGTCACTGCCGGGTGAGCCGCCGAACCCGCTCCCCACTTTTGCCGAAATGGTCCCGCCGGACCCGCCGGCCGATGCGGACCGCCCCCCGGCCGGCGAGCGGACGCTGGCTGCCGGCTCTCGGTTTGCTATACACCCGTTCCGCATGGACGGTCCTGCGGCGCGCCAATATCTGCGCGACATCGGCGAGACCTTGCCGCTCTACGACGAGGAGGGCCTGGTCCATCCCGGCACGATCCTGCACATCGGCAATTGGGCATTGCGCCACAACGTCGTGCTGGGCCCATGGATGCATGTCGGCAGCCGGATCGAGCATTTCGCGGCAGCCCGTCTCGGCGACGAGCTCTCGGCGAACGCACTCGTCACCGCCAATTACGAGAAAAAAGGCCACCGTTTCGTCGATCTCGACGTGCTGGTTTACGCCAACGGCAAGACACCCGTCGCCCGCATCGCCCATGTCGCGATCTGGCGGCCGCGCCAGCTCGCCGCCGCCTGAGCCCCGGCAGATCAGCCCAGCGCTTTTTCCAACAAGTCGAAGGCAGCGAGCGAAAAGGCGCGCATATTGGCGATCCGGTCGCTGTTGCCGGTCTCGACAGTCAGCGAACGCTCGCCGCCGGGGCCGATGACGGCGATGCAGGAGTGTCCGGCGTTGTGGCCGTAGCGGCTGCCGGTGGGTCCGGCCGTGCCGGTTTCGCCGACCGACCAGGTGGTGGCGAGCTTGCCGCGGATCTTGCGCGCAAAGAGCAATGCGTAGGGCTCGGTCGAGGGGGTGATCCCCTGCATCTCGGCTTCGGTCACGCCGAGCAATTCGGCGCGCGACTGCCGCGTATAGACGACGGCACCGCCGAGGAAATAGGCCGAGGCGCCGGGCACCGCCAGCAAGGCCGCGGAGACCATGCCGGCGGTTGAAGACTCGGCGATCGAGATCGTCTCGTTGCGCGCTTTGAGCCGGGCCGCGATCCGTTCCGCCTGCGGCAACAGGTCCTGCAGCATCTCAACCTCCTTATTTCTACGCCGAGACTGGCGGATTCAGGCCGACGTGACAAGTCGGCGCGTTCCGCTGCCTTCACCTGAGCCGGCCGCGCCACAATCGCGCCGCAATCGAACCGTTTTCGCAGTAGCCAATCAGTTCGGATGCCAGCCGTGCGTGTTCTCGTCGCTCTCATCCTCCTCCTCGGGGCCGCGTTGCCGGCGGCGGCCCAGGAGGAGCCGCCAGCCCGGGTCGGGCGCATCAGCTATGTCTCGGGCAATCTCGCTTTTCACATGGCGGGCGAAACCGAATGGTCGGCCGCCGGTGCCAATTACCCGGTTGCGACCGGCGGTTCGTTTTGGACCGATGCTTCGGCGCGGGCCGAAATGCGGATCGGCCCGAGTACGATCGACATGGCCGGCGGAACCGAGGTCGACGTCACCAATTTGAACGATCAGGTGGCGCAACTCGCCCTGCCCCAGGGCCGGGTCTATGTGCAGCTGCGCCAGCTCGATGCCGGGCAGAGCTTCGAGATCGACACGCCGCAAGGGGGCGTGTGGCTGTTGCAGCCCGGCGCTTACGACATCGATAGCGGCAGCGCGAGCCAACCGGCACGCGTCGCCGTGTTTGAGGGAAGCGCGCGCTTTGTCGGCGGCGGCGCCGATACCGGCATCAAAAGCGGCGATGCCGCTGTATTGACCGGCTCGAACCCGATAACCGTGCAGCTTCAGCACGCGACGTCCGACGAGTTCGTCGCGTGGGCCAAGGGCCGCAACACCGAGGAATCGCACGTCGCGACACACAAATACGTATCGCCGCAGATGACCGGCTATGCCGAGCTCTCCGCTTACGGCGATTGGCAGCAAAACCCGCAATACGGCGAGGTGTGGTACCCGAAGCAGGTGCCGGCCGATTGGGCGCCTTATCACGACGGCCGCTGGGTCTGGGTTCCGCCCTGGGGCTGGACCTGGGTCGATCAGCAGCCGTGGGGCTTTGCGCCGTTCCATTATGGCCGCTGGGCTTATGTCGGCAGCCGCTGGGGGTGGGTCCCCGGCCAATATGTCGCGCGGCCGGTTTATGCGCCGGCCCTCGTGGCCTTTGTCGGCTTTGGCGGCGGCGGGGCGGGCATCGGCGTCCGGGCTGCCGCGGGGCCGCCGGTCGGCTGGTTCCCGCTGGCGCCGGGCGAGGTCTACTGGCCGAGCTATACTCGCAACATCAACTATATCCGCAACGTCAACGTCACCAACGTGCGCAACATCAACACGATCGTCGTCCGCAACGACGGCAACCCGCCCCCGCGCGTGGTCAATCAGAACTTTGCCAACCGACGTTTTGCGACGGTGGTGCCGCGGCGCGTTTTCGCCAATGCCGACCGGGTAGCGCCGGCCGCGATTCATGTCCCGGAAACCGAATTGCGCCGCGCGCGAGTGACAACCCGCCCGCCGGTCACGCCAGTCGTGGCTCGCACTGCGCCGGGACCGCACCGAGGCAAAGCCGGTGAGGCAGCCCTCGGTCCTAATCGCGCCACTGGGCCTGGCATGGCCGGCGAAGCCGCCGCGGGCGCGAACCCGCCGGCCGCTGGGCCGCGCGGCGAAGCAGCGCGTGGCCGCGAACGCTTGCCGGAGAATGCCGGCCGACCGGCGCCCAACGGCAGACCCTCGAACACCGCGGCACTGCCGCCGGCGCACCCGGCGCAAGCCGGCCCGGCTGCCCAGAAGCAGCCGCCAGCCAGCGAGCGCAAAGGCGAGACCTCCGGCGGCAATGCCGCGGTGCAGTCGAATGGGCCGACTGGCGGCGCCGGCGAACGCAATCAACCAGCTGCCAATGAGCGCAAAGGCGAGGCCGCTGGACGAAACGCCGCAATGCCGCCGAATGGCCCAATCGCCGGACGCAACCAGCCGACCGACAACGAGCCCAAAGGCGCGGCAGTTGGTCCAAACACTGCGGTGCAGTCGAATAGCCCGACAGCGGAACGTAACCAGCCGACCGCCAACGAGCGCAAGGGCAAGTCGGCCGGTCCAAACGCCACCCGCCCCTCGCAGCCGGCGGCCGCGGCAAGACCCGCTGCGCCGCTGGCGCCTTCGGGGGCCGCGCCGGCCGCGCGCGACAGGACGCCCGCCGCGCAAACTCCCCACCGCGAAACCACTGCGCAGCCCTCGGAGCGGCAGCCTCGCGCGCCCGCCGAGAGCCGTCCTGCGTCGGCGACGCGACGCGAGGCGCCGGCGGCTCATCCGGCGCCCGCTCGCGTCACGCCACCAAAGGCCGAGGAGAAACAGTCGGCGAGACCGCCCGTGCCGGCGGCGCCGCGCGCCGCGCGCGCTGTACCGGAACGGGCGAGACCGGCGCCGCACCCCGCAGCCCCACGGCCGGCGCCGCACCCCGTTGCCGCAGCCCCGCGGCCAGCGCCGCACCCAGCCGCACATACAGCCGCCGCGCGGCCCGCAGCAAAGGCGCAACCGACAAAATCGGCCGAAGCGCACGGCAAGGAATCGACCAAGCACGATTGAGCCGGCGTGCGCCGCGGCACGGAACGCAGGCGCCGGGTTGGAGGTTCGGAAGATAGGACCTTCGAGCCCGAGGCCGATCATGTTCAGCCATTCCGATTTGGACGAGTTGGTGGCGATCGACGCGGAACCGGCGATTTCGCTGTTCCTTTCGACCCATGCCGCAGGGAGGGAAATCCGGCAGGACCCGATCCGGCTCAAAAATCTGCTGAGCGATGTTGCCGAGCGGCTGAAGCCGGCCCGACGCAGCCCGGCCATCGAGACATTGCTCGCCCCCGCCGCACGTCTCGTCGATGACGAGGCGTTTTGGCAACATCAGCGAGGAGGACTTGCGATCTTCCTAGCGCCGGATTTTGCCCGCATCCACCAGCTGCCGGCCGCGGTTGCCGAAGAGCTAGTGGTCGGCACCCGCTTTCATATCAAACCGCTGCTGCCGCTCGTCGTCGAGGCCGGCCCATTTTGGCTGCTTTGCTTGAGCGCGCGCCGGGCGCGCCTCTACCACGGAACGAGGCGGGAGCTTACCGAGGCCTCGGGGCTCGATCTGCCCGCGGGTGTCGACCAGATTAGGGGCGAGACCGAGTATCAGGAGGGTCACTACGCCGGCCCAGGCGGGCGCCGCGGCGGGTATGCCAAGGCGCAATCCTTCGGACCGGCGCCCGACGAGATCCGCAAAACCGAATTGCTCGAAATGCTGCGCCGGGTCGTCACCGTTGTCGAGCCGGAGATCCGGCGCAAACCCGCCCCGGTTGTTCTTGCCGCCAGCTCGGAGCTCCGCGGCCATTTCCGTGAAATCGCCGGCTGGAAAGAGATTCTGTCCGACGGCCTTGACGAGAATCCGGACCGGTTGCGCGACGAAGAGCTGCATCGCGCGGCCTATGCGCTCGTCGATGAAAAATGCCGGCATGCCCGCAAGGCCGCGGTCGAGCGCTTCAACAGCCGGATCGGCACCGGCCAGGCCACGACCAAGCCGGCCGACATCGTGCGCGCGGCGCGCTACGCCCGGATCGACACGCTGTTCCTGTGCGGCGACGAGCATCTGTGGGGCCGGTTCGACGAGGCGGCCGACCGGATTGTGGCGCATCAATCCCCGGTCGAAGGCGATATTGATCTATTGGACGACGCCGCGGTGATGACTTTGCGCCATGGCGGCGAGGTCATGCTGGTCGACCGCCAACAGCTTCCGCCGCCCGGCCTCGTCGGCGCCCTGCTGCGCTACTGACCGGCTTCAGGTCGGGCAGCTTGCGAAAGCGCAGCGAATTCGCGGCGAAGCCGAGGCTTCGGTAAAACGCATGCGCGTCGTTGCGGTCGAGCGCCGAGGTCAGCTCGATGATCTCGCAGCCGACCGCTGCTGCTTGGCGCTCGGCCTGCGCGATCAGCAGGCGGCCGATGCCGCGGCGGCGGTGCCGGCAGTCGACGACAAGCTCGGTGATGCGCAGGGCAGGCCGCGCATAGTGCAGGATCGGCGCCACATGCAGCGCCATCAGCCCGATCGCGGCACCCTGCTCGCAAGCGAGAAAGACCGGATCGGAGCCGGTCGCCGCCAGGCGACGCAGCCGCTCGCCGATCTCCTCTGCGGCGATTTCCTCGCGCACCAGCTGGCCGACTAGACGGGCCACTGCCGCTGCGTCCGCCGCGGTCGCCGCCCGGACCTCGATCATCCGCTGCTCCCGACCCCGAGCAGCTCGCCGATCCGGTCGGCCGCCTTGAGGCCGGAGCCGGTCAGCACCGCGACGGTCGTCTCGCCGGCGGCGATCGTTCCGTCGTGCAGCAGCCGTGTCAGCGCCGCACCGGCCGTGGCGGCAGTCGGCTCGACAAAGAGCCCGATCCGCCCGAGGGCAGCGAGCGCCGGCATGATTTCCGTCTCGGCAACCGCGACGACGCCGCCTCCCGAGCGGCGCAACGCGCGCAGCACGGCGGCGGCGCGCACCGGCCGCAGCGTCGCAATCCCGTCGGCAATCGTCGGCGCGGTGGCAAACGGAATGAAATCGTCGGCATCAGCCTCCCAGGCGGCGGCGAGCGCGGCGCAATTGGCGGCCTGAACCGCGAAAAGCCGCGGCCGGCGGGTAATCTCGCCGCGCCGCTCGAGCTCGTCAAAGCCGCGGTCGAGGCCGAGAATGTTGCTGCCATAGCCGGTCGGCACGAGGATGTTGTCGGGCACGGCAAAACCGAGCTGCTCCCACAGCTCGAAGGCGAGCGTTTTGGTGCCCTCGATAAAATAGGGGTGCCAGTTGTGGCTCGCGTAAAAGCTGTCGCCGGAAGCGGCGAGCGCCGCCTCGGTCACGTCCTGGCGGGTGCCGGGGATCGGACGCAGCTCGGCCCCCGCGGCGGCGATCTGGACGAGCTTGGCTCGGGGCGCTGCGGCCGGGACATAAATCCGGCAGGGGATGCCGGCAGCGGCGGCGTAGGTGGCGAGCGACGCGCCGGCATTGCCCGAGGAATCCTCGTGCACCCTTCCGACCCCGGCCTCGATCAGATGGTTCAGCATGACCGCGGTGCCGCGGTCCTTGAACGAACCGGTCGGCATTTGCGATTCGAGCTTGAACAGGATCTCGGCGTTCTGCCAGCGGCGCCGGACAAGCGGGGTCCAGCCCTCGCCGAGCGAGACTTTGGGCGGCGCCTTTAGCGCCAGCGCCGCCTGGTAACGCCACAGCGACGCCTCGCCGATGGCGATATCGCTGCGCCCGAGCCCGGCCCCCGGCGCCAGCTCGATGGGGCTGCCGCAATCGCACCGCCAACGCGGCGGCGCCACGCTCAGCTCGCGCGCGCAGGCGGGGCAATGAAAGATTGCGACGGTCATTCGCAGCGCGACAGGCCCGTCACCCGCGCGCGCCGCGCGCCAGGACCGGGTCCTCGACCGGCGCCTCGACGCTGTCGGCATCGCCGTCCAGCACCCGGCGCACCCGCTCGTCGTCGAGCTCGCCCATCCATTTGGCCACGACCACAGTCGCGAAAATATTGCTGAAGAGGTTGGTGACGGCGCGGATCTCGGACATGAAGCGCTCGACCCCGAGCAACAGCGCCAAGCCACCGACCGGCAGGATGCCGAGCGACGGCAAAGTTGCGGCGAGCGCTACAAACCCAGCGCCGGCCACCCCCGCGGCTCCCTTGGTCGTGAACAGCATGACGAACAGCATCGTCAATTGCTGGCCAAAGCTCAGATGGATGTCGGTCGCCTGGGCGATAAACAAGACCGCCATCGTCATATAGATTGCGGTGCCGTCCGTGTTGAACGAAAACCCGGTCGGCAAGACCAGCCCGACCGTCTCCTCCGAGCAGCCGATGCGCTCGAGCTTGACGATCGAGCGCGGGATCATCGCCTCGCCGGAGGTGGCGCTGAACGCGATCAGCAATTCGTCTTTGAAGTAGCGCAGGATTTTGAGGACGCGCAGGCCGAAGAGGCGGGCGATCAGCCCGAACCCGATGAGGACGAACAGGATCGAGGTGACGTAGACGCTGAGCAAAAGCCGGCCGAGGCTGGCGAGCGAGCCAAAGCCGAACTTGCCGACGGTGAACGCCATCGCGCCAAAGGCGGCAAGCGGCGCCACATACATGACGATGCGGACGATGCCGAACAGCACCTGGGTGAAATCGTCGATCAAGGTGACGAGCCGCTGGCCGCGCTCGCCCAGATGGCAGAGCGCAAAACCGAACAGGATCGCCATGACCAGGACCGGCAGGATCTGCCCTTCGGCCACCGCGCCGACCAGGTTGTGCGGGATCATCTTCAACAGGAAATCGACGATTGTCAGCGATTTGGCGCCGGTGACGTAGCCGGCGACGAGCTTGCCGTCCAACGTCGCCGGATTGATGTGCAGCCCGGCGCCCGGCTGCAGCAGATTGCCGACGCCGAGGCCGATCAGCAGCGCCAAGGTCGAGACCACCTCGAAATAAACGATGGCGCGCACGCCGACGACGCCGACCCGCTTCATGTCACCCATCTTGGCGATGCCGACGGCAACCGTGGCAAAGATGATCGGCGGCACGACCGCGCGGATCAACAGGATGAAGGCGTCGCTCAACGGCTTCATCTGAGCCCCGAGTTTCGGGTCGAAATGTCCGAGCAGGATGCCGACGGCGATCGCGATCAGCACCTGGACGTACAGCTTGCGCAAGGGCGACCGATGCGCTGCCGGCCTGCCTGACGCCCCCCGATCGGCCAGTCTCACATTCGCCATTGCGCTTCCCATTGGTTATTCATGATCGAGCCAGACATCGGTCAGGTCCTGGCCGATAAAATGGCTGGGCGTGATGCTCCAGCCCTTGAGCTTGGCCGTAGTGACGACGATCCGGTTCCACCACAATAAAGGCACGGCGTAAGCTTCGTCGAGCGCGTGCCGCTCAAAGGCGCGCACGATCTTGGCGCGCTCCTGCGGGTCGCCGGTGATCGCTTGGCCGACATACAACGCATCGAGAAACCGATCGGTGGAAAACGAAAAATTGACCGGCGAGAGATCATGCGAAACGTATTTCGTCAGCTGGATTGTCGGGTCGTCGAAGAAATCGCCGGAAAAATCGAGCGCTACATCGAAATTGCCGGTTTCGGCTTCCTTCTGCCAATCGAAAATGTTGAGCTTGTTCTTGGTCGCTGCGACGCCGATTTGGCGCCAGCTGTCGACCAGCAGGTCGGCCCCGGCGTAATGCGGCATCGGGATGTCGCGGACCATCACGGCCAGCTTCAGATCGTGCACGCCGGCCGCCGCCAACAGCCGGTGCGCCTCGGCTCGGGAAGCCGCGATGTCGCGGCCAAAGCCGGGCAGCTCGACGAGCTGGGCTTCTGGCGTGGCCCAGCTCGAGCCCGGCCGCATGACGCCGCCGACATATTTCAAAAAGGTCGATTTTTGCAGCTGCTGCGCTGCACCCCAGCGATCGATCGCAAGCGATAGCGCCCGCCTGACCCGCGCATCGTCGAAGGGCTTTCGCTTGGTGTTGAACACCACCATCAGATTGGCAAGCCACGGGCTCTCGCTGACCGCGACGCGCTCGCCCAGCGCGGCCACGAGCTGGTCGCGCTGCGGCGGCGACACGCCGCGGAACTCGGCCCCGATCTTGCCGCTCTTGTAGCCGGCCATGACCGCCGGCCCGGTGATGAAATCGGCCTGGTAGCCGTCGAGATACGGCTTCCCCGGTTGAAAATACCGGTCCCAGCGCTTGCCTCGCCAATACTGTCCCTTGACGTGCTCGACAAAGACAAAGGCGCCGGTGCCGAGAATGTGCGTCTTTGGGAATTGCGGGTCCTGGGCAAGCTTTGCCGCGCTGTAGATGCAATTCCAGGGCGAGGCGAAGTTCGCCAGCATCGCCGCGTCCGGCCATTGCAGGTGAAACACGACGGTCAGCGGATCGGGTGTGTCGATCCCCGAGATTGCGGCGTAATCGACCCGGCGCGACGACAGCACTCCTGGCGGCGGGTGGGCGATCCGCTCGTAGCTCGCCTTGACGTCGGCCGAGGTCAGCGGGGTGCCGTCATGGAACAGGACGTTCGGCCGCAGCTTGAAGGTGTAGCTCTGCCGATCGGCCGAGACAGTCCAGGACTGTGCCAAATCTCCGATGATTTTCGGATAGAGTGCCGCGTCGAATTTGAGCAGCGTCGAATAATGCGGCGCGATCGGGTGGAGGAAAGCGAACGAGGTGTTGCCATGACAATCGTAATTCTTGGGCTCGACCACGACCGCAAATTCGAGGATGCCGCCATGCTTTGGTCCGGTCTCGGCACGGACGGCTGCGCTCGGCGCACAAGCGATCCCGGCCAACAGGATCGCGGCAACGGCTGCTCGAGCACGCATGACCTGCCGATCTGCGAACGCCGCACGTACCGGCCTAATGCGCCAGCCCCTTCTGCCAAGCCTCGAACTGGCTGAAAAGCTGATCCTTTTCCTGCTGGGAAAGCGGTGCGCCGCCGGCCGCCTGCTGGCGTTCGTCGAGAAAGCGGGCAAAGACCGCCTTCAAATCCTGTGGTTTGGCTGCGACCGCGACCGGCGCATTGCGCCGCAGCCAATCGGCCGCCGGCGGAAACCGGCGCCATCCGGGCAATTCGGTTGCGATATTGACCTCGCGCCATTTCGGGTGATGCCCAGGCTGCAAAAGCGACTGGAACCCGGTGAAAAACGCATCGACGAAATTGACGAGGTTGCGGTAGCGCTCGGATGGCGGCTGAAGATTGGCGGCGGCGAGCACGGCGCCGACCGCGACCGTATCGACCGGCTGATTATTGTCGACGAGCCCGGGATAATCCTCTGCGGTCAGGCGGGCCGGCGCGTATACGCCGGTCACTGCCGAGTTGAGCGGAATGGCAAGGAGATGAAGGCCGCTGTCGCCGGGGAGCCCGCGAAAGATCGGCGCCGGCTTGCCGGTGACAAAGGCGAGAGCGGCGATCTCCCCTTTGCGCAGCTTGGCGAGCGCGACTTCCTGGTCGTCATTGATGGCGACGATGGGAATTTGCAACAGGCCGAAGAGGCGGGCGGTGGTGGTTTCGGTGCCGGCGCCACGCAAATCGACATTAACCTTTTGATTGGCAAGGTCGTGAATATTCTTGATGTTGCGGCCGGCGAGAAGGTGGAATTCCTCATTATAGAGTTTGGCGATATAGGTCAGCCAATATTCGATACCGGGATAGACGTTTTGCTGGCGCGCCTGGTCGAGCACGTCGGCCTGGACGATCGCCATATCGACGCCATGCAGCAGCTTCAAATCGGTCAGGTTCTGCCAGGCGCCCTTGCCGATGACCGGCAATACCCGGCGGGTGGCGCCGTCGTCGACGACATTGGCGAGGTCTTCGGCGATGCGCACCGATATGCCGGCACCCCGCCCGGTCTCGAGCTCGACGACGCCACGGTTGACCGCCGCCTCCGGTGACGGCGCGGCGGCGCGCGCCGGTGCCGCCAGCGCCACGACAATGGCGAGGAGGATCCCAGCCACCGCTTGGTTCAGGGCTCTTTTCATCGTCGCTGCTTCCAACCCGGCCACGCTAGCGCGCCTCCTTGCCCGGCTCGGCCTGATGCGCCCGCGCGTACCACCAATGCGCCTTGGCCGGATCGGCGAGCGTGCCGCGCAGGCCGGCATTGGCCAGAAACGCCGGGTCGAAGGTGGCCGCCTCGCGCAACGCCGCCTGCCCGTCGCCGGCGTCGGCTGCGCGCTCGTAAAACAACCGCGCCGAAGCGACATCGCCGGCACGCAAGAACTGGTCGCCGCGGTCCAGGAGCGCTGCGACTTCCGCCGCCGGTAGGGGCGCACCGGCCCGCATCGGCGCGTTGGAGGGGGCGGGCGCGCTCTCCACTGGCTGCGGCAAAGCCGTAATCGCGCTCTTCGTCGGTGCCGCTTCGCTTGGCAGCGGCGCGGTCGGCGGCAGCATCGTCCGGGCCGGCGGCGGCGCTATTTCGGGGGCCGGGCCGGCGGCATCTATTGCAGCGTGCTCGGGCAAGGACGGTCGCGGGTTGTCGGTCTTCATCGATGCAGCCAATGGCGGCGGAAGACGAACGAAGGCCGCAGCGACCTCCGCGACCGGAGCGGAGCGCGGCAAGGCCGGCGTTGCTGCTTGCGCGTCGGCGCGCACGCCCCCCGCCTCTTGCAGCAGCAGCGGAAAGCCGATCCCAAAAAATACGCTCACCGTCGCCGCGGCGGCGGTCGCGATCGAAATCAGGTGAAACCAGGTTCCGACCGACCGCGGGCTGGAACCCGAGCTCGACGGCGCTTGCGCGTCGCTGTCGGCGACTACCGCGAGCATGCGCCCGCTGTCGGACTCCGCCCGGCCAGGATCGAATGTGAAAGGTTTGTCGCGTCCGTGCCTGGCCGGACCGAACGAGGGAATGGCTAATGTGCCGTCGGGCATGGTGAACCGTTCTCCCCTAGTTCGTCGCGTCGTTGTCCCCGAAGGCACGCAGGATCGGGTGATCGCGCACGGCAAATGCCCGATCGGCGCGGAGCCTTCCCGATACGTGCGAGGCAGAGAGAGGGGAACAATGGAACGCCAATACAATTATCTAGCAGTTTTGGTAAAGGTCAACCCTTCCTGTCCGCGCAGTCAAGTGAATCCTACACGTATATTGTAACATGGTTAATACTATTAACAGCGACCCTGCTGCGCCCAGCAAAGGTTAACAAAGGTTAAAAAGCCAAACGCGGCCACGCGCTCCAACACCTCGCGGCACCACCATCGCAGCCCTGCCCGCTCCGCTATCTCGCGCCCCAGGTGCGGCAGCCGGAAGCGCGGCCGCATTGGGCGGGCTGATTTGATTTAGCGGTTTCTTAAGGGCTTTGGCCCTATGGCGATGGCATGGACGAGAACCGAGACCCATACAACCCGTTACGGCGCGATCTCTTGCCGCCGTCGGATACCAAGCGCTGGGTCGCCCGACGCAAGGCGGTCGTTGTCAACGCGGTCCGCAACGGCGCCCTCAGTCTCGACGAGGCATGCCGGCGCTACCGGTTGTCGGTCGAGGAATTTCATGCCTGGCAGCGGGCGATCGAGGCGCACGGCGTCGCCGGGCTGCGCGTCACCCGATTGCAGATCTATCGCGACGCGCCGCCGACCCGGCCGACCAAGCTGCGCTATTGAGCCGGCCGGCCTCGATGCGGCCGGATTTCAGTGTGGAAAGTGGTAAAACAGCCGCGGCCACAGCCCGATCAGGCCGATCACGATAAGATAGATCGCCACGACATAGTTCAGGAGCCGTGGGACGAGGAGGATCAGAATGCCGGCGATCAGAGCGATCAGCGGCTGGATCGTGACGGTATCGAGCATCATCGGTCGGGGCTCCGGACGGAGATGAGCGGGATCGCCGACACAATCGTGCATCCGACCGGCGGTTGCTTGTGCGGCGCAGTACGCTATCGCATCGACGCCCCGCCGGTCGAGGCGCTCTACTGCCACTGCCGGATGTGCCGGCACGCCCATGGCGCGCCGGTCGTCGCATGGTTGACCGTCCCTGCCGACGCTTTTGTCGTAACCGCCGGCGCGCCTGTCGCCTACCATTCATCGGCAAGGGCGGTACGGCATTTTTGCGGCATCTGCGGCACGCCGCTGACCTGGCGGGCCGCCGACAACCCGCAGCTCGTCGATGTCGGCATCGCCAGCCTCGACGTGCCGGAAGCAGTGGCGCCCGCGCTGCACATTTGGGTCGAGAGCCGCATCGCCTGGTTCGAGACCGCCGACGATCTGCCGCGCTATCCGACCAACGAGCGGGCGTCGCATAGCTTTTAGCCGCCACTTCATTGCCGCGCCCGGTGGGGCTACTCTAGCCGCGACCGAAGGTGCCAAGGCCCGGCACCAGTCGTTTAGAAAGGAGTCCCCCATGGACCTTCGCTTCACACCCGAGGAGATTGCTTTTCGCGACGAGGTCCGGGGGTTCTTTCGCGCCAACTTGCCTGAGCCGATCCATCGCAAGCTTGTCGCCGGCAAACGGCTCGCCAAGGACGACACCGTTACCTGGCAGCGCATCCTGAACAAAAAGGGCTGGGCGGTCGCCAATTGGCCGGTCGAATGGGGCGGCACCGGCTGGACCCCGGTGCAGCAATACATCTTTCAGGACGAATTGCAGCAAACGCCGGCGCCACAGCCTCTGGGGTTTGGCGTGACCATGGTCGGGCCGGTCATGATCGCCTTTGGCTCCGAGGCGCAGAAAAAGCGCTTTCTGCCGCGCATCGCCAATCTCGACGATTGGTGGTGCCAAGGCTTTTCCGAGCCGGGCGCCGGCTCCGACCTCGCCTCGCTCCGGACCGCGGCCAAGCGCGACGGTGATTATTACATCGTCAACGGGCAGAAGACCTGGACGACCCTGGCCCAGCATGCCGATTGGATTTTTTGCCTGGTGCGCACCGATGCGCAGGCAAAAAAGCAGGAGGGGATCTCGTTCCTGCTGATCGATATGAAGACGCCGGGGATCACGGTCCGCCCGATCATCACGATCGAGGGCGGGCATGAGGTCAACGAGGTCTTTTTCGACGATGTCAGAGTGCCGGTCGAGAACCTTGTCGGCGAGGAGAATAAAGGCTGGGATTACGCCAAATACCTGCTCGGCCGCGAGCGCACCGGGATCGCACGCGTCGGGCTATCGAAAGAGCGCATCCGCCGGATCAAGGAATTGGCGGCGCTGGAGCGCGACGGCGACACTCCGTTGATCGAGGACGAGCGCTTCCGTGAAAAGCTCGCCGCCGTCGAGGTCGAGCTAAAGGCGCTCGAGATGACCCAGCTCCGCGTCGTCGCCGCCGAACGCCACCGGACCGGCAATACGCCGGACCCGGCCTCCTCGATCCTCAAGCTCAAAGGCTCGGAGATCCAGCAGCGAACGACCGAATTGCTGCTCGAAGTGGTTGGCCCCTACGCGCTTCCCTATCAGGCCGAGCGCCAGGACGACGAGCGCTGGAACGAGCCGCCCGTCGGCCCCGACTGGGCCGCACCGATCGCGCCGACCTATTTCAATTGGCGCAAGACCTCGATCTATGGCGGCACCAACGAGATCCAGAAGAACATCGTCGCCAAGGCGATCCTCGGGCTTTGAGCGATGGATTTCGATCTGAGCGAAGAGCAACGGCTTCTGAAAGAAAGCGTCGAGCGCCTCTTGGCGGACCGTTACGCGTTCGAGGACCGCAAACGCTACGCCGCGAGCCCCGAGGGCTGGAGCCGCGCGCTATGGGCGCAATACGCCGAGCTGGGCCTGTTGGGCCTGCCCTTTGCCGAAGAGCACGGCGGCTCGGGCGGCGGTCCGGTCGAGACGATGCTGGTCATGGAGGCGTTTGGCCGCGCGCTCGCGCTCGAGCCCTATCTCGCGACAATCGTGCTCGGCGGCGGGTTTCTGCGCCACGGCGCCGGCGCGGAGATTTCCGCCGATCTCATCCCGAAAATCTCGGCCGGCAGCCTGACCCTGGCCTTTGCCCATACCGAGCGGCAATCGCGTTGGAACCTCGCCGATATCTCGACGCGGGCGGTGCGCGACGGCGCCGGCTGGGTGCTCGACGGCGAAAAAGGCGTCGTGTTGCACGGCGACAGCGCCGACAAGCTCGTCGTCACCGCGCGCACGGCCGGTGGCCGGCGGGAACGCGAAGGGGTCGGTGTTTTTCTCGTCGATACCGCGGCACCGGGTGTGGCGCGGCGCGGCTATCCGACGCAGGACGGTTTGCGCGCAGCGGAAATCTTGTTCACCGGCGTGCGGATCGGGCCTGAGAGGGTGCTCGGCGAGCCGGGTGCGGCGTTGCCGCTCGTCGAGCGGGTCGCCGACGAGGCGATCGCGGCACTCTGCGCCGAGGCGGTGGGCGCCATGGCGGTCATCCAGGAATTGACCGTCGATTACCTGAAGACGCGCCGGCAATTCGGCCGCGAGATCGGCAATTTCCAAGTATTGCAGCATCGCGCGGTGGACATGCTGGTGGCGCTTGAGCAGGCGCGCAGCATGGCGATGCTGGCGACGATGATGGCCGCCGAAGCAGATGCGGAGGAACGCGCCGGCGCGCTCGCGGCGGCCAAGGTGCAAATCGGCCGCTCCGGCCGCTTTGTCGGCCAGCAGGCGATCCAGCTGCATGGCGGCATCGGCATGACGATGGAATACAAGGTCGGCCATTACTTCAAGCGGGTGACGATGATCGACGCGATGTTCGGCGACGCCGACCATCATTTACGCGCGCTCGCCCGCCGTGGTGCGCCGATGGCCGCTCAACGGTAGGCCCGGCTTGGCCTTGCCCGAGATGATCGTCACCTGCCCGGCCTGCCGCACCCGCTACATGGTCGCCGAGCCGGAATTGAGCCGGCCCGCCGGGCGCATCGTACGCTGCGCCAATTGCGGCCATAGCTGGCGCCAAGAGCCGGTCACCGCCGATCATCCTTCGCCCGAGCCGGTGCCGATCGTGCCGCCGGTCCACAAACCGGCGCCGGAAGCGGTCGCTCCGCCGGTTCCCGACACGGCTTCGGCGGCGGTCGTGCCGCCGCGCCGGCATCGCTGGTTCGCCTTCGGCACGCTCGCGGTCCTGGTGCTGATCGGTCTGGTCATTCTGGCCCTGGTCGCCGGCCGCGGCTGGGTATCTTCGGTCTGGCCGCCGTCCGCCCGGCTCTTTGCCGCGGTCGGCTTACCCGCCACCTCGCCCGCGACCGGGCTCAAGATCGATAAGATCACGCCCTCGCGCGCCGCCGACGGCCTCGTAATCGAAGGTGAGGTCGTCAATTCGGCGCGCATTTCGCTGAAGGTGCCAAAATTGCGCGTGGCATTGCAGGACGGCGCCGGCAAGGAGATCCAGTTCAAGATCATCGCTCCGCCCAAAGCGCTGCTGCAGCCCGGCGAAGCGGCGCATTTCCGCACGCCGTTCGAGCATGCCAGCGACGCCGCCACAGGTGTCGTCGTAACCTTCACCCCCGGCTAACGAGTCGAAGGCGCCGATGCCCGAGACCAGCCCGGAGCGGCGCTATACCGCCAATCTGCAGGGCGAGATCGACGGTGCGGCCCTCTACCGGGCCATGTCGCAAGCCGAGAAGGACCCGAAGCTCTCGCAGATTTACGGCCGGCTCGCCGCGGTCGAGGAAGCGCATGCCGAGTTCTGGAAGCGCCGGATCGAGGCTCTTGGCCGCCATGTTCCACGGCTTTCCCCGGGGCTGCGCGCCCGCGTGCTCGAATGGTTGGCGCGGCGGTTCGGCCCGTCTTTTGTGCTGCCGACGGTCAACACCCTCGAACAGGCCGATAGTGGCGCCTATGGAACGCAGCCCGAGGCAGTCGCAGGCGGCTTGCCGGCTGCCGAGCGCTCGCATGCGCGGATCATCGCCGCGCTCGCCGCTCCATCGGCCGCCGGCCTCAGCGGCGCCAGCCTGGCGCGGCTCGAAGGCCGCCACCGAGGGATGGGCGGCAATGCGCTGCGCGCCGCAGTTTTGGGTGCCAATGACGGGCTCGTCTCCAATCTAAGCCTGGTCGCCGGCGTCGCCGGGGCCGAGATGACCGGGCATGCGATCCTCGTTACCGGGCTTGCCGGTCTTCTCGCCGGCGCCTGCTCGATGGCGCTCGGCGAGTGGCTCTCGGTCAATACCGCGCGTGAGGCAGCGCAGCGCCAGATCGACACCGAATCGGCCGAGCTGGAGCAGGTCCCGGAGGAGGAGCAGGAAGAGCTGGCGCTGATTTATCAGGCCAAGGGCCTGCCCGAGGATTTGGCCAAAACGCTGGCCGAACAGCTGATCGCCAACAAATCGACGGCGCTCGACACGCTGGTGCGCGAAGAGCTGGGGATCGACCCCGACACACTCGGTGGCTCGGCCTGGGCGGCGGCCGGCACCTCGTTCCTGCTGTTCGCATTGGGAGCAATTTTTCCGGTCGCACCCTATTTCGCCCTCGCCGGCATCCCCGCTCTCTTGGCGAGCCTCGCGGCGAGCGGCTTCGCCCTCATCCTGATCGGCGCCGGCACCGCGCTCTTCACCGGCCGCGGCATCTGCTTTTCAGGCGCACGCCAGCTCGTCGTCGGCTTTCTCGCCGCCGGCGTCACCTTCGGCGTCGGCCGCCTGATCGGCACCGCGATCGGCGGCTGAGCCGCAAGCTGTTCCCCACCTTGTGCAAGACAATCGTCGGTTCTCCTCCGCGACGCCAGCGGCGGCCGTCGCCTACGCACGCGCGAGCACATCGACGTCCAGAAGCGCAGCACGATATGATTGCCGTCATGCACAAATCTCCCGCCGATGATCCGGTTGTGAAGCGTTTTCGTGCCGCGCTCGACGCAACCTACGGGGACCGTATCGAGCGGGTGGTCTTGTTCGGCTCGCGGGCACGCGGCGATGCCCGGCAGGATTCCGACTACGACGTGGCGGTGTTTCTGAAGCACCTCGCCGACCGCTGGCAGGAAGTCGACCGCATCGTCCCGCTCGTTACTGACATCCTCTATGAAGAGGGCGCCTTCATTCACGCTATGCCGCACCGGTCGGGCTCTTATGAAGACCGCACCCCGCTGATGCGGGAAATCCGACGCGAGGGCATCGACATTTGACGCCGGAAGCGAAGGAGCATTTCGACAAGGCGCATCAATGCTTGAGCCGCGCGCGAGCTATTCTCGACGCCGGAATAGGCGAGGATGCCGGCCGCAACGCCTACCTCGCGGCTTTTCACGCGGCACAGGCGCTGATCGCAGAGCGGACCGGCAAGGACGCCAAGACTCATCGCGGCGTGCATTCCCAGTTTGCCCGGCTGACGCGAAACGAACCCCGCCTGGGCCGCGAGTTGCGGCAATTCCTGGCACTGGCCTACGACATCAAGTCGATCGCGGATTACGGGTTGGGGCCCCAGACCGACGTGCCTCTCGACCGCGCCACCGCGGCAATCGAGACCGCCGAACAGTTCGTCAACTGTGTCATGGAGCTGTTGACATAGCAATTGAGCGTGGTTCTCCGCGGTGACGTCCCGCGAGCTTCAGACCCCGGACAGACCGAGCCTAGTATGGATCACGGGCGTATTTCCAAGCGACCGTGCCTAACGGTTTCGAGTGGTAAGACAATCGCTTCTGCGCGCACCCCGGAGGGTCGGGCCCTAATGGTGGCGGGCGATGAATTCGGCGTGGGCGAGCTGGCGCTGCAAGGCGAGCCGCTGTGCCACCGAGAGCGGGCGGCGCGGGCCTTGGAAGTGCAGCCGGCTGCCGTCGAACAGCAAGAGGTTTTCAAAACCGGTGCCGTCGAGCGTCCAATTGCGCACCGGTCCGGTATCGATATGGATAAAGTTCGAGTTCGGGTACCAGCCGACGCCGCCCCGCTGCATCGCGCGCGCCACGCCCATCGCCTGCGCGAGCTTCGAGCCGAGCGAAATGTCGAGCGCGCGGCCGTAGAGATGCTGGCTGTGCTCGGCCACCCCAAACATGGTCCGCGCCAGCATCGCGTTGGTCTCGGGTGTGCGGTAGGCAGAAAGGACGGTGGCCTTGGTTTCGCCGACCCCGTCGAGCAGGTCGGCGAGAAAATCGAGGACGCCGACATCCATCTGCGTCTTCTCGCCGGAATGAAAATCGCGCAGGAACGCATCGAGATCACGAACCGCGTCGGCGATTGGGCCCTTGCCGTCGCGGTACGGGCCGTCAAAGGTCTCGCCGGTATGCGGATTGACGAGGTGCAACCGGCGCACCGCGGCCGGTCGCGGCAGGGCATGCGCCGTCGGTGGCAATGCCGCGGCACACGCGACCATCGCAATCAGCGAACGTCGGTTCATCGCCCCAAACGATTACCTTTTGGCGTGAGGCTCGCGCCCCGCGACAGGAAATAACGCGACAAATCTAAAATTGTTTCAACAGCCGGTCGATATAATCGCGCTCGATTTCCGGGCGGTCGCGCTCGCCGGCGCGGCGGCGCAGCTCGTCGAGGATCTGCCGCGCGCGTTGCAATCCGCCTGCATCCGGGATTTTAACGTCACTTTCGTCGTAGTTGCCGCCATTCGCCAGCGGCCGCCCGAGCGGGTCGCGGTCGGCCGGACCGCCACGGCCTTGGGTTCCGGCGCGCTCATCGGCGGGCCTGCCCCAGGCGCCGCCGAGGCGCTGCTGCATCTGCTTGGCAAAGCTGCGCGCGGCCTGCTGCAGCTGGTCGAGCGCATCGGTTTGCGGACTGATCGCCGCCCCCGGCCGGCCGGCCCGCAACGCGCCGGTGGCATTGCGCATCGCCTGGTCAGCCCGTCCCAAGGGGTCGGGAATGTCGCCAAATCCTTCGCCGAGCTGCTGCATCAGCCGACCGAGCGAATGCCGCACGGCCTCCTGCTGCCCCGCGGCGTCATTCATATCGGCGCGCCCGCCGGGCTGACCGGGGCCGGGACGAGCCGGCTGGCCGAGCTGGCCGAGCTGATCCAATGTGTCTTCACGCGCCTGCTGCTCGGCGCGAAAGCTGCGGTCGAGCAATTGTTGCTGGCGTTTCATCAAATCGTTCATGCCATGCAGCGCCTGTTGCGCCTGCTGCGCCGCGCGCGACTGCTGCGACATCTCACCGGGTGTGGCCATGCGCATGTTTTCGAGCATGTTTTGCAGCTGCGACAACAGTTGCCGCGCCTGGTCGCGGTTGCCGCTGCGCGCCAGCTCGCGCGCTCGGTTCAACATCTGCTGCAAGTCGCGACTGGTCAGCATTTGCGATGGATCGACCGGCTGCTGCTCCGGCCGGTTCGGATTGGTCATCGCTTTTTGCGCAAGCGCTTGCAGATAGCGATCGAGCGCCTGCTGCAGCTGGCTCATCAGCCGGTCGATCTCCGCGTCCGGCGCATTCTTTGCGAGCGCGTCCTGAAGCTGCCGTTCGAGCTGGCGCAGCTCGCGCTCGGCCAACGGCGTCTGCCCATCTTCGATGCGCAGCGCGGTATCCCATAAGAGCCGCTCCACTTCAGCGATCGCTTGCGGATCGCCGCTCTGGCGCAATTCCTCCTGCGCGACGCGCAGCGCGAGGAAGACCACGGCGTCATTGCGGTACAGCTGCGGCCGGCTGCGGAGGTCTCCGAGAATTTCGGCCACCGCCAGTCGTGAGTTCGGGTTTTTCGCCAGCTCTTTGCGCTGGTCGATGATGGCCCGCGCGACCGGATCCTTGAAAACCCGCTCGGGTAGCGTCATCCGCACGGCTTCGCTTTCGCCCTTCTGGTGCAGCGCGTCGCTGGCGACGAGGCGGATTTCCACCGGCAGCCCGGCCCAAGGATGCGGCGTCAAATCGTGATAGCTGACCGCATGCGCCGATTTCAGATGCACCCCCGGCAACGGCAGATCGAGCGCCAGCGCCGCACCGCTCTTGTCGCCGGCGCGGGTAATCACCGCCTTGACGTCCTCGACCCCGTAATCGTCGGCCGCTTGAAAATTCAGCGCCAGGGCCTTCCGGGCGGTCGCCTCTGGAGGCTTCACAAAGGCAACGGTGGGCGGGTGGTCGGGGACGATGGCAATCGACCAGCTGCCGAGCACCGCACCGTCCTGACTGATTTCGAGCCGGCTGCCCCGCGTCAGCATCGTCGAGACCTGAAAATCCTCTTTGTCGGCGGCCTCGAACTTGCCGGTTCGGCCGTCGATCGACAACAGCGGCGCCGAACCGGGCCCGTGCACCTGCGCAATCAATTTGCTGCCGGTCGGGATATGAACCGTCTCGGCCATGCCCGTACGCAAAAATTGCGGCGGCAACCCGGTGTATTCGGGCGGCGTCACCCAGATGTCGAGGCTCGCCGCCACCACCGGGGCGCCTGCGCTCAGGCTCGGGGTCACCGCGCGCAACAGCCTGTCGCGCCATTCGTCGCCGGCGTCGATCGCGCCGATCACCAGCAAGATCGCCAGCACGGCGCGCAAGCCCCACGGGTCGCGGCCGGCGAGCCCAGCCCGTGGCATGCCGACCCGCAGATGCCGGACCATCGCTCCCATCCGCCGCTTGTGCGCTTCCCATAACCGCGTGCTCGGCACGTCGAGCGGGACGCCGGGCTGGTCGGCGAGCGCCTGCAGCGGTCGATGCAGCAAACCGCTCGCCTGCTCGATACGGCGGCTGGCGGCGATGCGATCGATGGCCGCGAGGCCTCTCAGCCCAACCCCGGCAAGGATCAAAAACGCGGCGCCGAGAGCGAGCAGGATTGCGGCGTGAGCCAGCCCGGGGAGCCGCGGCAGCAGGTCGAACAGGCCGAGCACGGCAAGTAACGCGAGGATTGCCGCCGCCGGCCACAGCGCCGGCCAAACCTCCTCCCACCACAACGCGGCCGAGGCGAGGCGCAGCTTTGCCGCGAACAGCGGACCCAAGGGTTGGGTGCGGTCGGCCATCAAAAACCTCGCTTCTCCGCGGGCGTCGCGGCCGGATCGGCGAGCCACCGCGGAATGGTATCGAGAGACAGTAGCGCATCATAGCCCGGTCGCGCCCGGATGACCGCATATCGGTCGCCGCTGACCAGCACTTCGGGCACCAGGAGGCGGCTGTTGTAGGTCGAGCTCATGACCGCCCCATAGGCGCCGGCTGTCCTGAATGCGACGAGATCGCCCTCGCCGAGCGGCGGCAAGCTGCGCGCCTTGGCGAAGGTGTCGGTACTCTCGCAGACGGGGCCTACGATGTTGACAGGTGCCGGGAGCGTGTTCCGGTCTGGCTCGCGCACCGGCACGATGTCGTGAAAGGCTTCGTAAAGAGCGGGGCGGATCAGATCGTTCATAGCTGCATCGACGACAACGACCGGATCACCCGAACTCTCCTTGATGTATTCGACCGAGGCAATCAGCACCCCGCCGGCGCCGACCAGAAAACGCCCCGGCTCGAAGGCGAGCGCCAGGTCGAGCTTGCCGAACACCTGGCCGACCATTTTCGCGTATTCGTCCGGGCTTACCGCGGGGTCACCGTCTTCGTAGGGGATGGTCAGGCCGCCGCCGAGATCGGCGCAGCGCACCGAGAGCCCCGCCGCCCGCAATCCGCCCACCAGCTCGGCGAGGCGCTCAAAGGCGAGGCGGCTCGGGCTCAGCACCTCGATCTTCGAGCCGATATGCACGGCGAGACCGATGGGCTCGATCGCTGGCAGATCGGCGGCGAGGCGATAGGCGGCGACCACGTCTTCGCGCGGGATGCCGAACTTGTCGCCCCTGCGTCCGGTCGAGATGCCGTCATGGCTGCCGGCGTCGACATCGGGGTTGACCCGGATCGCGACACGCGCGGTCTTTCCAGCCGCCGCCGCGACCGCGCTGAGTCGCCGCAATTCCGGCACCGACTCGACGTTGATCTGGTGAATGTCGCTCGCGACCGCGAATTCGAGTTCAGCCCGCGTCTTGCCGACGCCGGAAAAGACGATGCGCTCGGCTGGGATGCCAGAGGAGAGCGCGCGGCGCAGTTCGCCTTCCGACACGACGTCGGCACCGGCCCCGAGCCCGGCAAAAAGACGCAACACGGCGAGGTTCGAATTGGCCTTGACCGCATAGCATATCAACGGGTTTTCGGCGGCAAAGGCGGCGGCGAACTGCTTGTATCGCGACGTAAAGGCCGCGGCGGAATAGACATAGGCCGGGGTGCCGATTTCGGCGGCAATGCGCGAGATCGGCACCTCCTCGGCGTGCAAAAGACCGCCGCGATAGGCGAAAAAGTCACTCACGCGGATAAGGCTGCGGATAGGTATTGGGCACGCCCGGCGGCGGTGTCGGCGCACCTTTCTTGCCGCAGCCGGCGAGCGCCACCACGCATAGGATAACAATCAAGCCGAGCCGCCGCCGCAGCGCTGCGCTCATTCGAGGAACCGCTTTCGGGCTTCGGCGGCCGCCGCAACAACCCGCTCGGGTGCAGTGCCGCCGAGGCTCGTCCGGCTTGCCACCGAGCGGTTGACATCGAGCACGTCGTGAACCGCTTCGGTGATAGAGGGCTCGATCGCCCGTAATTCAGTGAGCGGCAAAGCGGCGAGTGTGCAGCCCAACGCTTCGGCCCGGCCGACGATCCGCCCGGTCGCCCGATGCGCCTCGCGAAACGGCAGCCCGGCCGCGCGCACCAGCCAGTCGGCAAGGTCGGTCGCGGTCGAAAAGCCGTGCTCAGCCGCTGTACGCATTCGTGCCCGATCCGGGCGCATGTCGCGTACCATGCCGGCGGTCGCAACAAGCGCCAGCTCGAGCGCGTCAGCAGTCTCGAATACCGGCAGCTTGTCTTCCTGCATATCCTTGCCGTAGGCGAGCGGCAGCCCCTTCATCACCGTCAGCAACGCGACGAGCGAGCCGTTGATCCGGCCGGTCTTGGCGCGCACCAGCTCGGCGGCGTCGGGGTTGCGCTTCTGCGGCATGATCGAGCTGCCGGTTGTAAACGCGTCGCTCAACGCTATAAAGCCGCAGCCGTCGCTGCACCAGATCACGATTTCTTCGGCAAAGCGCGACAAGTGAGTGCCGGCAAGCGCCGCTGCGGCGAGAAATTCGAGCGCGAAATCGCGGTCCGAGACGGCGTCGAGCGAGTTCGCCATCGGCCGGTCGAAGCCGAGTGCCGCGGCCGTCATCGCGCGGTCGATCGGGAACGAGGTGCCGGCGAGAGCCGCCGCGCCCAGCGGCGATTCATTGAGCCGCCGGCGGCAATCGGCGAGCCGGCCGCGATCGCGCCCGACCATCTCGACATAGGCCAACAGGTGATGGCCGAAGGTCACCGGCTGGGCGATCTGCAAATGCGTAAAGCCCGGCATCACCGTCGCGGCTTCGGCTTCCGCGCGGTCGATCAGCTCCTGCTGCAAGTCCCGCATCGCGTTGTCGAGGCGGTCGATCGCAGCGCGTAGCCAGAGCCGCAAATCGGCCGCGACCTGGTCGTTGCGCGAGCGCGCCGTATGCAGGCGCCCGGCCGCCGGTCCGATTAGCTCGGCGAGCCGCGCCTCGACATTCATGTGGATATCTTCGAGCGCATCGCGGAAGGCAAAATCGCCGGCCTCGATCTCTGCCCGAACCTGGTCGAGACCGGCGGTGATCGCCGCGCCGTCCACCGCCGTCAGGATCCCCTGCCGCACCAACATCACGCAATGCGCCTTCGAGGCTGCAATGTCCTCCGCCCAAAGCCGCTTGTCGAAATCGATCGAGGCATTGATCCGGCGCATGATCTCGGCCGGGCCGGCGGCAAAGCGGCCGCCCCATTGCGGATTGGCCGCGCGGGCTGCGCCGTCGTCCTTGTCAGCCACGCGCGCCGTCCGGCGGCCCAAGCACGCGCTCGAGGAATTGCCCGCCGCGCCGCAGCCCGGCCTCGTCGATCGAATGACCGATACCGGGGCAGCTCAGGGTTTCGACCGGAACTCCGGCCGCCTCCAGCGCCGTTTGCGCGGCGTTGAGCGAGCGATAGGGAACAAGCGGGTCTTCGGTGCCGTGCACCAAGAGGATCGGCGGCCGCGACGACAGCTCGTCGGCCAACAGCTCGGGGGCGAGCAGCCGACCCGAAAAACCGACGATGCCGGCGAGCCGCTCGCGGCGGCGCAGCCCGACAAAAAGCGACATCATCGTCCCCTGCGAAAACCCGACCAGCGCCAGGTCAGCGGCGCCGAGGTCGCGCTCGGCGAGCGCCTCGTCGATAAATCCGTCGAGCATCGGCGCGGCCGCACGCACCCCGGCCAGCACCGCGGCCGGGCTGCGATCTTGCGCGCTGAACCATTGGTAGCCGTATGGCGCCATGTCACAGGGAAAGGGCGCGTTCGGCGAAACGAATTCGGCGTCGGGCAACTGCCGCGCCCAATAGGGGGCGAGCCCAATCAGATCGTTGCCGTCGGCGCCGAGCCCGTGCAGCAAAATGACGAGCCGCCGCGGCTTGCCGCCCGCAGCCGGCGGGCGCGACGGTCCGGACAATCGAGACAACATCGGCTAACACTTTCGCAAAACCAGCGCATTGCCGCAGGCATAGCCGATTGCGGCGGGCGCTGTCATCCGCCGCGGAAGTGCCGATGATACCGGGCGTGTCAGAGCAGGTAGTCACCCGGTTTGCGCCGAGCCCGACCGGGTATCTGCATCTCGGTCATGTCCGATCGGCGCTCGAAGGCTGGCACGCATCGCGCGTGGCCGGCGGACGGTTTTTGCTGCGCCTCGAAGACATCGACCGCACACGCTGCCGTGAGGAATACGCCTCGGCGATCCTGGAAGACCTGGCATGGCTTGGCCTCGAATGGGACGGGCCGGTGCGCCGACAATCCAATCATTTCGACGATTACCGCGGGGCACTCGACCGGCTTGCAGTGTTGGGTGTGATTTATCCGTGCTTTTGCACGCGGCGCGAGATCATGGCAGAGATCGAAGGGGCCGGCGGCGCGCCGCAAGGATCGGCAGGCCCGCTCTATCCCGGCACTTGCCGCGGTCTCGGCCCGGCCGAGCGAGCCGAGAGGCAACGAGCCGGACTCGACTATGCATTGCGGCTCGACCTCGGGCGGGCGTTGGCATTGACGGGGCCGCTCGACTGGTTCGAAGAGGGCGGCGACGCGACGCGCCAGATGTCGGCCGAGCCCGAATTGCTCGGCGATGTGGTCCTCGCCCGCAAGGATGTGCCGGCCAGCTATCATCTCGCGGTCACCGTTGACGACGCGCTCCAGGGTGTCACCCTGGTCACCCGCGGCGACGATCTGATGCCGGCGACCCACATCCATCGCGTCTTGCAGGCGCTGCTCGGCCTGCCGACGCCGCGCTATCACCACCATCCGCTGCTAACCGACGCGGCCGGGCGCCGCCTCGCCAAGCGCGACTGGGCGCTGACCGTCCGCGACATGCGGGCGCACGGGGTCAGCGCGGCGGAGCTCATCGCCCGGGCCCGGTGAGATGCGGTCGCCGGGTGCATGGCTGGGTTCGCGTGTGAGCGCGTTGCAACCATGCCGAAAGCGCCGGACCACAGATCGCGTAGCAAAAGCTCGGCGAAGGCCGACCAATCAATTGGAGAGACCGCATGCGCTATCGTGCACAGGCAATGGTCTCGGCTGCGGCGGCGCCGGCCGTTGGCCAAGATCGGCGGGGTGTCGTGGAAATCCAAACCGGCTTCGGCGCCGACGCGCCAGCAATGGTCTATGAGGTCGATGGCGACGAATACATCGCCATCGTGACCGGCGGCAATTCGCCCCAGGGCAGCGCCAATGGCGACGCGCTGTGGGCATTTTCGCTGAAAGGCCCGCTGACGCCGCTATACCCGCCGCCGTCGACAAAGGTCGGGCCGTGCGGGCCGGTCGCAGCCGGCGTCGACAAGATCAGGATCGCCGATCTCAACGCCGAATACGCCTATTTCCCGGCGCGCACCGAGGTCAAGGCCGGACCGCGGTGACCTTTACCAATCTCGGCGATTTGCCGCATACCGCGACCGCCGCCGCGGCTGATACCGGCAAATGGGATACCGGCCTGCTCAACCACGGCCAGTCGAAGACGGTCACCTTTACCGAGCTCGGCATCCACTACTTCATCTGCACGACCCACCCGTGGATGTACGGCGCCGTCATCGTCAAGAAATAGCGGCTGCCGACGAGACCGCGGCGGCGGTGATCCTTAGTCGAGCGGGCGGTGAAGACCGGTGGCGACATCGAGATATTCAGCGTCGTCCGGTCGCAGAATTCCATGCCGTAGCGCAAAATCGAGGATCACCAGATTGACGTTGAACTTGAAATCATCGGAATTACGGATACGGTCGAGTACCGATGCGGCCGGCATCAGCGTAAAGCCGGCCATTTCACCGTCGCGGTTTTCGGGAACGAAATCGGGCGGCACTTCGAGATCGTAAATAAACAGCACGTCGTCGCGGATGCCGAGCTCGGTCTCCATCCGATACGAGACGGCGCCCGTCGGGACTGCCCGTTCAATCAGGTTTTGCGGGATCGCCGCCTCTTCGCCGGCCTCCTTGACCAGCGTCGCGGCCACACCGTAGCCGTTGCCGATGCCGCCGGCGACGAGGTTGTCGAGCTTATTCGGAGCGAGCCGCCGGTCCGCCGCGCGCCGCGCAACCCACAGGCTGAGCCGGTCGCCGTCCCGGCGATAGCCGTTCAGATGCACACCATAGGCGCGGGTTCCGAAAAATGGCACCGCGCCCCGGTCGAGCCGAAAGACCGGCGGCGCCCCCCAGCGCACCGCGACATCGAAGGTCTCGTTGCGGTATTTCGGCAGCCGGTGCTCGGCGACGAGTTGGTCCACGACGTCATCGACAGCGCGGCTAATCATTTCGAGATCGCCGTGCGCCCGCAGCTCGACGCGGTCGTCCGTCACCGCGAACACGTCGGGGAACGGCCGCAACGCCGCGGCATTGTCACGACGGACCAGGCCGATCCGGTCGTTGCCGGCAAAAAGCGGCACGGCCCGCGCCGCATCGTAGCTGTTGCAGAACCTGATGTGATCGGCGAACGACAATGGACCCGCCGCTCCCGTCAACCTACTGCGGCAGCCTCGCCGGACGAGGCCAGCACGCGATCGACGCACGCGATCTGGCGCAAGCAGGCGGCGATGTAGTCGAGGGCGTCGCGGCCGAGCCCGCGCATCTCGATGTCGATCGTCAAATCGCGCCGATCGGCGCCGGTGACGGCGCTGCGCCAGCGGGTCGGCACCAGCCCGCGCTTGGCAAACAGCTCCAGCACCCGCGGCATCACCCCGGGCTCGGCTTGGGCGTGAACGGAAAAGTAAGCAACAACAGCGAGACTGGTCTCAGCGACAGGTTCGGAGCGAACCGACATGGCAAGGCTCCTCGGCAAAATCCAGGCGAAGCAACGAAGCCCGAACCCGGGTCGGGTTCGGGACCGTAATTCGCCGGTCTTGCCGGGGATGCATCGGCGGCGCCACGTCACCAGATGTAGGCCGAGGTGGTCGGCTGGTCAACTCGCCTGCGGGCGGCGCTCGGGCGGCGATGTTTTGCTGGTCATGACGAGGCTCGTGTGGTTCTATCGACGGTAGCCCCGTCGCGCGGCTGATAAGCGGAGAGATTGATGAGACATTGGCACATAGGCGCCGTCGCGACACTGGTCCTGGGGCTGCTCGCCGGATGCAGCATCGGTGCGCCGGAGCGGGCGAGCGACATCCAGAACCTGAACGGCATCTCCGACGACATTTCGGCGGTCCGGATGACCCAATCGGATTCGCTCAAGATCCCGGACCCGAACCTCCCGACGACCTATCCACACAGCTACCAGCTGCCAACCGATTAACCCTAAGGACGGCGCCTGCTTCAGAAATTCGGGGACCGGTCGGGTTGTGGCGACGGCTCGGCGCCGTTGCCTTCGGCCGGCCCGGTTTTGAGCACACCGTCGCGCACCAGCCGCTCGCGCAACGTGTCGAGCACGCCCAAAGCATGGGCAAGCCCCTGGATCGGGATCGCCACGGTCAATTCCGGCACCGC
>DASXAM010000146.1:0-11799 GCA_036404275.1 Allostellaceae bacterium
CATCTCGGGGATTCGGTGCTGGCCCGCGTCCAGTTCGTCATCCGCACCCGGCGTGGGGCGGTGCCGGCGGTCGATACCGCGCTGGTCGAGCGCCAGCTCGCCGAAGCCGGGCGGAGCTGGAGCGACCGGCTCGAAGCCGCCGCCGTCGCCGAGTTCGGCGAGGCCGAGGCGCACGAAAAATTGCGCCGTCTGCGACCCTTTTCGGCAGCCTATCAAGCGCGCACCGGGATTGGCCAAGCGATCGCCGACCTGCGCCGGATCGAGGCGGTGCGCGCCGGCTCGCCGCTCGAAGTCTCGCTGCATCCGCCGACCGATGACGGGGTGCGGGGGCTGCGCCTCTACCGCGCCAAAGAGCCGGTGATCCTGTCGGATGTGCTGCCGATCCTCGAAAACCTGGGTCTCCGGGTCGTCGCCGAAGAGCCGTTTCGCATCGATTGCGCGGATGGCGAGGTGGTTTGGATCGACGAATTCCAGCTCGCCGGCGCGGCCGCTGCGGTCGAGCCGACCGAGCGGGCGAGAGAGCGGTTCGAAGACGCGCTTGTTGCGGTCTGGACCGGCCGGGTCGAAAACGACGGCTTCAACCGGCTCGTTCTCGGCGCCGGCATCTCGGCGCGCCAGGCGGCGTTGTTGCGGCTCTATGCCAAGGTGCTGCGGCAGGCCGGAACGGCGTTCAGCCAGGCCTATATGGAAGACGCGCTCGGCGGCCATCCGGCGATCGCCCGGCGCCTCGTTCGCCTGTTTGAAATCCGCTTCGATCCCGACGCGACGATCGACCGGCCGCTCGCCGCGCTCGCCGAAATCCAGGCGATCGACCATGCGCTCGACGCGGTGGCAAGCCTCGACGAGGACCGCATCCTGCGCAGCTATTTGGCGCTCGTTCTAAAGACGGTGCGGACCAATTACTACCAGCGGCTGCCTTCGGGCGGCCCCAAACCCTACGTTGCGGTGAAGCTCGCCAGCCACGCGCTCGATTTGCTGCCCCCGCCGCGCCCGCTCTTTGAAATCTACGTCTACAGCCCGCGCGTCGAGGGCGTCCATCTGCGCGCCGGCAAGGTGGCGCGCGGCGGCATTCGCTGGTCGGACCGCCGGGAGGATTTCCGCACCGAGATCCTCGGGTTGATGAAGGCGCAGACAGTCAAGAATGCGGTCATCGTGCCGGTCGGGGCGAAAGGCGGGTTTGTCGTCAAGCGGCCTCCCGCCGCACGCGACGAGCTCGGCGCCGAAGCGGTCGAATGCTACAAAATCCTGATCCGTGGTCTGTTGGACCTGACCGACAACATCGCCGCGGGCGGCGCGGAGGCTCACCATATCGTGCCGCCGCCGCGCATTGTCCGCCATGACGGCGACGATCCTTACCTTGTCGTCGCCGCCGACAAGGGGACGGCGACCTTTTCCGACTACGCTAACGCGATCGCCGAGGAATACGGCTTCTGGCTCGGCGACGCCTTCGCGTCGGGCGGCTCGGCCGGCTACGACCATAAAGGGATGGGGATCACCGCGCGCGGCGCCTGGGAGCTGGTCAAGCGCCATTTCCGCGAGCTCGACCGCGACATCGAGACGAGCGATCCGAGCGTTGTCGGTGTCGGCGACATGTCGGGCGACGTGTTCGGCAACGGCATGCTGATGTCCCGGCGTCTGCGGCTCGTCGGCGCGTTCGACCACCGCCACATCTTTGTCGATCCCGACCCCGATCCCGAGCGGAGCTTTACCGAGCGCGAACGCCTCTTCCGCCTGCCGCGTTCGAGCTGGGCCGACTATCGCGCCGAGTTGATCTCGCCGGGCGGCGGGGTCTTCGACCGCGCCGCCAAATCGGTGCCGGTCAGCCCCGAGATGAAACGCCTGTTCGGCATCGAGGCGGAGCGGCTGACCCCGGCCGAGCTGATCCGCAAATTGCTCGGCGCCCCGGTCGATCTCCTCTGGTTCGGCGGCATCGGCACTTTTGTAAAAGCGCCGCAGGAGAGGCATGCCGAAATCGGCGACCGTGCCAACGACGCGCTGCGCATCGACAGCAGCGAGGTCCGGGCGAAGGTGATCGGCGAGGGCGCCAATCTCGGGGTGACCGAGCGCGGCCGCATCGCCTATGCGCTCGCCGGCGGCCGCATCGACACCGACGCGATCGACAATTCCGCCGGGGTCGATACCTCGGACCACGAGGTCAACCTCAAAATTCTGATCGATCGCGCCATCGCCACCGGCGCATTGCCGGCCGAGGAGCGCCTGCCCTTGCTGCATGCGATGACCGACGAGGTTGCGGCCCTGGTCTTGCGCGACAACTACCTGCAAGGCGAGGCGCTGTCGGTTGCCGAGGCGCGCGGCGTTGCCTTTCTCGACCGGCAGGTGGCGCTGATGCGCGACCTCGAGCGCGCGGGCCGGCTCGATCGCGCGCTCGAATTCCTGCCCGACGACGAGGAGTTGGCGGCACGCGCGGCGCAGCATCGCGGGCTGACCCGCCCTGAGCTGGCGGTGCTCCTGGCCTATGCCAAGATGGCGCTTGACGACGAATTGCTGATCTCCGACCTGCCCGACGCGCCGGAGCTCGCCGAGGAGCTCTACGGCTATTTCCCGGCGGCGTTGCGCGACCGGCTCGGACCGCAGATTCCGACCCATCCGTTGCGCCGCGAGATCGTCGCCACCGCGATCACCAACGACCTCGTCAATCACGCCGGCATCAGCTTTGTCTCATTCGTGCGAGCGCGCACCGGTTGTGCCGCGCATGAGATCGCGCGCGTCTATCTGATTGCCCGCGAGATCTTCGACCTGCCGCGGCTCTGGGCCGAGATCGCGGCGCTCGACGGCAAGGTCCCGGCGCGAGTGCAGACCGAAATGCTGATCGAGATAGCGCTCGTCGTCGAGCATGCCTCGATCTGGCTGCTGCAGCATCGGCGTCTCGACATTGGCGGCGACCGAGCGCGGCTCGGACCGAGCGTAGCGACGCTCGCCACAGCACTCCCGTCGCTGCTGCCGCCGCGCGATGCCGGCATCGCCGCGGCGCGCGCGCTGCATTTCAGCTCGGCGGGGGCGCCCGATCCGCTGGCCGCGCGAATCGGCGCGATGACCTTTCTGGAGCCGGCCCTCGACATTGCGGAATTGACCGAAACCGCAGCGCAGCCGCTCGAACGCGTGGCACGAGTGTATTACGGCGCGGGCGAGCGCTTCGGCCTTTACCAGATGCGCGCGGCCGCCCGCGGACTGCCGGCCGAGACGCAATGGCAAAAGCTCGCGGCCGAGATCGTTCTCGGCGATCTCTGGGCGGTGCAAGCCGACGTCGCCCGTCGCATTCTGGCGAGCGCGCAAGCCGCCGAGCCCGATCCGGCGGCCGCCTGGGCCTCGGCGCATGCCGCCGACCTTGGCCCGGCGGAAGCCGTGGCCCGCGAGCTGAGCACCAGCGCCGGCGTCCCGGATCTGGCGGTGTTGATCGTGGCCGCCCGCCGGTTGCGCCAAGCGCTCGGATGACGCTCCAGCCGCAGCCTTCCCCCGTTGAGCGCGGGGTCGGCCCGCGCCGTGGCATAATCCACGTGCAATCGGTGCAGCGGCTGATCGGTGCGATCGGATTGCCGGTCTGGATGCTGATCGGCGCCGTCGCCGGCATCGCCGCCGGGATCGTTTTCGGCGAACGCACCGAGGTGCTGCAACCGGTCGGCTCGGCGTATGCGATGATGCTGCAGGTTGCGGTCTATCCGTATCTCTTGTGCTCGCTGCTGTACGGCGTCGGGCGGCTGACCCCGGTGATGGCGCGCCGGCTCTTTAGAGCGAGTTGGGCCGTCTATCTCTTTATGTGGGCGGCGACCTTTATCGGCATCCGGGTGCTCGCCTGCGCGATCCCAGCGCCGCCGCTGCCGAGCGTGCTGACGCCCGCAACCGCAGCGCAGCAGGTGAGCCTGCTCAACCTGTTGATCCCGGCCAATTTGTTCGATGCGCTGGGGAAGAATTACGTGCCGGCGGTGGTGGTGTTCGCGATCGTCTATGGCATCGCGATCCAGAAGATCGAGCGCAAGGCGGCGCTGTTCGAAATCCTCGAAACGATCCGGGTGGCGAGCGTCACGATCTGGGGGTGGATCGTGCGCGTCGCGCCGATCGGCGTCTTTGCGCTGTTCGCAGCCGCCGCCGGGACGATCCAGCCCGACCGGATGGGTGGCTTGCTGCTCTATGTGTCGCTGTTTCTGATCGGGACGGTGCTGCTCGCCTTTGTCGTGCTGCCCGCGGTGCTGGCCGCGGTCGCGCCGGTCGGGTATCGCGAAATTCTCACTGAGCTGCGCCCCGCCTTTGTGCTGGCGCTGGTGACGACACTGTCGGTCGTCGCACTCCCTTTTGTGCTCAAAGCCGCCGAGCGGATCGCCATCCGCGCCGGCTGTCCCGAAGGCGACGAGCGGCGCGACATCATGCAGGCGAGCCTGTCGATCAGCTATGTGCTGGCCCAGCTCGGGAATTATTTTCTCTATCTGTTGATGCTCTTTGCCGCCTATGTGCATCAGCTGCGCTTGACGACGACCGAGCAATTGCTGCTGCCGTTCTGGACATTGCTGTCGGGCTTCGGCTCACCGACCGCGACCGTCGATGGCGTGGTGTTTCTGACGAGCTGGCTGCGCCTGCCGGCAAACGTGCTGAGCCTGTTTCTCGAAACCTGGACGGTCACCCGCTATGGCCAAGTGGCATTGTCGGTGATGGGGTTCGGCTTTGCCACCACACTCGTCCCGCTCGTCTATTTCCGCAAGCTGCGGCCGCATCCGCTGCGCCTCTGCGGCACGGTGGCGGCGAGTGCGGCGATCTTTGCCGTGGTGGCTGTTGCCGGCGTGGCGCTGCGCCCGGTGCTGCTGCCGGGACCGAGCAATGCCCTGCTGCGGCTGAGCCTCGATCCGGCGCTCGTCCACAAGGTCAAGCTGGTCAGCGATCAAATCGGTGGTCCCGGCGAGCCGACGCTGCTGGCGATCCAGCGACGGGGCGTCTTGCGCGTCGGCTACAACCCGAACGTAATCCCGTTCAGCTACAGGAATGCCCGCGGCGATCTGGTCGGCTTCGATATCGCCTATGCGTACGAGCTGGCGTCGGACCTCGATGTCGCGCTCGACCTGATCCCGTATTCCTGGACGGAATTGTCCGACGACTTGACCCGGCGGCGGTTTGATATCGCGGTCGGTGGCATTTACGTTACCGACGAGCGGCTGCAGCACTTCACCGTGTCGCGCTCGTATTTTCAGAGCCCGATGGCGTTGATCGTGCGCTCGGAGCGGGCCACCGAGTTTCTCGACCGCAAAGCGATGCCGCCGCTGCGGCTGGCGGTGTTCGACGACCCGGTGATGTTGCCGATGGTGCACCGTCTGTTCCCCAGCGCCGCCGTCACCATCGTACCGAATTACCAGGACCTGCCGGCGATCATGGGCCGGATCGACGCCGCGGTCTGGACCTTGGAGCAAGCCGGCGCTTGGGCTGCCGCCCATCCAGGCTTTACCGCGGTGGCTCCCGCCGGCACCGGCATCCCGATGCTGTTTGCCTATCTGCTGCCGCCCGGCGCCGACACGTTGCGGCAATATCTCGACCAATGGCTCGAGCTCAAAGCCGGCGACGGCTTTCACGCCGCGCAGCACGCCTATTGGATCGACGGCAAGCCGCGCGCCCAGCGCCGGCCGCGCTGGAACCTCCTCGACGCGCTATTCCGGAAGACGCCCTCGTAAGACGGCTCGCGCTTAGCCGGGCTTGCCGCCGGCAGCGTGCGGCCGCAGATAGCGGCGGACCAGCGCGATCATCTTCGCGTCGTCCCAATCAGCTTCGCCCATCTTGCGCGCCACCTCGCGGCCGTCGCGATCGATCAGGAAGGTGGTCGGCACCCCGGGCAAATGGAGGGCGCCCGAGGCCTTGCCCGAGGGGTCGACATAGATCGCCAGCTTTTCGAGACCGAGCTTTTTGTAGAATGGCTTGACCGCGGCGGCCCCACCCCGGTCGATCGACACCGGCAGGACGGCGAAATCCGCGCCGCCGAGCTTGGCCGCCAGCCGGTCGAGCGCCGGCATCTCGTGCCGGCACGGCTCGCACCAGGTGGCCCAAAAGTTGAGCAGGACCACGCGGCCGCGAAAATCGGCGAGGGTCAGCGGCCGGCCGGCCACGTCGTCGAACCGGATCGGGGGCACCGGCCGCGGCTCGGCCAACACGGTGAGCGCCAAGCTGTCCGATGGTCCCGTTCGATCGGTCGCGGGCAGGACCGGCCGCTTTGGGGAGAGCATCAGCCCGCCGAGCACGGCGACGAGCGCGATTGCCGCGGCACCCGCAATCCCCGCGGACGTTCGACCCGCCGGATTACGCATCGGCGCTCCGTTAGCCTTCGCCGGCGGCGGGCGCCCCGCCGCGCAGCCGCTCGATCATCGGCAGGATCGTGCGGTCGAGAATTTCGGGGGTGATCGGGCCGACCTGCTTGTACGCGATACGACCGCTTCGATCGACGAGAAAGGTTTCAGGCACGCCATAAACGCCCCAATCGATCGCCACGCGGCCGTCGGCGTCGACGCCGGTACGGGCATAGGGGTCGCCCATCGTCTGGAGCCAGCGCACCGCATCCTCGGGCTTGTCTTTGTAGTCGAGCCCTTCGATCGGCACGATCCGTTTCCGCCCGAGCCGGACCAGGAGCGCGTGCTCCTCGCGGCATGCCACACACCACGAGGCAAAGACGTTGACCAGCGTCACCTGCCCGCGCAAATCCTTCGAGGAAAGGCCGAGACTGTGGCCCTTGACCGGGGGCAGGTCGAACGCCGGCACCGGCTTGCCGATCAGCGGCGAAGGAACCAGCCGGGGATCGTGCTGCAGCCCCAGCGCAAACGCCGCGACCAGCCCGATAAAGGCAATCACCGGCACCAATAGCAGCGGCCGCCAGCGCTGTGGCGTCGGGCCAACAGCCGGTCCGGGAGAGCTCATCTCCGTCATTGCGCGGCCTCGCTTCAAAACGCGTAGCGCCTGAGGCCGCCATCCACCGGGATGACGGCGCCGCTGATATAATGGGCAAGGGGCGAGGCCAGAAACACCGCGAGCACCGCCAGGTCCTCGGGTTCGCCATAAGCGCCGGCCGGGATCTCTGCCGCGGCGTGGCTTCTGCGGTACTCTTCGGGATAGTTGCGGCGGATCTGCTCGCTCATGATCCGCCCCGGCGGGATCGAATTGACCGTGATCCCGAATTGGCCGAGCTCGCGCGACAGTCCCTTGGCCCAGGCATGCACGGCGGCTTTGGCCGAGAAGGCGGCGTTGAGCCGGTCGGGCTCGGACTTGCCGGTGATGTTGATGATCCGTCCCCAGCGGCGTTCGATCATCTGCGGCAACAGCGCGTGCGTGATCTGGCGCTGCCGGGTGAAATTGAGGGTGATCGCCTCTTCCCACTTTTCCTCGGGCGCATCGACCGGCAGCGGGCGGCTGCCGCCGGCGCAATTGACGAGAATATCGATGTGGCCGAGCCCGGCGAGGGCGGCATCGCGCAGCCGCAGCGCGGCATCGGTCGCCATGATGTCCTGAACAAGCAATAGGGGATGCGGCCCCTGCGCGCGCTCGATCTCGCCGGCGAGGCTGTCGAGCAAGACGCCGCGCCGCGCTACCGCAGCGACCTGCACGCCCTCGGCGGCGAGCCCTTTGGCAATCGCCCGGCCGATCCCGATGCTGGCGCCGGTGACCAGTGCAGTCTTGCCGGTGAGCCTCAGATCCATGACGACGCCTCCTCGCTTCCGCGATAGAGCTGACGGCCGGGGCGCTCGCGCGCAAGCAAAAATCGCAACCGAGTGTGAGGCAGTTCACACTTCGCGATCCGCGCCGCCTCTAGCGTGGCCTTGCCACATAAAAGACGTAAAAAGGGAGGCTCGCACGACCCATGACACAATCCCGCAAGCGATGGCCGACCAGTCCTGCCGCCCCACTCCGCTCAAGTACATATAGGGAACATGCGGCGGAGCGGCATCTCGGCGATGCGACCCGATGCCACGGCAGAAAAGAAGCGGCGCGTCATCGGGGATGCGCTTCGGGTGAGCGCCGGAATCATTCCGCAAGAACCCCGAGCGACACTCGTTATCGCCGCCGGATTCACGAATGCTTAACTTTTCGGCCAGAGGGAAGCAGGGCGGTCGAATGACCAGCCTGCTACCCTCGGTTGTTGGGGAAAAAATAGCTAACGTAGCTATAGACTCTCTGGCAACGATATGTTAACTACCTGCGGTAAAGTTAATCACGGCGCCGCCGGCTCAGGTTGCCGGCTCCGCTTCCCCCGGAGGCCCTGTCATGCGTGTGCTTCTTGTCGAGGACGACGCGGCTACGGCCGCGAATATCAAAATGCTGCTTAGAAAGGAGAATTTCATCTGCGATGCGACCGACCTCGGCGAGGACGGGCTCGAGATCGGCAAGCTTTACGATTACGACATCATCCTGCTCGACCTGATGTTGCCGGACATCGACGGATACGAGGTGCTCCGCCGCTTGCGCGCGGCGCGCGTCCAAACGCCGATCTTGATCCTTTCGGGTCTCGGCGAGCTCGATCACAAGCTCAGAGGTCTCGGCTTCGGCGCCGACGATTTTCTGACCAAGCCGTTCGATCGGCGCGAGCTGGTGGCCCGCATCCAGGCAATCGTGCGCCGCTCCAAGGGGCATGCCGAGTCGGTCATCCGCACCGGCAAGCTCGTTGTCAATCTCGACGCTCGCACCGTCGAGGTCGACAGCCGGCCGGTCCATCTGACGGGCAAGGAGTACGGCATCCTCGAGCTGCTCAGCCTGCGCAAGGGCACCACTCTGACCAAAGAGATGTTTCTCAACCATCTCTATGGCGGAATGGACGAGCCCGAGCTCAAGATCATCGACGTCTTTGTCTGCAAGCTGCGCAAAAAACTCGCTGAGGCGAGCGGCGGCCGGCATTACATCGAAACCGTGTGGGGCCGCGGCTATGTGCTGCGCGACCCGCTCGAATCGCCGCTCGCGGCTGCCACGACCACGGCCGCTGCCGGCATGGCCGGCGCCATGCCCCGGCACGACACCGCGACCGCCTAGCTCGCCGCAGCCAAGCTGAGGCGAAATCCCCCGGTCTGCGCTGCCGCCGCCTTGACGCGGCAGCCCAGGCTGTGGGCGAGCAGCGCGGTAAACCGCGCCTGCACCGTCCGCACGGTCAACCCCGTCGTGGGCGCGTCGACAGCGAGCGCGGTCCGGAAATCGGCGGCCAAGGCCGCGCTGTCGCCGATGGCCTGCAGCACCGGCCCGGCGGCGTCTTTCTCCAGGCTCAGCGCGCCGCCGCGCGGCAGCCCTTCGCGCCCGAGCAATAACAAATTGCAAGACAGCTTCTGCCACTCGAGCGGGAGTTGTCGGATCGCCGCCGGATAATTGACGGCGATCCCGCTCGCCTCGAAGAAAGCGATGGCGAGATCGCAAGGCGTCGGTCCGGGCGCCAAATCGCCGCCGCCAAAGCCATAGGCAAATCGATAGAATTGCAGCCGGCTCGCCGCCCGCCGGGCACTTTCGGCGACGATCCCGGTCGCCTCCCGAACGAACTCCGCATCGCCCTCGGCGATCAACTCGGCGCCGTTGCCGATCGCCGTGATCGGCGCGACCAACTCGTGGCACAACCGCGCCGCCATCAGCGAAGGCAAGCGAAGATCGGACGTTTCCAGCATGGTTAATGCTGGCACGCCGCGTCGTCCGCTGCAACAACCGTGCGATGGCGCGCGCGTGATCCTCTGCACATTGCCTTACGGACCTGATATGCTCGGATACCGAGTGCGACCGGGAACACCCTGCGCGCTCGTCGGTTCGATACGCTGCTGCCGGGGCGGCGAGGATCTGGGAGTGTGCAGCACATGGCCCTATTGCCGTTTCTCGATCAAAAGCGAATTGTCGCGCCGTCCGGTTATAGCCGATGGCTGATCCCGCCGGCCGCGCTCTGCGTCCATTTGTGCATCGGCCAGGCCTATGCGTTCAGCGTCTTCAACCTGCCGATGACCAAATTGATCGGCATCACCAAATCGGCGCCGGGTGATTGGAAGCTGACCGAACTCGGCTGGATCTTCAGCCTTGCTATCTTCTTCCTCGGCGTCTCGGCGGCATTGCTCGGGCGCTGGGTCGAGGAGGGCGGGCCGCGCCGCGCTATGTTCACCGCCGCGTTGTGCTGGGCCGGCGGCTTTTTTCTGTCGGCGATCGGCGTCTATTTGCACAACATCTGGCTGATCTACATCGGTTATGGCGTGCTCGGCGGGTTCGGGCTCGGCATCGGTTACATCTCGCCGGTATCGACCCTGATCAAGTGGTTTCCCGACCGGCCCGGCATGGCGACCGGGATGGCGATCATGGGCTTCGGCGGCGGCGCCTTTATCGCCGCCCCGCTCTCGGTCTGGCTGATGAGCAAGTTCTCGTCGCCGACGCATGCCGGGGTGGCCGAGACGTTTATCGTAATGGGCATCATCTATTTCTGCTTTATGATGGTCGGGGCGGCGATCGTGCGCGTGCCGCGGCCGGGATGGGCGCCCGCCGGCTATGTCGCGCCGACGCAATCGACCAAGCTCGTCACGCGCGAGAACGTGTTTGTCTACCACGCGCTGAAGACCCCGCAATTCTGGCTGATCTGGTGGGTGCTGTGCCTCAATGTCACCGCCGGCATCGGCGTGCTCGGGCAAGCCTCGGCGATGAGCCAGGAGATGTTCCCGGGGCGGGTGACCGTCACCGCGGCAGCCGGATTTGTCGGGCTTATGAGCCTCTTCAATATGGGCGGCCGGTTTTTCTGGGCGTCGGTCTCCGACTATGCCGGCCGCAAGAACACCTATTTCGTGTTCTTCATCCTGGGGATCGTCCTGTACGCGGCGGTGCCGCATGCCGGACAGATCGGCAGCGTCGCGCTGTTCGTGGTGTGCTTTTGCGTCATCATCAGCATGTATGGCGGCGGCTTTTCGACGGTGCCGGCCTATCTGCGCGACATGTTCGGCACCCGCTATGTCGGCGCCATTCACGGCCTATTGCTGACCGCCTGGTCGATGGCCGGCATCTTTGGCCCGGTGCTGGTCAACTACATCCGCGAATACAACGTCACGCACGGCGTCGCCAAGGCCCAGGCCTATAACGTGACGATGTACGTCATGGCGGTGCTGCTGGTGGTCGGCCTCCTGTGCAACGCCTTTGTCCGGGCGGTCGACGCGCGCTACCACATGAAGGCGGTCGCGGCCGACGACGAGGTCGAAGCGGCACCGGTGTTCGGAGGACGATAATGCCTGGCAACGCGGTAAAGCTCGTTCTGGCGTGGGGGTTTGTCGGCATCCCGCTGGCCTGGGGCGTCGTCGAGACCGCGCTCAACGCGCTCAAGCTGTTTCACTAGCGGCGAGGAGCGACGCCGCGGCGGCGAAATCCTCCGGCCGGTTGACATTGAAAAACGGGTCGATCGGGCGGTCGGCGAACGCCACCGTCACGAGCCGGTAGCGCGCGGTGAAGAGATCGACCTTGCGGACTCCATCCTCGATGACGGCGCGCCGCAGATCGTTCCTGACCCGCACCGGCCACAGCCCGCACACCGGGTGTGCGCGCCCGCCGGAAGCGGCGCAGGCGAGGTCCGCGCCGGAGGCCTCCAGCTCTTGCCTCAGGCGCACCACCAGATCCGCCGGCAAAAACGGGGCGTCGGTCGGGGCGCTGGCGACATAGCGGCAATCCGGAGCGTGCGCGGCCGCCCAATCAAGCCCGGCCAACACCCCGGCGAGCGGCCCGGCAAAATCGGGAACGCTGTCGGCTGCGACAGGCAGGCCGAAACCGGCAAAACGGGCCGGGTCGCCATTGGCGTTCAGCACCAAGACGGCAACCTGCGGCCGCAGCCGATCG
>DASXAM010000147.1:0-5895 GCA_036404275.1 Allostellaceae bacterium
ATCCAAGCCGACGTAAGTGGTAGCATCCATCAGGCCCGTCTCCCATGCATGAGGCTCTGTGCCGGTGCGTCCGGCACAACCCTCGTATTTTGCATGTCGAGAGACGGGCCGCTCCGATCACCTCGCGAACATCGGGTCTAATCTAAATTGCGCGGATAGCCTGCCACGGATTGCTCAAGGAATTGCTATGACTTCGGCCCACACGGTTTCACCGAAGTTCTGGCAGGCTGCGATCGGCGAGATCGAGCATGAGCTGGCCAGCACCGCAGCCGGGCTCGGCTCGGCAGAAGCGGCTCGGCGCCTCGTCCGCTGCGGTCCGAACCTCATAGAATCCCGCCGGCGTCTGTCGCTGCCGCGGAAATTTGTCGGTCGCTTTGGCAACCCGCTCGTGCTGATCCTGCTGATCGCTGCTGCAATCTCGGCGGCGAGCGGCGAGCTTGCCGCGTTCATTATCATCACGACGATCGTGCTGATCAGCGCGATCCTCGATACGGCGCAGGAATTCCGTGCCGAATCTGCGGCCGAACGTCTCAAAAGCTCAGTGGCTCTCACCGAGCAGGTGCTGCGCGACGGCAGCGAAATCACTCTGCCCGGACAAGATCTGGTGCCGGGCGATGTCGTCCTGCTGGCGGCCGGCGACCTGGTGCCGGCGGATGGCCGGATCCTCGAAAGCCGTGATTTCTTCGTAAACGAGGCCTTGCTGACCGGCGAATCCTTTCCTTCCGAAAAGCACTCCGCCGACGAGGGAATATCCAGCCCGGCTCTGGCAGATGCCGTCAACGCGGTCTTCATGGGCAGCTCGGTGATGAACGGCACGGCCCGGGTGATGATCTGCGCCACCGGACGGCGCACCGAGTTGGGCCAGATTGGTGCGATGCTGCGGCGGGCGCCGCCGCCAACCGCTCTCGAACAAGGCACGCACCGGTTCGGCATGCTGATCGTGCGCCTGACGCAGGTGCTGGTGCTCTTTGTTCTGCTGGTGAACCTGCTGTTCCACCGGCCGCTCCTCGAAAGCTTTCTGTTCGCGGTGGCGCTGGCAGTTGGGCTGACCCCCGAGCTGCTGCCGATGATCGTTTCGGTGACGCTGGCGCGGGGCGCGATCCGGATGTCGCGGGCGCAGGTGATCGTCAAGCGGCTCGCCGCGATCCACGATCTCGGCAGCATGGACGTGCTGTGCACCGACAAGACCGGGACGCTGACCGAAGCCCGCATCCGGCTGGTGCAACAGGTGTCCGCGTCGGGAGCCGACTTCCCGAGAGTTGGTGAGCTCGCCTGGCTCAACAGCCATTTCCAGAGCGGGCTGCGCAGTCCCCTCGATACGGCAATTATGGAGGGACCCCTGCCGGCGGCGGCCGGCTGGACCAAGCTCGACGAGGTACCGTTCGATTTCCAGCGACGCCGCGTATCGGTGCTGGTCGAGCGCGACGGCCGGCACTTGCTGGTGACAAAGGGTGCGCCGGAAGACGTAATCAGGGCGGCAAGTCGTTATGAAGAGCCGGATGATCCGGCACCGCGCGCTTTCGACGAGAGGGCGCGGGTTCTCGCGGTCGCCACCTTCGGCCGCTTGAGCGAGCAAGGGTTTCGTGCTCTCGCCGTGGCCTGGCGCGAATTCGAGCCCGGTCGCAGTCAAGCGGTGCTGGAAGACGAGCAGCAGCTGACTTTCGCGGGGTTTGCCGTTTTTCTCGACCCGCCGAAGGCCGGCGCCGCCAGCGCAATCGCCGCGCTTGGAGCCAAGGGCGTAGCGATCAAGATCCTGAGCGGCGACGACGAACGGGTGACAAAGCACGTCTGCGGTGAACTCGGCATTGCCGCGACCGGTGTGCTGACCGGTCCCGAGATCGCGGGGCTGAGCGATGAAGCACTGGCGGCTCGGCTCGGCGAGGCCAACCTGTTCTGCCGGGTGACCCCGGCCCAGAAGAACCGCGTCATCCTCGCGCTGAAGCGCCGCGGCCATGTGGTCGGATACCTCGGCGACGGCGTCAACGATGCCCCGGCGCTGCACTCGGCCGATGTCGGCATTTCGGTCGACAGCGCCGTCGATGTCGCCAAGGACGCGGCGGACATCATCCTGTTGAAGCAGGACCTCGGCGTCCTTCAGCATGGTGTGGTCGAGGGTCGCCGCGCATTCGGCAACATCATGAAATACATCATGATGGCGACCAGCTCGAACTTCGGCAACATGTTCTCGATGGCAGGAGCGTCTTTACTTCTGCCGTTTTTACCGATGTTGCCGGTGCAGGTGCTCTTGAACAATGTTCTGTACGATTTCTCGGAACTTCCGATCCCGTTGGACGAGGTCGATGACGCAGCAACCGCGCAGCCCGAGCATTGGGACATGCGCTTTATTCGCGACTTCATGCTGGTGTTGGGGCCGGTCAGTTCGCTCTTCGATTTCCTGACATTCGGTCTGCTGCTGCTCGTCTTTCACGCGAGCGAAGGACTGTTTCAGACCGGCTGGTTTATCGAGTCGCTCGCTACTCAGGTCCTGGTGATCTTTGTGTTGCGCACCTGGGAAAACCCGTTCCGCAGCCGGCCGCATCCCTTGCTTGCGGTCACCTCGTGCAGCGTCGTGGCGGCCGCGGTGCTGTTGCCGTTCACCCCTCTGGGCGCCTGGTTTGGCTTCGTCGCGCCCTCCGCCCCATTTCTGCTCGCGATTGCCGCACTCGCCGCCGCCTATCTGCTCCTCGCCCAGACCGTCAAATTCATGTTCCACCGCCTTCGGTCACCTGCGGACACCAGGGCTGCCGCGACACTGCGGTCGCATTTGCCGCTGATCGAACGTTCATAACCTTCGGCCCGCCCCTCGCCCCTGTCGATATAGCGACGAGCGGAAGCGCCGGGTGAGACCCGGTGGTCCCACCCGAGCCGTCAGCGAGTTTTTGCCGTAACCCTTTTCGCCGTCTTGCTGCGCTTTGCGCGGCGGTCCCCATTCTCCAACCGATTGTCGGCCTTGGCCTCCGTGTCGCCCTGCGCGTGGATCTGGCAGACCTCTACCTTGTGGGCATGGAGATGCCAGTCGCAAATGCCTTCGAGCCGCGCAAACTGCTGCTTGGCCGCTTCGACGGCGCTCGCGCCGCTGTCTGCCGACGGGATCACGATCGACCGCTGGACACGGCGAAAGACCTTGTCGTTTCTCGGAATCTCGTTGATGAACGACACCCGATAGCTCGGCATCCGCAACCCTCCACATACAGCGCATCGCGGCTCGGCTGACGCGCCATCCCGTCTGATCCCGATCCAATTGCAATTGGACCGGAGCGCTACGCTTCGATCATCGTCAAATCATCGACCCGGGTGACGCCTGGCACCGACCATGCGGCGCGTTGCGCCACGTCGCGCTCATGCCACGAGCCGAGCCGCCCGCGCAGGGTCACCTCGCCGCCCTCGGTCTCGATGCTGAGACGCGCGGCTTCGAGCTCGGCGCTGCGCTTCAGAGCCTGCTCGATGCTTTCCCGGATTTCGGCCGAAACTGCCGCATCTCCCCGCTTTGATTGGGATGCCTCAGCCGTTCTCGGCGAGAATGGTCCCGGCAAAGTGCAAGGACCCGCAAAGCAGAATGCGGCCCGGGCCGCCCTGTGCGGCGATATCGCGCAAAGCGGCGGCGGCAGAGGATGATTCGCGAGCCGGGATGCCGACCGAGCGGGCGGCGGCAGCGATCGCGTCGGCCGGCAGCGGGTTCTGCTCGCCCGGGATCGTGACGGCGTGGAGGGTGCGGGCATGCGGCGCCAGCGGTGCCAGAAACCCCGCCGCGTTCTTGGTGTTGAGCATGCCGACGACGAGGTGCAGCGGCCGGTCGTGCCAGCCCGCGGCGAATTCCGCCAAGACCGCGCCGGCGCCGGGATTGTGGCCGCCGTCGAGCCATAATTCCCAGCCCTGCGGCAACTGCGCGGCCAAGGGCCCGCGGGTCAGGCGCTGCAGCCGCGCCGGCCATTCGATATGGCGCAGCCCTCTGGCGATGGCTTCAGGCGCCAGCGGATTGCCGTCGAACTCTTCGAGGCAGGCGATGGCGGTGCCGGCATTGGCGATCTGATGCGCACCCGCAAGCGACGGCAAGGGCAGGTCGAGGCGCCAGCGCGCCCCCTCGTAGCGCATGCCGACGCCCGTGGCGGCGCAGCGCCATTCCCGGCCGAAACGACGGAGCGGGGCCGCAACCGCGGCGGCGCGCGCCTCCAGCACCGCCTCGGCCTCCGCCGGCTGCGGGCCGATCACCGCCGGCGCGCCCGGTTTCAGGATGCCGGCCTTCTCGCCGGCAATCGCAGCGATCGTATCGCCGAGAAAGGCCTGGTGGTCGAGCGAGATCGGGGTAATCGCGGTGGCGGCCGGGTGCTTGACGACGTTGGTCGCGTCGAGCCGCCCACCAAGACCGGTTTCGAGCAAGGTGAAATCGGCCGGAGTCCGGACAAAGGCGAGAAAAGCCGCTGCCGTCGTAATCTCGAAATAGGTAATCGGCTCGCCGTTGTTGGCGCGCTCGCATTCCTCGAGCACCGCGAGCAGCGCATCCTCTGCGATCAGGGTGCCGGCGAGGCGGATGCGTTCGTGAAAGCGCACCAGATGCGGCGAAATATAGGCGTGCACCCGATAGCCTGCGGCTTCGAGGCAGGCGCGCAATGTGGCGATCGTCGAGCCTTTGCCATTGGTGCCGGCGACATGAACGACCGGCGGCAGGCGGTCCTGCGGGTTGCCGAGCCGGGCCAGGAGCCGCTCGACGCGGCCGAGCGACAAATCGATCAGCTTGGGGTGCAGCCGACCGAGCCGCTCGAGGACGCGGTCGCTGGCGTCGCCGCTCATGGCGCCGCCTGGTGCGGATCGGCGAGTTGCGGCGCGCGCAACAGGCCGAGAATGCGGGCGATCGTCTGGCGCAGCTCGGCGCGTGGCACGACGAGATCGACCATGCCGTGGTCGCGCAGATATTCGGCGCGCTGAAATCCGTCGGGCAGCTTTTCGTGGATGGTTTCCTCGATGACCCGCGCCCCGGCGAAGCCGATCGTTGCCCCCGGCTCGGCGAGCGCGATGTCGCCGACCATCGCAAACGACGCCGACACCCCGCCGGTCGTCGGGTCGGTCAACAGCACGATGTAGGGCAGGCCGGCCTCCTTGACCATGTCGGCGGCGAGAACGGTGCGCGGCAATTGCATCAGCGACAAGGCGCCCTCCTGCATCCGCGCCCCACCCGAGGCCGGAACCACGATCAGCGCCGCCTGCTGCAATACGGCCAGCCGTGCCGCCGCCACCACCGCCTCGCCCGCCGCCGTCCCCATCGAACCGCCCATAAAGCCGAATTCGAACGCCGCGACCACCGCCGGCTGTCCGCCGATCCGGCCATGGGCGACGACGACCGCGTCGGTGCTCGCGCCGTGCGCGGCCTGCGCTTCCTTGAGCCGGTCGGTATAGCGCCGCCGATCGCGAAAGCGCAGCGGATCGACACTCGCCCGGGGCAGCTCGATCCGCGTCGCGGTGCCTTCGTCGAACAGCAGCTGCAGGCGCCGCGCCGCCCCGATCCGCAAATGATGGCCGCAATTGCGGCAGACGTGGAGATTGGCCTCGAGCTCGCGGTGAAACAGCATCTGCTGACAGCCCGGGCATTTGTGCCAGAGATTGTCGGGCACGGTCTTTTTGGAGACGGCCCAGCGGATCTTGGGCAGGACGATGTTGGTGAGCCAGCTCATCGCGTCGGCCCCGGCGAACGGATTACGCCGGCGCGGCCAATTTTTGTCATTTCCGGTGCAAACACCTTTCCATGATAGGTTAACCCGGCCGGGGCGCCACCCGCAATCGGTGCCGGCTGATTCGACCGCCAGACAGGAGGCGGGGCATGGCGGACCAAACGCTGCGGGCATATCCGCTCACGCAAATGTCGCGGTCGAGGGTAGACCGCCGGGCTTCCGCGGTCGCCGC
>DASXAM010000148.1:0-2365 GCA_036404275.1 Allostellaceae bacterium
GACGATGACGGCGGCGGTGCCGAGCCCGCTCTTGACCGCGACCAGGCTGTCGAAATCCATCAGCACCGTGTCGCAGACCGATTTCGGGATGACCGGCACCGACGAGCCGCCGGGAATGATCGCCAACAGATTGTCCCAGCCACCGCGCACCCCGCCGGCATGCCGCTCGATCAATTCCTTGAGCGGGATGCCCATCTCCTCCTCGACATTGCACGGCGCGTTGACGTGGCCGGAGATGCAGAAAATCTTGGTGCCGGTGTTGCGCGGCCGGCCGATCCCGGCAAACCAGGCCGCCCCCCGGCGCAGGATCGTCGGCGCCACCGCGATCGTCTCGACATTGTTGACCGTGGAGGGGCAGCCGTAGAGACCGACCGCCGCGGGGAAAGGCGGCTTCAGCCGCGGCTGGCCCTTACGCCCCTCGAGACTTTCGAGAAGCCCGGTTTCCTCGCCGCAGATATAGGCGCCGGCGCCGCGATGCAGCCGCAATTCGAAATCCCAGCCCGAGCCGCAGGCGTCCTTGCCGATAAGCCCGGCTTCGTAAGCCTCGTCGATCGCCGCCTGCAGCCGCTGGGCCTCGTTGTAGAACTCGCCGCGGATGTAGATGTAGCAATGGTGGGCACCCATCCCGGCGGCGGCCACGAGGCAGCCCTCGATCAATTTGTGCGGGTCGTTGCGGATGATGTCGCGGTCCTTGCAGGTGCCGGGCTCGCTCTCGTCGGCATTGACGATCAGATAGGTCGGATGCGGGCTCTCCTTTGGCATAAACGACCATTTGAGGCCGGTCGGAAAGCCGGCGCCGCCGCGCCCGCGGAGCCCCGATTCTTTGACCTCGTTGGTGATCCAGTCGCGGCCCTTGAGGATCAGCTCCTTGGTGCCGTCCCAATCGCCGCGCTGCCGCGCACCGGCGAGCCGCCAATCCCCCTGACCGTAGAGGTTGGTGAAGATGCGGTCGGCATCAGCCAGCATGCGGCTCCTCTCACTTCAGCGTGGTGCGGCCGGTCACGGCTTCGGAGCCGTGGCGGCCGATGACCGAGCCGGGCGGCGGCCGATGGCCCTCGCGCAATGCGTCGAGCAGCTTCTCGGTCGCCGGACCGTCGAGATCCTCATAAAAATCGTCGTTTACCTGCAAGATCGGCGCATTGACGCAGGCGCCGAGGCATTCGACCTCGACCAGCGTGAAAAGCCCGTCCGCGGTGGTGCCGCCGACATCGATGCCGAGCTTGCTGCGGCACGCCGCGACGACATCGTCGGAGCCGCGCAGCCAGCACGGCGTCGTCGTGCACGCCTGCAGCAGCCAGCGCCCGACCGGATGCAGGTTGAACATCGTATAAAAGCTCGCGACCTCGTAGACCCGGATCGGCGGCATGTCGAGGATCGCCGCCACCCGGTCCATCGCCGCCCGCGGCAGCCAGCCGCCCGATTGGCGCTGCGCCAGGTCGAGCAATGGCAGCACGGCGCTTGCCTGGCGCCCCTCCGGATATTTGGCGATATGCGCCTGCGCCCGCTCCATATTTTCCTGAGTGAAGTCAAAGCTCTGCGGCTGCGCGACATCGGCGGCGCCATGTGTGTTCATCGGTCGATCTCGCCGAAGACGATGTCCATCGAGCCAATGATCGAGACGATGTCGGCCAGCATATGCCCGCGGCACATGAAATCGGCGGCCTGCAAAAAGGCAAAGCCGGGTGCCCGGATCTTGCAACGATAGGGCCGGTTGGTGCCGTCGGACACGAGGTAGACGCCGAATTCGCCCTTTGGCGCCTCGACCGCAGTGTAGGTCTCGCCGGCCGGGACGTGATAGCCCTCGGTATAGAGCTTGAAATGATGGATCAGCGCCTCCATCGAGCTTTTCATCTCGGCGCGCGGCGGCGGCGTTACCTTGCGGTCGTTGACCTTGACCGGACCCGGCGGCATTTTCGCCAGGGCTTGGCGGATGATGCGCACCGATTGCCGCATCTCCTCGACCCGCACCAGATAGCGATCGTAGGAATCGCCGTTCTTGCCGATCGGCACGTCGAAATCCATCTCGGCATAAGCGTCGTAGGGCTGCGCCCGGCGCAAATCCCAGGCGACGCCGGAGCCGCGCAGCATCGGTCCGGACAGGCCCCAATCGGCCGCGTCCGCCGCGCTGATCACGCCGATATCGACGCTGCGCTGCTTTAGGATGCGGTTTTCGGTCAGGATCCGCTCGATATCGTCGATCGTGCGCGGAAAGGTCTCGCAAAAAGCGAGGATGTCGTCGGCGAGACCGGCCGGCAGGTCGAGATGCACGCCGCCGGGGCGGAAATAATTGGCGTGCATGCGCGCCCCCGAGACGCGCTCGTAAAACTCCATCAGCCGCTCGCGTTCCTCGAACCCCCACAGAAAC
>DASXAM010000149.1:0-6205 GCA_036404275.1 Allostellaceae bacterium
TCACACCGGCTATTACAATGCGGTCGAGCGCTTCCCGGTGTTTCGCCTCTCGGCGATGACGATGCGGCAGCGCCCGATCTACCTGTCGACCTTTACCGGGCGCCCTCCCGACGAACCTTCGGTCCTCGGCGAGGCATTGAACGAGGTGTTCATCCCGTTGCTGCAACAGCAATTCCCGGAAATCGCCGATTTCTGGCTGCCGCCTGAGGGCTGCTCGTACCGGATCGCCGTTATCTCGATCCGCAAAGCCTATCCCGGGCACGCCAAGCGGGTGATGATGGGGGTGTGGTCGTTTCTGCGTCAGTTCATGTACACGAAAATCGTCATTGTCGTTGACGACGACATTGATGCGCGCAACTGGAAGGATGTGATGTGGGCGGTTGCGACCCGGATGGACCCGGTGCGCGACGCGACGCTGATCGACAACGCGCCGATCGATTACCTCGATTTCGCTTCGCCCGAGCCGGGATTGGGCGGGAAGATCGGGCTCGACGCGACTGGCAAATGGCCGCCGGAGACAAAACGCGACTGGGGTCGGCCGATCCGGATGACGGAAGAGGTGATAGGCGAAGTGACCCGGAAATGGGCGAGCTACGGCCTCCCCGGCACCGGCAACCCGATCTGGAAATAGCGTTAATGCGGAGGTATAAGGTATACCAACGAAGCGGCGGCGCGGGAAGCGCAGACTCCGGACGAATGTCGATTGCCGCGGGAGCTTTACCCGGAGCCGAAACGTGAACGAACAGGAGGGATGGAAATGAGCCTCAGCATGGAGCAATCGTCCGCCCGGTCCTCGCAGGGGTTCCGGTGGATCCAACTGGTTCTCGGCATCGTCTGCATGGCGTCGGTCGCCAATCTGCAATATGGCTGGACGTTGTTCGTGCTGCCGATCCAGCACCAGTTCGGGTGGTCGAAGGCGGAGATCCAGGTCGCCTTTACGATCTTCATTCTGTGCGAGACCTGGCTCGTGCCCTTCGAAGGCTGGATCGTCGACCGGATCGGTCCGCGCTGGATGGTGCTGGCGGGCGGCTTTGCTACCTTTCTCGCCTGGTTTATCAACTCCCGCGCCGATGCGCTGTGGGAGCTTTATGTTGGCGGGGCGGTTGCCGGGTTTGCCGGAGGGGCGGTCTATGGCACCTGCGTCGGCAACGCCCTCAAATGGTTTCCCGATAAGCGCGGCCTCTGCGGCGGGCTAACTGCGGCCGGGTTCGGCGCCGGTGCTGCGATCACGATCGCACCGATCCGAGCAATGATTCATTCGGCTGGGTACCAACACACTTTTCTCGTGTTTGCGATTATTTACGGCGTGATCATCGTCATCGTCTCGAACTTTATCCGGGCGCCGCGCACTGAAGAGATGCCGCCACTCGAAAAGATCAAGACACGGCAAGGGGCCGAGGACGACGTGCCGCCGCAGCGCGCGCTGCGCTCGCCGATCTTCTGGATCATGTATCTGATGTTCTTTCTGGTGGCGGCCGGCGGCCTGATGTCGGCTGCGCAACTCGCGCCGATCGCGCATGAGCGCGGTATCGCCGACAGCTTGGTCACGATCTTCGGCATCACCACCCCGGCAATTGTTGCGGCGCTGACTTTTCACAGCATCACCAATGGTGTGGGGCGGCCGCTCAACGGCTGGTTTTCCGACCATATCGGCCGCGCCAACATGATGACGATTGCCTTTGGGATCGAGGCGGTGTGCCTTGCCGCCTTCGGCTTCTTCGGCACCACGGCGGTGTCGTTCATCTTAACTGACGCGCTCGTCTTCCTGTTCTGGGGCGACATTTTCAGCCTGTTTGCCGCTACCGTCGGCGACGCGTTCGGGCGCAAATTCGTGACCGTCAATTACGGCATCATGTACACCGCCAAAGGGGTCGCTTCGCTCCTAGTGCCGCTCGGCAATGTGTTGACGCACGCGACCGGGAGCTGGCACGCGGTTTACACCGTTGGCTGCCTGATGAATGTAGTGGCGGCGCTGCTGGGCTGGTTCGTGCTGCGCCCGGTCATCAATGCGCGGCTGATGAGCGCCCCCGAGCTGGCTTTTGCACGGGCGCCGCAAGCGGCCGCAACGCTGGGCCGGGCAGCCGATGCTGGCGCGTCGACGGCCGGCCCGTCCCGCGCCTGAAGAAAGGATCGAGTATGGCGGACGAGAAGTTCAGCGAAACCGGGGCCGCCGCGCTCGACCTGCTGCATGACCTGATCGGCCGCGCCCGGCGGGCCGGGGCGGATGCAGCCGACGCGGTGTTTTTTGAAGGCACGTCGCTGTCGCACGGCCGCCGCCTCGGCAAGACCGAAAAGCTCGAACGCTCCGAGGGGCACGATCTGGGCTTGCGCGTCTTTATCGGCCGGCAGCAGGCGGTGGTGTCGTCGAGCGACCGCACGCCAAAGGCGCTCGACGAGTTGGTCGAGCGCGCGGTGGCGATGGCCAGGGCGGTGCCCGAGGACCCTTATTGTGGCATTGCCGAACCCGAAGAAATCGCCCGAGAGTGGCCGATGCTGGACATGCTCGACGCCGAGGAGCCGACCGCCGAAGTGTTGATCGAACGCGCCCGCGCCGCTGAGGAAGCCGCGCTTGCGGTCGAGGGAGTCACCAATTCCGAAGGGGCCGAGGCCGGATGGGGCCGCACCGAGGTGGCGCTCGCCGCCTCGAACGGTTTTGCCGGCACGTATCGCGGGTCGAGCCACGCGGTCAGCGCCTCGGTCATCGCCGGCACCGGCACCGGAATGGAGCGCGATTACGATTTTGCCAGCGCAGTCTATGCCGCCGACCTGCGCGATCCGGCGGAAATCGGCAAGAGCGCCGGCGAGCGCGCGGTCAAGCGGCTCGGCGCTAAAAAGATGCCGACCTGCCGCTGCCCGGTCGTGTTCGACCCGCGGGTCGCGCGCAGCTTTATCTCGGCATTACTCGGCGCTATTTCGGGGCCCTCGATCGCCCGCGGCACGAGCTTTTTGAAAGACCGGCTCGGCGAGCGGATTTTCCCCGAGGCGATCACGATCATCGACGATCCGCACCGCCACCGCGGCTTGCGCTCGAAACCGTTCGACGGCGAGGGGCTGGCGAACCGTCGCCGCGCGCTGATCGACAAGGGCGTGCTGACCACCTGGCTCCTCGATCTGCGCTCGGCCCGGCAGTTGAAATTGCGCTCGACCGGACACGCCGCGCGCGGCACTTCCTCGCCGCCGGGGCCCTCGGCAACCAATGTCTGGATAGAGCCCGGCAATCTCAGCCCGCAGGCGCTGATCGCCGATATCGAGAGCGGATTTTATGTCACCGAGATGATGGGGTTCGGGGTCAACGGAGTCACCGGCGACTACAGCCGAGGGGCGGCCGGCTTTTGGATCGACAAGGGCGAGATCGTCTTCCCGGTCAGCGAGATGACCGTTGCCGGCAATTTGAAGGACATGTTTTTGCGTCTCGTCGCCGGCGACGACCTCGAATTCAAGGCCGGAACCGACTCCCCGACCCTCAGGATCGACGACCTAACTGTCGCCGGCGCCTGACGGCGGAGTCTCATCATCGATGTGGCGGCGCGTGCTCTTAGGGCGCGGTCGCGGCCTTTTGCAGCGCTCGGGCCCAGGCGCCGAGGCGGGCGTCGAGCTCGACCGGCGCTTCGCAGGCATAGCGGATCGTGCGCTGGATCTCGTCGAAATTGCGCGCCGAGAAATCGTGGCGTTGCTGCAGGTCGACGCGCTGGGCCGCCGCTGCACCGGTGGCGTCGGGCGGGATCGCGTCGAGCTGCGTGCGCAGCCTGGCGACGAGGGCGGCGAGCTCGCGCTGCCGCCGGCCGATCCCCTTCAATTCGTCGATCAGCCGGGCGCGCGTCCGGTCGGTCGTCTCGAGCAGCCCGCGAAACAGGAGTGCCAAGCGCGGCGCGCGATTGGTCGTCACCCTTTTGGCAAAGGCGTCGATTTCCGCCAGACCTTCTTCGGTCGTGACCCGGCGCGGCGAGATGCGCGCGACGAGGGCGGCGACCGCCTTGTCGTCCTGCCAGTTGCCGGCGGTGTCGAGCGGGCCGCTCCAATAGCTCGCCGCGGTCAAATGCGGGACGAGCAATTGCTCGCACGGCCAATCGGGGTCGGCGGCCCGGCGCGGCGGCGGTGCGGCAAACGCATTCGCCTGCGCCAGCACAATCGCCAACAGGAAGGAGCCGAGACGCATCAATCGGCGACGCGGCGCGCCATCAGCCCCTTCGCCGGGTCGTAGCCGTAGACGGCAAGAGTCAGAAACACCGCGGTGGCGGCCACCAGAACCGCCGCCGAATTCGGCTCGACGCTGCCGTAAAGGGCGAACCGGATCAATTCGACGGCGTGGGTGAACGGGTTGGCGAGGCAGACGTAATAAAGCCACAGGCTTGCCTCCTTGACCCGCCACAGCGGGTAGAGCGCCGAGGAGGCGAAAAACATCGGGAAGATCACGAAGTTCATCACGCTGGCGAAATTTTCGAGCTGGCGGATTGCCGAGGACAGCAGCAGTCCGAGAGCGCCGAGCATCAGTCCGGCCAGCACCAGCGCCGGCAATACCGTGATGTAGCCATACCAGGGTGGGGCGATGTCCCAGAGGCGGGCGATCGCGAGAAACCCGTAGGATTGCACGACCGAAACGATGACCCCGGCGAGCAGCTTTGCAGTTAGCAAAAACCAGCGCGGCAGCGGGCTCACCATCAGGATGCGCATGCTGCCCATCTCGCGGTCGTAGACCATCGAGAGCGAGCTCAGCATGCCGTTGAACATGTCGATCATCGCGATGAGGCCCGGCGCGATATAGACCGAATAGGGGATGTAGGTCTGGTAAGGCGGGATGATCGAGACGCCGAGCACAAACTGAAATCCGGTGGCAAAGATCGCAAGCCACACCAGGGGCCGCACCAGCGCCGAGAAAAATCGCCCGCGCTGGTTCAGAAAGCGCAAGCCTTCGCGGGTGACGATGCCGGCGAGGCAACGCAGATAGTGGATCGGTCTCATGCCGTGTCCGCCTCCCGCACCAACGCCTCGAAGGCGGCGCGCATTGCGGCCGGCCGATTGTCGCCGAGGACTTGCACGGCGGAGCCGGCGGCGAGCACCTCGCCCTTGTGCAAGACGACAACGCGCGCGCCTTCGCCGACCTCGTCGATTAGGTGCGTCGCCCAGAGTGCCGCGATATCTTCCTCGCGGCACAGCCCGCGCACATGGTCGAGCAGAAACTGCCGGCTCTCGATGTCGAGCCCGACGGTCGGCTCGTCGAGCAGCAGGAGCCGCGGCTGGTGCAGCAAGGCGCGGGCAATCTCAACCCGGCGGCGCTGGCCGCCGGAGAGGCGCCGCACCTTGTCGTGGAGGCGGTCGGCGAGCCCGAGGCGCGGGATTTCCGCGTCGATCCGAGCCTTGGCCTGACGGTGCGACAGCCCGTGCAATGCCGCGTGGTAATAGAGGTTCTGCTCGACCGAGAGGTCGAGGTCGAGGGTCGGCTGCTGAAAGACGACACCGATCTGGCGCAGGCAATCGGACGGATTGGCGCGGATGTCGATGCCGAAGACGCGGATCGTCCCTTCAGCCTGCGCGTAAAGGCGGGTGGCGAGCGAGAACAATGTCGTCTTGCCGGCGCCGTTCAGGCCCAGCAGCACGGTGAAATCGCCGGCGGCGATCTCAAAGCCGACATCCTTCAACACCCGGCGCGACCCAAAACGGTGGCCGAGCCCCTGGACCGAAAAAGCCGGTGCCGCGTCGCTCACGGCCGCGATGCCACGCCCCACGGCGCCTGGCCGACCGGCACTGATTTAATCACCTCCTGCGTCTTCACGTCGATGACCGAGATGTCGTTGCTGACCCCGTTGGTCGTGTAGACCCGGCTCTCGTCTGGGTTGAAGGCGAGGCTCCAGACCCGCTGCCCGACCAGCAGATAGCGCAGTACCTTATAGGTCTGGGCGTCGATCACCGCGACGCGGTTGGCCGGTCCGAGCGCCACAAAGGCGAGCTTTTTGTCCTTGGTGATTGCGATCCCGACCGGCTGGATCGCCTCGGTCGGGACGCCGGGCACGGCAAAGCTGATGCGCTCCACAATCTTGCGCGTCTTCGCATCGATGACGCTGACCGTGCCGCCGACTTCGGCCGAGACCCAGAACTGTGCGCCGTCCGAGGTCCACGCCGCCCGCCGTGGCCGGCTGTCGACCAGGATGTTGGCGACGACCTTACGCGTCTGGGTGTCGATCAGATGCGCCATGTTGGTCGTCTCGGA
>DASXAM010000150.1:0-2935 GCA_036404275.1 Allostellaceae bacterium
TGGTAGATCGGCACCGCGACAGCGGTTGTCGTCGGGTCGCTGCGATAGCCGGCGTGGAGCACAAGGGTTTCGGGATGCTTGCTCTCGGTAGGCATTGTCTTCTCCGTCGGGGGCGGCATCGCCACTCTGCCATGGCCAGGCCCATGGGGTAAGCGGCTTTCGGCGCAAGCGACGGATCGCGTCCCCATGCGTTCTCCGGGATATGCACCAAGCGCCCGACAAGACCATCGACGAATTGCGGGCCGCCGCGGCTCAATGCACCGCCTGCCCCCTCTACCGCAGCGCCACCCAGACAGTATTCGGCGAGGGCCCGGAGATGGCGCGAATCATGCTAGTCGGCGAGCAGCCGGGCGATGCCGAAGACCGCGCCGGGCGGCCCTTTGTCGGGCCGGCGGGAAAATTGCTCGACCGCTGTCTGGTCGAAGCCGGGATCGACCGCACGCGGGTGTGGGTGACCAACATCGTCAAGCACTTCAAATGGGTCCCGCGCGGCACGCGGCGCATCCACAGCAAGCCCAGCAGCCTCGAAATCGCCGCCTGCTCGCCGTGGCTCGAAGCCGAGATCGGCGCAGTGCGACCGGCCGTCCTGGTGGCGCTCGGCGCCACCGCGGCGCAGGCGCTGTTCGGCCGGAGCTGCCGCGTGACCCGCGATCGTGGCCGCCCCTTATCGTCGCCGTTGGCGCGGTTTGCCTTTGTGACCGTGCATCCCTCGGCCTTGCTGCGCGCCCCCGACGAGGCGACGCGACATCGCGAAACCGAGCGATTTATCGACGATTTGCGGAAAATCGCGGAATTGCCGACATGAAGGGCAACCGACAGCGAGAGAGCATGCGTTTGAAATCGAGCTGGGTCGCGGCCGCGGCCGGAGCCGCCGCGGTCTTCGCGGTGGCCGCCGCGATCACGATTGCCTGGAACGAGATGGGGGTGTCGGAGATCAGCTGGGTCGGCTGGCTGGCGATGGGGTTCGGCGTCGTCGCCACGCTGGGGCTCGGCATCGGTTTGATGGCGCTAATGTTTTACAGCAGCCGCCACGGCTACGACGAAGCCGGCCACGAGGATTGTTGAGCACCCGGCAAGACGGGCCAGATGCCAGCGAGCGTCTTTTTCGATAAAACCACAGCACCTCGCCAGCGGGCTGCGAGCGAAGGAGAGCATGTCGGGCGAAGACGAAATCCTGATCCGGCGCGAGGGCGGAGTTGCGCTTTTAACGATCAACCGGCCGCGGGCGTTGAATGCGCTTACCCTCGACAATTACCGCCGCTTTGCGCCGGCGCTCGCCGAATGGGCTATCGATCCCGAAATCCATGCCGTTATCGTCCGCGGCGCCGGCGGGCGGGCGTTTTGCGTCGGCGGCGATGTGCGGGCGATCTACGAGGCCGGGCGCGGGATTGGCGGAGACCCCGAGCTGACCGCCGTGTTTTTCCGCGAAGAATACGAGCTGATCCGCGACATCCACCGTTTTCCAAAACCCTATATCGCGGTCATCGACGGACTGACGATGGGCGGCGGTGCGGGCATCTCGGTCAACGGCGCCTATCGCATCGCCACCGAGCGCACGCTCTTTGCGATGCCGGAGACCGCCATCGGCCTCTTCCCCGATGTCGGCGCGACCCGCTTTCTGAACCGCTGTCCGGGGCAGATCGGCCGCTATCTCGGTCTCGGCGGCGCCCGCCTCGGGGCGGCCGACACGCTCTATTGCGGCTTTGCCACGCATGTCGCGGCGCGAGACCGGGTCGAAGCGCTGATCGCCGAGCTGGCCCGGACGTGCTGGACGCCGGGGCGGGAGCCGCAGCAGGTCGAGGCGCTGCTGGCGCGGTTTGCGGTCGATCTGGGCCCGGCGCCACTCGCCGCGTTGCGTCCGACAATCGACCGCTGCTTTGCCGCCGACAGCATCGAAGCGATCCTCGACGCGCTTGCCGCCGAAGCGGCGGGCGGCGCAGAGGCCGCCTGGGCGGCCGGGGCCCGCGACCAGCTGCTGACGCAATCGCCGACCAGCCTAAAGGTCACCCTGCATCAGCTCGCCATAGGTCGGGATTTCGATATCGAGCAGGCGCTCGCCCTCGAATATCGCCTCACCCAGCATTTTATGGCGGCGCACGATTTCTACGAGGGCGTGCGCGCGCGATTGATCGACAAGGATCAAATGCCGCAATGGCAGCCGGCGACGCTTGGCGAGGTCGGCGACGAGCTCGTCGATTCCTATTTTGCGCCACTCGGCGACCGCGAGTTGCGCTTTTCTCAATCGTAGGAGATCGCCGCGCCTGGCGGCATTCGACGGCCCTGCCCTGCCCTGCGGCACCGCAAACGGTTGCGCCCGTCCGCTGCAAGGGACTAAGACGCAACCGAGCATTTAGCGAGGGAGAGGCGGCGTGGCGCGCGGAGAAGACCAGCACAAGAATCCGAAATCCAATATCGAGATCGCCCAGGCGGCCGAGATGCGGCCGATCGGCGAGATCGCCGCAAAGCTCGGCATCCCGGATTCGGCGATCGAGCCTTACGGCAAATACAAGGCCAAGATCGCGCTCGATTATGTCCGCTCGTTGCCGGAGAAGACGAACGCCAAGCTGATCCTCGTCACCGCGATTACCCCGACGCCGGCCGGCGAGGGCAAGACGACGACCACGGTCGGGCTCGGCGACGCGCTCAACCTGATCGGCAAAAAGGCCATGCTGTGCCTGCGCGAAGCCAGCATGGGCCCGTGCTTTGGCGTCAAGGGCGGGGCGGCCGGCGGCGGTTATGCCCAGGTCGTGCCGATGGAGGATATCAACCTCCACTTCACCGGCGATCTGCATGCCATTGGTGCCGCCAATAACCTGCTCGCGGCGCTGATCGACAACCACATCTACTGGGGCAACGAGCTCGGCATCGACCAGCGGCGGATCGCCTGGCGACGCGTGGTCGATATGAACGATCGGGCTTTGCGGAGGATTACCAA
>DASXAM010000151.1:0-3636 GCA_036404275.1 Allostellaceae bacterium
GGCCGGAACTACCCGCTCGCCAACAATGTCGAGGAGATTTTCGACACGCTGCTCGGCACCTCGGCCTGGTATCTGAAGACCATCGGCTTGCAGCTTGTCGCCGAAACTTTCGCCGTGTCGCTGTTCCGGATGCTGGCCGAATCGTCAAAGGACGCCGTCCTGCGCCAAATCTGCCGGCGCATCCTGCAGGACGAAGCGCGGCATATGGGCTTTGGCATGCTGTCCTTGCCCAAGGTGGTGGCCGATGCGAGCGCGGCCGAGCGACGCGAGATGGAGGATTTTGCGGTCTGGGCCTTGAACCGCACCTTGCGCGGCATCTTTCCGCTGGCAGCCTATGAGGAGATAGGCTTTACCCGCGCCGAGATCGACGAGATCCGGCAATTGCGGCGCGAGCGCGCGGCCGGCGGCGACGAGACTGCATTCCGCAAATATTTCCGCCGTGACCTGCATGGCGGCTTGGTGCGCAATTTGCGCAAGGTCGGCGTCCTCAGCGAGCGTGTGGCGCCCGAGCTCGAAGCTCTCGGCATCTCGCTCGCCGCCGCATAAGGACGGCGCGGGCGCGCTCGCGGTCAGCTCTCGATCCGCTCTTCCGCCTCGTCGCCGTCCGCGCTCTGCGGGATTTCCTCGACCGGGCGGCGGGCGCGGGCGCGGGCGACCGCGTCTTCGAGCTCGTCGAGCGTGCACAGCCCGAGCCCGACCGGGTGGCGCGGCTTGATGTTCGGGCTGTTCCAATGGGTGCGGTCGCGAACCGCGGTGATCGTCGGCTTGGTGGTGCCGATCAGCTTCGAGATCTGCGCGTCGGATAGCTCCGGATAGGTTTTCAGCAGAAAAGATATCGCGTCGGGCTTGTCCTGGCGCTTGGCGATCGGGGTATAGCGCGGCCCCTTGTGGCGGAAGAACTGCGGCGCCACCGCAGTGGCCGACAGCACCAGCCGCGCCTCGGGATCAGCCTGGCAGCGCGCCAGTTCCTCGGCCGTGGTCTGGCCGTTCGCCACCGGATCGAGGCCCTGCATCTGGTTCGCGACCTCGCCATCGGCGATGGCCTGAACCTCGAGCGGATGGAGCGCGCAGAAATCGGCGATCTGCTCGAAGGTCAGCGCCGTGTTCTCGACCAGCCAGACGGCGGTCGCCTTGGGCATCAACGGGGGGGCCATGTCGCAATCCTGAACGTGTGGGTCGCGCCGCGCGGGCGCGCAAGCATGAAAGTTTATATAATGGTCCGGCCGGTCGGGCGAAAGGCGGCGGTGGAGGCGGCGGCATGGACGAGGACGATCTCGAACCCAGGCGAAGACCGGCGCAACCGAGAGATCTGGCGCCAATGGGGGTGGCCGAGCTCGAAACCTACATCGCCGGGCTCGAAGCCGAAATCGCCCGCGCGCGGGCCGAGATCGCGGCCAAGCTGGGCCAGCGCCGCGGCGCCGAAGCCTTGTTCAAACGCTGACCCCGCTGCGGCGAATTGACCTGGCGGCCGCCGGCCGCGTTCGGTCGGTTCGATTTGACCCGATCGCCGTCCTGCATGGCCCCCGCGCCTTGACTGGGGCCGGCGCCGGAATATGTCTGTCGGCTCAGTGTTGCGGCGTAGGGCGGTCGGGATGATCACGCGGCGATGGGGCTTGGCGATAGCGACGGTGTTGCTGGCGGTTGCCCTATCGGGGCTCGGCGTCCGTGCGGCCGGGTTGGCGACAGAGGTTGCGGTGCGGAATTCGGTGGTGCCGCCGGGCACCGCGCGGGTGTGGTTTCTGCGCCAGATCGATGCGTTCGGCGCGATCCAGTCGGCGGCGCCGATGATCTTCGCCAACGGCTCGCCGATCGGCCGCAGCCTGCCGGGGACTGTGTTCTATCGCGACTTCGCGCCCGGCGCCTACACCTTTACCGTCGAGCCCTATGGCCAGGCGTTGCCGACCGGCCAGGCGCTGCAGGCGACACTCGCCCCCGGCACCGAGACCTACCTCCAGGTGCAATGGGTGGCGAGCTGGCAATTCGGCTATCCGTCGGCGAACTGGTCGGACTACCCCAACACCTTCGGCATCGTCGGCATGCCGCCGCAATTGGCGCAAGCCTATATGCGCTCCATGACCAACCTCGGCCCCCGCTGATGCCGGCCTGGCCGAACAAAAGGCGCCGAGACGCCCCGCCGTTTCACATTCGAAGCTCGCTCTATACACCACTTGAGCGTGTATGCTACGCGACGGCCGCTCGCATCGCCTCGACCTCGCCGGCTCTCCGCCGCACGCTGATCACCTCGACGCCGATCGGATTGCCGTTCATGTCAAACTCGAGGAAAACTCTGGGTGCAACTTCCTCGGACGTGTCGGGACGCGCACCGGATGGGCCGAAAGAGACGTAAAGCACGTCGGCCTCCGGATCGTAACTGGTGCGGATCATCGTCGGGCTCCTCGATCCCAATGCGCGGTCACTACAAGAATATCGTCGCCCTCGGGACGGTGCACGCGGTTCCCGAATTCCGGAATTACCTTATAGGAACGCTTCAAGGTCGGATCCGTCGCATCCGGCGCGACGCGATCCGGCGAGGCGAGAGCCGCTTCAATGTACGAAAGCATGATGCCGCGCCGTGCCATTTCATCGGCCGTATGCTTGCTGAGCTTTATCATTACCGCAAATGATCGTCACTCTTGGATTTTTCACGGCGGCGGTGTTGCAACGCAGTTTCAGCGCATGTTGCCGGTGTGGCCGAGGGAGTAGCGGCCGGGTTGGGGCCAGACGGTCAGGCCGTGCGGCTCGTTGCCGACGCGGATTTTTTTGATCGCACCCGTCGCCGTGTCGATCTCGTAGACGACATTGTCGAACCGGCCGGAAAGCCACAATTCCTTGCCGTCGGCGCTGACATTGCCCATGTCGGGGCTGCCGCCGCCGGGGATCGGCCAGGTTTTCTCGACCTGTCGGGTGGCAAAATCGATGACGCTGACGCTGCCCGGCCCGTGCGGCGCGCCGTGCACCATGTGCGAGCCGCGATTGGCGACATAGAGCCGTGTGCCGTCGCGGCTGGGATAAAGGCCGTGCGCGCCGATGCCGGTCGGGATAAAGCCGATCTTTGTGAAATTGTCGCCATTGACGACAAAGACGCCGTCGGCGCGCATATCGGCGACAAAGAACACCTTGCCATCGGGCGAGATGCGGATGTCCTGCGGCATCCCCGACGCGCTGAGCTTCAGATAGCCCAGCACTTTGCGGTTGACCATGTCGATCTTGACGAGGCCGCCGCCACGGAATTCACAGGTAAAGATCGCATAGCGTCCGTCGATCGAAAAATCGGCGTGGTTGACGCCGGAGCAGCCGGGAGTCGGCAAAATCTGCTGCAATTGCATCGTATGGGCGTCGCGGAAATCGAGCCGCTTCAGCTTTTCGGCGACGACGATCGCCGATTTGCCGTCGGGCGTGAAATACATGTTGTAGGGGTCGTCGACCGCGACATTAGGGCCGGGTCGGCCGGTCTTGGGGTCGATCGGGGTCAGGCTGCCGTCGTGCCGCCGACGCCCGTTGTTCGCAACCCACAGGGTCTGCAAATCCCAGGACGGCACGACATGCTGCGGATTGACCCCGGCCGGAAAGCGCTCGACGACGCGAAACGCCGCGGGGTCGATCACATAGACGTCGTTCGAGCGCTGGTTCGGCACA
>DASXAM010000152.1:0-20092 GCA_036404275.1 Allostellaceae bacterium
GTTCGGCGGTCAAGCATCGGCTTGGCGTCGATTACGACAGTGTCAAAAAGATCAACCCGAAGATCGTCTATGGCAGCATTTCGGGCTTTGGCCAGACCGGACCCTATGCCAAGCGGCCGGGGGTGGACCAGATCGCCCAGGGCATGGGCGGGCTGATGTCGATTACCGGCTTTCCGGGCCAAGGGCCGGTGCGGGTCGGCATCCCGATCGACGATCTGTGCGCCGGGCTGTTGCTGGCCCAGGCGATCCTGATGGCGCTGATCGAGCGCGAGACCTCGGGCGAAGGGCAGTGGGTGCACACCTCGCTGCTCGAAGCGCAGATCTTCATGCTCGATTTCCAGGCCTCGCGCTGGCTGATGGCCGGCGAGGTGGCAAAGCAGGCCGGCAACGACCATCCCACCGGCATCCCGACCGGCCTCTTCCCGACCGCCGACGGGCAGATCAACATCGCCGCCTCGGGCGACCACATGTTTCGCCGCTTTTGCGAGGCCGCGGGCGCGCCGCAACTGCTCCAGGACCCCGATTACGCGACCGGCCAATTGCGTTCGAAAAACAGGAAGGTGCTGAACGAGCGCATTGCTGAGATCACCAAGCGGCGGCCGAGCGCCTATTGGGTCGAATTGATGAACGAGGTCGGCGTGCCGTGCGGGCCGCTCTACACGATCGACCAGACCTTCGCCGATCCGCAGGTGCAGCACCTCGAAATGGCCCGGCCGATCGATCACCCGAAGCTCGGGCCGATCAAGGTCGTCGGCCAGGCGATCAACATGACCCGCACGCCGGAGCCGGAAAAGCTGCGCCCGACCCCGGGCCTTGGCCAGCACACCGACGAAGTACTGCGCGAGCTCGGCTACAGCGAAGCGGCCGTCGCCGATTTACGCGCGCGCGCCGTGGTCTGACTCGCAGCAGCTGGGGATTCACAGGCGGGGCGCGATCTGGTCAGTCGCGCGGAGCCGCGTCCTTGGTCCGCTTCCATCGCCGGATTAGCGGACCGTTTTCGCCGTAGACCGGGTCGCGCAACGGCAGCGGCACCCGTGCGATGTCGTGCAAAGCCCGCTCGCGCTCGCGCACCCCGGGCGTGCGCAGGTCCGGGTTCTGGCCACGCGGATAGGCGCCGACAACGAGAAGGTCGGGGCTCGCCCCTTCGCATTTGTGCGCGACCCCGGCCGGAATCACGACCACGTCGCCCTGCTGCAGGCTGACTACTTCGCCGCGCTCGCCGCCGAGCCGCACCCGCGCCGATCCCGTGGCGATTCCGAGCGCCTCGTGCGCGGTGCCGTGATAATGGTGGTGCGGATAGACCCCATTACGCCAGGCGCCGCCCCAGCCATTGGCGGCAAAGCGGGCCGTACACCGGTCGGCCGCCTCCGGACCGGGTTCCAGCACGCCGCGATAGACCATCAGCGGCAGCGAGGGATTGTTCGGCACCAGGCCGTCATCGGCGAACAAATGCTCTTCGATCGCCGGATCGTGTGTCGGAGCGGGCGCCGTCGCGGGCATTGGCTGCTCCTTTGCCATTTATCGAGCCTCGCAGGCTACGCCGTGCATCGGACCGGGCCAAGTGAAAACATGATGAGCGGATCGGTAGTATTTGCCGACCCGGATTGCAGCCCCACGTTAACGACGTTCGCGCCGCCATGCGTCTTGCCAAGACGATACCGAACGCGTATCTATGCGGCTGCCGTAAATCGCAATCGGCGAAATCTTAAGTCAAACCATAGATAGCTTTTCGGCGCGCCGATCGATGGATTACCCGGTCAAGACCGTCTGCGTCGTGGGGCTCGGCTATATCGGCCTGCCGACCGCGGCAACGCTCGCCAGTCGCGGCATCGAAGTGGTCGGGGTCGACGTCAACCCGCAAGTCGTTGACGCGGTCAATGCCGGGCAGCCCTATTTTCCCGAGCCCGATCTCGACATGCTGCTGCGCGCTGCGACAACGCTCGGCAAATTGCGCGCCACGGCAGGACCGGAGCCGGCAGACGCGTTCGTCATCGCGGTTCCTACCCCATTCAACCCGGACCGTTCGCCCGATCTGCGATACATCGAGGCGGCGGCGGACTCGATCGCGCCGGTCCTGGCTGCCGGCAACGTCGTGATCCTCGAATCGACGTCACCGGTCGGCACCACTGCACGGCTCACCGCACGCCTTGCAAAAAGGCGCCCGGACCTGCGGTTTCCGCACGAGCATCATGCCGCGCCGCTCGATGTCCATGTCGCCCATTGTCCGGAGCGGGTCTTGCCCGGCCATATGGTGCGCGAGCTGATCGAGAACGACCGCATCATCGGCGGCATGACCGAAGCCTGTGCCGAGCATGCCGAGGCCGTCTACCGGGTGTTTTTGCGCGGCACGCCGTTTCGCACCGACGCCGCCACCGCCGAGCTCGTCAAGCTCGTCGAAAACGCCTACCGCGACGTCAATATCGCCTTTGCCAACGAATTGTCGCTGATCTGCGACCAGCTCGGCCTCAATGTCTGGAGCGTGATCGAGCTGGCCAATCGGCATCCACGGGTCGCGATCCTGCAGCCGGGCGCCGGGGTCGGCGGCCACTGCATCGCAGTCGATCCGTGGTTCATCGTCGCCTCGGCGCCGGAGCGCGCGCGTCTAATCCGGACTGCGCGCGAGGTCAACGACGCCAAGCCGCATTTTGTCGTCGCGCAGATCCGCGAGCGCGTCGAACGGTTCAAGCATCCGGTGATCGCCTGTCTCGGGCTCAGCTACAAGCCCGACGTCGACGATCTGCGCGAAAGCCCAGCGGTGGACATCGTGGTCGAACTCGCCGGCACCGGGTGCGAGCGCATTCTCGTCGCCGATCCCAACCTCGTCGGCCTGCCCGCGCCCCTCGGCGAATTTCGTAATGTGTCGTTTTGCGAAACGCTGGCCGCAGTGCGCGAAGCCGACATCGTCGCCATCCTCGTCGCCCATTCGCCGTTTCGCCGCATCCCGCGCGAGGAGCTGATGCGCCGGGTCGTCATCGACGCGACCGGCCTCACCCACCGGTCGGGCTGAGCCGAGCATGAAAATTCTTGTCGTGTTCGGGACGCGCCCGGAAGCGATCAAGCTCGCCCCGGTGGTCAGAGAGCTGGCGGCGCGGCCGGAGTTCGAATGCAAGGTCTGCGTAACGGGGCAGCACCGCGAGATGCTGGCTCAGGTGCTCGACCTGTTCGAGCTGCACCCGGATTGGAATCTCGATCTGATGCGCCCGAACCAGGACCTTGCCTATTTGACGGGCGCCGTCTTGTCGGGGGTCGGCGAGGTTGTTGCTTCCTTCCGTCCCGACCGGGTGGTGGTCCAAGGCGACACGACGACGACTTTTGCTGCCGCGCTCGCGGCCTTTTACCATCAGGTCCCGATCGCCCATGTCGAAGCCGGGTTGCGGACCGGTAACATCTACGCGCCGTGGCCGGAGGAGGTGAACCGGCGGCTGGTCGGGCACATCGCCGATTTGCATTTCGCACCGACAGCGCGGGCCCGCGACAACCTGTTGCGCGAGGGGATCGACACCGCGCATATCCTCGTCACCGGCAATACCGGGATCGACGCGCTTTTATGGGTCGCCGACCGGATCGACCGCGATGCCGGGTTGCGTGCGCAGGCGGCCGATGTGCTGCGCGGACGCTTTGCCGGCAAGCGCCTTATTCTTTTGACGGGGCACAGACGCGAAAGCTTTGACGGCGGGCTCGCGCGGATTGCGGCGGCGATGGCGCGGATCGCCGCGCGCACCGATGTGGCGGTTGTCTTCCCGGTCCATCCGAACCCCAATGTCCGGCGGGCGATGCAACCGCTGCAAGGTCTCGCCAATGTCCTGTTGATCGAGCCAGTCGATTACCTCGAGCTTGTTTATCTTTTGAAAAAGTGCGCGTTTGTCGTCACCGATTCCGGCGGCATCCAGGAAGAAGCGCCGTCTTTCGGGAAACCGGTGCTGGTCACTCGAGAAACGACCGAGCGGCCCGAGGCGGTCGAGCAGGGCCGGGCCAAGCTCATCGGGACCGACGCGCAGCGCCTTTATAATGAAATGTCCGAGTTGCTCGACGACCCATGCGCCTATCGGCGGATGGTGGGGATCGGCAACCCCTATGGCGACGGCGAGGCAAGCCGGCGCATCGCCGACCGGCTGTCCGCCAAAACGTCGGCCGAGTTGGAGGCGAGCGGTTCAGCCCGATGACGCAGGGCTAAAGGGATGTCGGCGCGGCCAATGATGCGACTGCCGCCCAGATTGCCGCCCACAGCGCCAATGACAGCAGCAAGACCGCGATCACCGAAAGGCGCCCGCTGAGCCTGGCGCTGGCCTCGTTGGCCGCAAGCTCGATCGTCCATCCATCTCCGCCCCGGCTTCGATCGTCGATCGGATAGGCCCGTTTCGCGCCGGTGTCGCTGTTCATCGGCTGCTCCCTCCCTACCGGTCGGCCCACCAACACGGCTCCCCTATATCCTCCATGCCCGTCACCCGGCGGTCTTGGCCACGTCAAAAAAATGTCATCAAGTCGGCGGGTGCGCCTCAACAGCAAGAAGTGCAGTTGGGCGCCGCCGAGCGGCTACTCCCCTCACAAAATATTAACCATTTTGGATGATGTCGTCACGTTGCGATCGCGTCTTTGGCCGAATCGCTGGGACCGGTCGAGCTCAGCCTTGCGCCGCGGCAGTTGCAGCAGAAACGTAGAGAAACTGAAATAAATGCCGATCGATATCTATTGCCTATACCAACCGTTATCGGTATCTCGAAACCGAGAGCGTTCGCAACTGAGAATTTGAGCGCCATGCTTCGAGCATATATTTCAAGCGGTGTCGAACAGGATGCGAGAGAGACGCCGGAGAGGCTCTCACGACGTGCCGCGCTACTCAGCGTTTTCGGACTGTCATTGATCGCATGGGCATCGTTGCTTTTGCCGGCGATCGCGATTTGGTACCATTGAGAGCGGATCGCCGGCACGCGCCTCATCTGGTCGAGAGCCGATAGCCCCAGGCGCGGATTTGCGCGATTCCCGCTTGATAGCCTTTTGGCGTCAAGCTGAAGCTGAAGGCGCCGTGCGCGGTGTAGACGTCGATCAGGACCAGGGCGCCCGTCGCCAACTGCTCGACGACGGCGGCCGCACGCGCCGTCGGGAAAATACAATAGCGGGTCTCGCGGCATTCGATCGCTGGGTTTTTGTCGACGCGAAGGACGGCACGAACCGGGTAAGGCTGGCCGACAATCCCGATATTGCCAGTCGGCAGCGTGACCACCAGGGCGAACGAGCCCTTTTGTCCGTGCGCAATCTGCCAGAACGGCACCGTGATCGAGCAATCGGCACGCGTGCCCGGCTCGCATTCGGTGATCCATTCATCGGCCTGGAAGCGCTGCGTCGCAAGCCCCGATGCAGCGCAGAATTGAGTGCCGAGCGCGAGAGCGAGCTGCGCCGCCGTCCGGCGCAGGGGCGATTTCGTTATTGTCATCGTTGTCGCGTATCCGATGCGTAGGGCCCAGGGTCAAGGGTGACCAACTCTGCCGAGGCCGACCGCAGGACGAGGATTTGGGGGCGGGTGGCGCGGTCGCAGGACAATTGTTAATTTTTTATTTCGAATTGCGGATTAAAATGTTCATTCGTTAAAATTAACTTTGATTCTGCTTCCCATCCGACCAAAATGGCGCTATAGGCAACCCATCATGGAAGAGGGGCCGAGCAGTTTGCGGTTGTTTTGCTTAAGTCCGGCCCTTTTTTGAACAAATTGCAGAGTCTTGCTGGAACCTCCGAACGTTCACGGCGTTGGCCGCCGCCGGGCGGCGAGCCGAGGGGTGCGTCAATCGTCCTGACCATCGCGGATCACGCGTGGCGTAACCAGCTCAAGGATATCGCATGGCCCGTTATCTTGTGACCGGCGGTGCCGGGTTCATCGGCTCGCATCTTGTCGAGGCTTTGCGCCGGGAAGGGCATGCGGTCCGGGTCCTGGACGATCTTTCGAGCGGGAAACGCGGCAATCTGCCACGGCAGGTCGAGCTGATCACAGCCGACATCACCGACCGCGACGCCATCGATCGAGCATTCGACGGCATCGACGGGTGCTTTCATCTGGCGGCGATTGCCTCCGTGGTCGACAACCGCGAGGATTGGCCGCGAATTCACGAGGTAAATCTGACCGGCACGATCAACGTGTTTGCACGCGCCGGATGCTCACGCCATCGGCCGGTTCCGGTCGTCTATGCATCAACGGCGGCGGTCTATGGCGATTGCGCCGTGCTTCCGGCCGCCGAGAGTGCGTCCGCCGCGCCGCGCAGCGCCTATGGCGCCGACAAGCGGAGCTGCGAATTGCACGCCCGTGTCGCTGGGGCGGCGCGCGGGGTTCCCACGCTCGGACTGCGCTTTTTCAATGTCTATGGACCGCGACAGGACCCGCGCTCGCCTTATTCCGGTGTTATCGCTGTCTTTGCCGACCGGCTGCAGCGGGGCGAGCCCGTCGAAGTCTTTGGCGACGGCGAACAGGTCCGTGATTTCGTCTTTGTCGGCGACGCCGTCGCCGCCCTGTATCGCGCGTTGCCGGCAGCGGCACCGGACGCTCCGGTGTTTAACGTCTGCACCGGCATCGGCACCACGGTGCGGTCCCTCGCCGAAACGATCGCAGGGTTGTGCCGGACCCGGCTCATCATTTATTCGCGACCCGCTCGGTGCGGCGATGTACAAAACTCGATAGGCGATCCAAGTCGCGCCGCCCGAGAGCTCGGATTTCGCGCCGGCACTGCTCTGGCCAAAGGGTTGGCCGTCACTCTCGACTCGCTGGTCGGTTGCACCGCGGCCGCGGCTTGCATCGCCTGAGACGGCGCCGCAACCTCGCGAACCGGAGGCAAATCGACGCCGCGCCGCGGCTGCCGATCGGAAGCAGGGCGACGTGCCGGCGAGCCGACAGGCCGGTCGAACAACCGCAACCCAATGCGGTAGTGCGCATCGGTTGCCGGACGACAACGATCGACGGAAAATGGATCAATCAACACCGCCGGGCCGCGGCGAGCCGGCGTTCGGGTGGGACGCGAACGTTCCGGCGGTGGCACTGTGCATTGGCCACCCGTCTCGCCGAAAGCAATGAGAGGAATCCCGGATGCGGCCATGGATAATTGTCTCGGCAGCGGCCGCCGGCGCGATCGCCGCCACCGCCGCGATCGCCTGGCCGGGGCTGTCGACACTCCCGCGCGCCGCCTTGCTTCCGGCTTTGCTGCCGCAGCTGCCGGTGTTGGCCGTGGCTTTTCTCGGTGTTTACGCACTTTGCGCGGTTGTGTTGACAACGGGAGGGCTGGTCGGCGCCGCCACGCGACTTCGCCGCCGATTGGACCGTGCCGTTTTGCGTCTCGCGTCCAACCCGCTCGACTGGGTCGCGGCCTTTGAGACGACCGGGCTGACGACGCTGGCGCCCCAGCCCGCTTCGGTTCAGCCGCGATCGGGATGGGGCGAAGAGCCGGTGTTGTGGCGGGCCCGGCCCGACCGCCCGGCGGCCCGCGCCGAGGCGGGGCGGCTTTACTATATCGGGTTGGCGCGCACTCACTTTTGCAGCGCGCTGGTTGCGCTCACTGCAATCATTGCGTTGGGATTGGCGCAGGCTCATGGCCAGGTGATGTGGCTTGCGGGGCCGGTGCCGACCATTCCGGCAGCCCTGATCCTCGTCGGGTTGCTACTGCTCGCCTTCCTTGGCCGGCTCGCCGTCGATGTGACCTTTGAGCCGGTGATCGAGACGATCTCACGTCTGCCGATCGATCCCATGGAAACCAGGCTGTTGCGCCGTGCGGTCGAAGTGTTGGACGCGACGCAGGGCCCGGTCGCTGCGAGCGGCCAGGATATGCCGGGAGGCACCGAATTGCCCCAACGGCTGGCTATCGTGCTGGAAGAAGGCCACCGCCATCTCGTCGAGGCGGTCGCGCACATATCGGCGACGGCCGATGCGCTCGGCGATACGACGCGTTCGTCGCTCGAGGCAATCGAGGCGATAATGCGTCAAGCGATGCCGCCCGTATCGACATCCGGCGACGGCCGCGCCGACGCGGTTCGACTGACCGAGCTGCAAAATGCGGTCGAAGCGCTGACCGCCGCGCTGGAGCGAGTGACGGCTTCGGCCGAGGCGGGCGGCACGTCGCTGGCCCGCGTCGAGCCGACCGCCGGCCATACATCGGCAGAACCGCAGCTCGCGCGAGAGCTGCAAAAGCTTTTGCAGGAGATCGAGACCGGCTCCTAGCGGACGGCCTTCGACGAACGTCGAATAAGCGCGCCGCCGGCGCGGTCTATGTCGCCCCGTTGGCAGCGGATATCGGAACCTCGGGCACGGGCCGGTCTGCACCGATGCCCCGCGACATCCGGGTAATCTGCGCCACCGCATCGCGCAAGGAATAGGCGGCGAAATCGGCCGAAGCGGCAGCCGCTGCCTCTTCGACGGTCTGCTCAGCACCGGGCATCGCCCAAAACGCGACCAGTATTTTGGCGCGGGGCGCTCGCCGGCGGAGCCGACGCACGATAAAGCGCGCACGCGCCGGCGCGCTGGTGCTGAGCAGCGACAGGCAGATCAGCGTCGCCCCCGCAAAGACCCCCGAGCCGTCCGCGTCGGTCGAGAGCGCTTCGGCCGGGAACGCCTTCGCGGCGATTTGCTGTTCGAGACCAAGGAGGTGCGCCAACAGAAGCGCACCGGCCTCGTCGAGCTCATTGCGGCCCGCAAGACAGCAGACCTCCGGCGCAGGGCTTGCCGGCGCTGACTCGAGCGGCTCGTCGGGCAATTCCTCCAGCATCGCCTGGACACCCCGCCTGATCATCGCGCGCCGCTCGGCCGAGACGAGACCGTTGTCGCTGTCTGCCTGCGCCCGCGCCAAGGCCGGGACCGCGACCTCGTCGAAGAATTCGGCGAGCGAACGTTCTTTGGCGAACTCCTCTGCCTGCTCGGCAGCTTCCGTCGGATCGTTCGCCAATAGCCGCTGGTAGAAGGTTTCCTGCGGCGTCAGCACCGGCCGATTGCCCAGCATCACATCGAGAAATTCGAGCCTTGGCACATGCCGTCCAAGGACAACGAGACACACCGTCAGGGGCGTAGACAGCAATAGCCCGATCGGTCCCCACAGCCAGGTCCAAAAGGTGGCGGCGGCGATCAGCGCGACCGGCGACAACCCGGTCCCGGCCCCATAAATCCATGGCTCGACAAAATTGCTGACGGTCAGCTCGACCACGACAAAGAGCGCAAGGGTCAGGGCCAGCATCGTCCAACCGGGCGCGACGGCGATGGCGAGCGCCACTGGAAAGCTCGCCGCCAGCACGATGCCGAGATACGGGATGAAGCGCAGAACGGCGACAAAGATGCCCCATGTCGCAGCATTGGGGATGCCGATAAAAGCGAGCCCGACGCCGATCGGCAGGGCGCAGGTCACGTTGACGACGAGCTGGCGTGCGAGGTAGCGGCTGACCCTCTGGGCGGCATCGTTCATCGCCGCGGTGGTGCGGTGCAGATCGCGGCGGCCGCCAAGTCGCAGCAGCCGGTCCCGGAGGTCCTCTTGCTGCAGCAGGATCATGACCACGAAGACGACGGCCAGCCCGATCGCCGCCAACGGTGTCAGCAGCGGCCCGATGAGCCCCGGGATCAGCTGCCATGGGCCCAGCTCCGGCTGCACGATCTCGACCGGCATGGGGGACTTCGCCGCCGTGGGCGATTGCGTCGGCGGACGACCCTCGGCCGAGGCCGGGGATTGTGGTGACGGATGCTTCAGTTCGCCGCTCAGCCGGTCGAGCACCGCCGACACACGATGGTAAATGCCGCCGCCCGGCAGCAGCCCGGGCAGCGAGCGGACCTTGTCCTCGAGATTGTGTTGATAGCGCGGAACATCCTGGGCCAGGGTCGACATCTCGTGAACGACGATGGCGGCGAACCCCAGAATGGCAGCAAACGCAACGAGGGTCGTCAGCCCGACTGCCGGCAGCCGCCCAAGCCCGACACGACGCAGACCCCGCACCGCCGGCGCCAGCAGAAAGCTCAATAGGATCGCCAGCGTAATCGGGACGACGATCTCGCGGGCCAAATAGAGAATCGCGACGATCGCGCACCAGCACAGGAACGCCAGCATCGTGGCGACGCTGCGGTTGCCTGCCGCCGGAGGGGGCGGATCGCCTACGACCGGCGCCTGGTCATCCGAGGATCGCACGTTCCACCCCCGGTGTTTAGATCGCCTCCACTAACACCGGAGGAGCAAAACAGTCCCGGCGAGACTTCGCCGCGGCAGAAAGCGCAGAAATCCGTCCGCTAATGCACGAATGCCCCGGATTGCTCCCGAGGCATTCGCTTTAACCCGGACCTCAGGCGGAACAGCCGAAGCCGCTCCGCCCGCGCTCACCAATAAGGTGCCGCGTGATAATAAGAATGCACCTTGCGTTCCCAGTCGCGATCGACACCGCCGACGCTCCAATCACCGGTCGTCGCCGGGCCGCCGCGCAGCTCGTCATCGCTCAAATTGAGCTCATAGGCGTCGAGATTTTCGTTGTACCGCAGCACACTCCACGGCAATGCGCGATAGTCGTTTCCGATCCCGAGGAATCCGCCGAAAGTCATTACCGCGTAAGCGACCTTGCCGCTGCGCTTGTCGATCATGACGCGCTCGATCGAGCCGAGCTTGTCACCGTTGCTGCGGCGCACGGCCGTGCCCTCGACTTTATCGCTGGCGATCAACCGCGGCGTTTCACGCGACATGACTTCGGGTCCGACAGCAGCCGTCATGGCTACCTCCTGTTTGTTGATGCCAGGACGAACTGCTGCCGACGAAGACTGGTTCCCCGCTCGCGGTCGATTGCGAAAATGTCCAAAAATCCGCCGCAGCCTCTCATGGGAAGCCGGGTCCGGCCGCGCACGCCGCGGGAACCAAAACCAGTGGGCCTTGTTGCACGTGGACGCACGGTCCTCCGAACCAGTGTTTGGATCCCCTCAGGCGAACGAGGTGTCGAAATGGGCAAGGGCATTCTCTTGTGGCTGCTCGGGATTCCGATCCCGATCATCATTTTGCTCTTCCTGTTCCACGTGATCTGAGAAGCGGCATAGCCTCGGCCGCCTGCGCAAGTCATACTGTGCCGTCGGCCTTGCAAACGCGGAGGGGATTCGATGTCGAGCGAGAGCCTGCACGCGCCACGTGAGCGGCTGTCCCGCGAGACGTTGCAGCTCCATTTCGCAATCACCTCGTTGATGGAAGAACTCGACGCTATCGATTGGTATCGGCAGCGCGCCGATGACGCCGACGACGCGGAGCTGAAGGGGCTGTTGCTGCACAACATGCGCGAGGAGATGGAGCATGCCGCGATGCTGCTCGAATGGATCCGCCGCGCGAACAGCGATTTCGGCGGCTTTCTGAAGACCTATCTGTTCACCGAGGGCTCGATCCTCGGCGAGGAGCAAGCCGCCACAAGCGTGACGCCATCAGGCGGCGGGCGGAGCGAGCGCGGGTTCGCCATCGGCTCGCTTAAAGACGGCTAGGTTTCCTTCCGGCTCCGCCCGCGGATTTGCGATCGCGATTGACACCCGCCCGGCGGCGTGGAGTAGTGGGGCTCTGCGATGTCTCGAGGCGATTTCCGGCTCGAGGCGCGCCGAGGCTAAACGCTGTCGCAAAGCGAGCCCAGCATCGAAGGAGTCCAATTATGCCGCTCGATGTCGCTGTCGCCCCGAAAACCCTGACTTCGACCCTTCATTACCTGAAACGCACCGCGGAAAAGCCGGCCTATTACCGCATCGAGCCGCCGCCCGGGGTGCCGCGCGCGAGCGGCATCGACGATCCGCACGAGGTCACGATTGAGGATGCGCGCGGCCACGAATCCGAGTTCACGCTCGACCGCAACGGTTTTCAGCTGGTCAAGGCGCCGACCGCGGTTGCCAATTTCTACGATCCCGAGGAAATCAAGCGCGTCTACTACCCCGAGATCGAGCAGCTGCTGAAGGACAAGCTGGGCGCCAGCCGAGTCTTTGTGTTCGACCACAATGTACGCAACGCCACGCGGGAAGGCTTGGCCAAGCCCTCGCGGCAGGTGCACAACGACCACACGGTAAATTCGGCGCCCCGCCGGGTGCGCGACCATCTTCCCGATGAGGCCGAAGAATTGCTCAAGCACCGCTTCGGCATCGTCAATGTCTGGCGTCCGATCCGCGGGCCGGTGCTCGATTCACCGCTGGCGCTGTGCGACGCGCGCAGCTTTACCGACGACGATCTGATCGCCAGCGACCTCGTCTACGCCCATGTCCGCGGCGAGACCTCGCGGGTCGAGTACAACCCAAAGCACCGCTGGTATTATTTCTCGGAGCAGCAGCCCGACGAGGTGCTGTTCATCCGGGTCCATGACAGCGCCAATGACGGCCGCGCCCGGCTGTCGTTCCACACCTCGTTCGAAAACCCGCTGACCCCCGGCGCGCCGCCGCGGGAAAGCATCGAGGTCCGCACCCTCGTCTTCTTCCCGCCGGCTGGCTGACGAAGTTCGGCGACGCCTTGCTCCGAAGCTTATTCGGAGCAAGGCGTTTCAATACGACCTTGGCAGGCCGAGGACGTGCTGGCCGAGATAGGCGAGCACCATGTTGGTGGAGATCGGGGCGGTCTGGTAGAGCCGCACCTCGCGCCATTTGCGCTCGATGTCGTATTCCCTGGCAAAGGCGAAGCCGCCAAAGGTCTGGAAGGTCGCGTCGGCGGCGTGCCACGTCGCTTCGGACGCCAGCAGCTTTGCCATATTGGCGTCGGCCCCGCATTCCTCGCCAGCGTCGAACAAGGCCGCCGCACGCCGGCAGATCATGTCGGCCGCCTCCAATTCGGCATAGGCGCGCGCGAGCGGGAACTGCACCCCCTGGTTCTGGCCGATCGGCCGGTCGAACACGACCCGCTCCTTGGCGTATTCGACGCCCTTTTTGAGGAGCCAGCGGCCGTCGCCGATGCATTCCTGGGCGACCAGGATGCGCTCGGCGTTCATGCCATCGAGGATATAACGGAATCCTTTCCCTTCTTCGCCGATCAAACTCTCCGGCGGGATTTCGAGGTTGTCGAAGAACACTTCGGTAGTGTTGTGATTGATCATTGCCTCGATCGGCCGGATTTCGACGCCCCGGCCGAGATTTTCGCGCAAATCGATTAGAAAGACCGAAAGCCCGTCGGTGCGGCGCTTGACCTGATCGACCGGTGTCGTGCGCGCGAGAAGCAGCATCAAATCTGAATGCTTGGCGCGCGAGGTGAAGACCTTCTGCCCGTTGACGACATAGCGATTGCCCTCGCGCACCGCGCGGGTCTTGAGCTTGGTCGTGTCCGAGCCGGTGGTCGGCTCGGTGACGCCAAACGCCTGCAAGCGCAATTCTCCGGAGGCGATCTTGGGCAGGTAATGACGCTTCTGCCCGTCGCTGCCGTGCCGCAGCAAGGTGCCCATGATGTACATCTGGGCGTGGCCCTGGCTCGCCGTGCAGCCGGAGGCGTTGATCTCTTCGAGGATCGCCGCGGCGGCGCGCAACGGCAGCCCGGAGCCGCCATATTCCTCCGGGATCAGCGAGGCGAGAAAGCCACCCGCGGTCAATTCCTCGATAAACTCGGTCGGATAGGCCTGCCGGGCTTCGAGCTTGCGCCAATATTCTCCGGGGTAGCGCTCGCAGATGCGGCGCACCGACTCGCGCAATTCGGGGTAGTCCTCGCCGAGGGTCACCATGACCGCGTTGTCGCCCAACTCGCCCTCCTCGAACGGCACTGTCGCCGCAGGATAATCCGGCCGCCGGCGGCCTGTCATCCGACCGAAGGATCGCCCGCCCTTTCGCTGTCGGTTTCCGATGGCGGCATTCGCTCGATCCGAAGCTCGCCGACCGTCAGCTTGGCGATGCGCAGCTCCCTAACGCGGGCGCGGCGCAGTCCGGCGCGACCGAGGCTGAGCTCGCCGACCGCCAGCTTCCCGATAGCAACGGCGCCCACGGCCAGGGCGCCGATCGCCAGCGCCCCCACCGCCATAGCCCCGAGCACCAGCGCGCCCGCGGCAAGCGCGCCAACCGCCGCTGCCCGCTCGCGCTTCACTGCGATCGGAGGAGCCTCGTCGAGCGTCGATCGGCTCACGGCCGTGGCGGTCTCCCCCATCGCATCTTCGCTCATTGGATCCTCCACTAGTCGGGCGGGCACGATCGGCGCGGCGGCGGGGGCATGTCGGCAGAATGTGCTGGCCTGCTGTAGACGCGCCCTGCGGTACCGGATAGGCCAGCTGCAGAATCCGCCGTCGGTCGCGGCCATCGGCGGCGCGACCAGATAAACCCATGATCGCGGATAGGTTCCGCTACAGGCAACCAGCCTGAGCGGACGCAGCACGGAAGTGGCACTTCAACCACCTTTGGCGAATTTCGCACATTCGGGCAGACGCGTCACGCGCGCCCGATGTGCCTTCGTGGGAGTTGACGCAATCCCGGCAAACCGCAAGCTTTGGCGCTCTCGGACGCAAGAAGGCCGAAACGGGGGGAAGCCAATGACGTTGACGCGCAGGCGGTTGCTGGTGCGAGGCGGAGCCGGGGTTGCGGCCGCCACATTGCTGCGCTGGCCGGCCAATGCCGCCGAATTCACTTTCAAATGCGGCGGCTCGCTGCCTGACGGTCATCCCATGGCGATCAGGGCTCGGGAAGCGATGAAGGCGATCAAGGAGGAGAGCGGGGGTCGCCTCGACATCACCCTATATACAAACAGCCTTTTGGGCGGCGACACCGCGATGATCTCGCAAACGATCGCCGGCGCGCTCGAAATGTACGTCTTGCCGCTCGATCTGTTGGCGGCCAAGAACCCGGCCTGTGGCATCTTTGGCGTCGGCTATGCCTTTCTCGGCTATGACAACATCTGGAAGGCAATGGATGGGGAACTCGGCGGCTACCTGCGCGGCATCGCGGACGGAATCGGGTTTCACGTTGTCCATAATTGCTACGATCACGGCTTTCGCCAGATCACGACGCGCACCAAACCGATAAATTCGCCCGCGGACCTGAAAGGCTTCAAGATCCGCCTGCCGGTCGCTCCGTATTATATCTCTCTGTTCCGCCATCTCGGCGCATCGCCGACGCCGATCAATTTTTCCGAAGTGTACAGCGCGCTGCAGACTGGCGTCGTCGACGGGCAGGAAAATCCGCTGGTGCTCATCGATACCGCCAAACTCTACGAAGTCCAAAAATATTGCAGCCTGACCAGCCATACCTGGGCCGGGCTCAACATCTCGTTCAGCAAAATCGCGTGGGGACGCTTGCCGCCGGATTTGCAGAACCTCTCGGAAAAACACTTTAACGAAAAAGCTCTGCAGGAGCGCGCCGATTGGCAGGTCATGACGAAAAAGGAAATCGAGACCCTGAAGGGTAAGGGAATGGTATTTAACTCGCCCGATCTGAAGCCGTTCCAGGAGGCACTGCGCAAAACCGATTTTTATGCGGAAATGAAGCAGAAATCGGGCGACAAGGCGTGGGTGCTGCTGGAGAAATATGTGGGTGCTCTGACCTGATCGGTCTTGCCCCCACGTGAACACGGGCGAGCGCGCGGCCATGACCAGCAACGCAACTGAGCTGCCACCACCTGCCGCGGCGGTCGCAGAGGTTCGGTGGCTGCGGCTCATCCGGCTGGCACGGGTCTGCGATAGCACCATCGGGGTCGTCGCAGAGGCGGTCGGCGCGGTTTTGGTGCTGGCCGAGACCGGCATCCTTTTTGCCGGTGTCGTTTCCCGGTACGTCTTCAACAGCCCACTGATGTGGACCGACGAACTCGCCAATTTCCTCTTTTTGTGGCTGGCGATGCTCGGCACTGTGGTGGCGTTCCGCCGCGATGCGCATATGCGGCTGACGACTTTCGTCACCTATGTCAGCCCCGAGCGTGGTCGGTGGCTCGAAACCGTCGCCGCGCTCGTCGTGATCGCCTTTGTCCTCGAGATTTTATACCCGGTCGCACAATACCTGCAGGTGCAACGTACGACCGAGCTGATCACGCTGCCGCTGTCGGATGGTTATCGAGTGCTGGCGTTGCTGGTCGGCATGGCGCTTCTGGCGATCGTTTCGCTGTTGCGTCTGATGGAAACTGCCAACTGGCGCGGCCTGTTGTCGGCGCTTTTGGTCGTCGGCGCGGTCGCCGGCGGGCTGTGGCTCGCCCAGCCCCTGCTGGCCGTGATCGGCAATGGCAGCCTGATCCTGTTTTTCGTGGTGCTGGTCGCCGCCTGCGTGGTCATCGGAGTGCCAATCGCGTTCACCTTCGGCATCGCGACCTTTTCTTATCTGGCGTTGACCACAAGCCTGCCCCTTTCGGTCGTCGTCAACCGCATCGATGACGGTATCTCGAACCTCCTTTTGCTCGCCGTCCCGATGTTCGTGTTTCTCGGCGTGCTGTTGGAGATGACCGGCATCGCGCGGGTCATGGTCAATTTCCTTGCGGCATTGATCGGACACGTCAAAGGCGGCCTCAGCTATGTGCTGTTGGGCGCGATGTATCTCGTTTCCGGTATTTCAGGGTCAAAAGCCGCCGACATGGCTGCGGTGGCGCCGATCTTATTCCCGGAAATGCGGCGGCGTGGTTCGCCGCCGGGCGAGCTCGCCTCGCTGCTTGCGACCTCGAGCGCGATGTCGGAAACGATCCCGCCGAGCCTTGTCCTGATCGCTATCGGTTCGGTGACGAACATCTCGATTGCCGCCCTGTTCACCGGCGGTCTACTGCCCGCCGCGGTTGCCGCCTTGGCGCTCGTCGTTGTCGCCTGGATACGCTCACGCGGCGCCGATGTCGGCGCTATCGGCGCACGCGCATCGGCGCGTCAGATTGTGCGCTTATTTATCGTGGCGATCCCGGGGCTGACCCTGCCTTTTGTGATCCGCGCGGCCGTCATCGGCGGCATCGCCACTGCCACCGAAGTATCGACGGTTGGCGTCGTCTATACCGCGCTGCTCGGACTTTTCATCTATCGCGAATTCGATTGGCGGCGACTCTATCCGATCCTGGTCGATACGCTGTCCTTGACCGGCGCGGTCATGATGATCATCGGCACCGCTACCGCGATGGCTTGGGCGCTGACCCAATCCGGATTCTCGCAATGGCTCGTTGGCGCGATGGCGAGGGTTCCCGGCGGCACCGCGGGGTTCCTCGCGATCACGATCGTGGCCTTTATCATCTTGGGCAGTGTGCTCGAGGGACTGCCGGCGATCGTGCTGTTCGGGCCGTTGCTGTTCCCGGTCGCAAAAGCGATGGGCGTGCATGAAATCCATTACGCGATGATCGTGATCTTGGCGATGGGGATCGGCCTGTTCGCGCCGCCATTTGGCGTCGGCTATTACAGCGCCTGCGCAATCGGGCGTATTTCGCCCGACGAGGCGCTGTGGCGGATCTGGCCCTATATCGGTGCGCTCGTCGTCGCCCTCGCCGTTGTCGCCGCCTTTCCTTGGCTGTCGATCGGTTTTCTGCGCTGATCCATCGGGTTCGCGATTCCGCTGCTGGCTGTCCAGACAACCTTCGTCGGATTGGAACCGGCACGCATCATATGGCAGGCTGCTATTCGCCAATCCGACGAGGAGAAATCGACATGGCACAAAAGAGCGGGCTCCGACTTTTGGCTGGTCACGCCCGGATCTCGGCAGCGATTACGGTAGCTCTACTGGCCGCCGGCTGCAGCGCTCCCAATCCCAACACCGTAGCCGGGCAGTCGGAGATAGCGGGGCAGAAATGCCAGCTTTGCCTTGTCGAAAATCCGGGCGACGGCGCGCCGTGCTATCAGATCTGCATGCAGCGCCTCGAAGACCAGGAAGCGTATACCAAGGCGTACCACCATTAGCACAGGCCGACCGCCGGCCGGCCGGGCTGTCGCGTTGCTCAGGCGCCAGCCATGGATTGGGTGTCTCCGTGCCGTGCCGCGGGCGGCAGGTGCCAGCGCTCGTCGCGGTTTTCCAACCGGCCGGCGCGGCGGTGGCGCTGCAACGCAATGCCGAGATGGTTGGGTCTGACCGCCATCCCGAGATCGCGCGAGAGATAAGCCATTACCTCGCCCGCGGTGAGCCCAGCCGGATTGGCCTGCACCGCCTGCAACACCGCATCGCTCAATGAGAGGCCGGCCGCCGCTCGCGCCGCCCGTCCTCTGCGCCTGCCGGCGGGTGCCGGTTCGGCTCGTGCCGGCCGACCGCGGCCGCGGCGCGCGGTCGGGACGGGTTGACCAAACCGCGTCAGCACGCGCTCGGCGATCTCGAGCTCGTTCAATTGCTCGGCGAGCCGCGCCCGGTCTGCGTCGAGTCGCTCCAGCCGCTCGGCCAAACGCTGCTTTTCCTGAGCAATCTCATCCAATGTCGCCATTTGATCCGTCTCCCTGAGCCTCCGCCGCTTGCGGCGGGGTCCCTCGGTAGATAGCGTATTGCGCTCACGAAAAAAGAGCCGGCGTCACGAAATTATTACAGTTTAACCGCGCCGCTGCTCGTCTTGATCTGGTTGTCCATGTTTTCCGTGGTAATCGCCAAAACCTGTTAGGCTCGCGCCGTCATTTTTCCGCTGCTTCCACTGCCAGGCGATTATCGACGCAAGCGACGAAGTCCGGAGGCTTGCGGATGAACCCGCCGGAGACGAGGCTGCGGCCGAGCCGGTTGAACCCGTCTTCTGGCATCACGGCGTCGCGGCCCCAAACGCCTTGTGTGCGGTAGCGATCGATCGCCCGCGCCAGCACCTCCCGGTCGAGCATTGGAAAAAACGAAGCGATTGCAGCCGCGATTTCGTCCGTTGCTGAAGCACGGACCCATTGCAGCGTTCTGCCGATCGCCCGCACCATCCGCCGCAGCGCTTCCTGGTCGCGCGCCAGCCGGTCGCGGGTGGTGACGAACGTCGTATAGGTGGTGCGGCCGCGGGCGCTGGCGGCATACCACAGATGCCCAGCGCCGGTCGCCAGTGCCTGCTCGACGAACGGTTCGAAGAATTGGGCGGCGTCGATTGCCCCATTGCCGAGTGCTGCGAGGTTATCGGCCATGCCACGATCGGCAATGCGGTTGAGCCCATTCGGGTCGAGCCCGACCTCGCGCAAATCGTGCTGCAGGCAGAGCCACGGCGTCGGCACCTCGCTGACCGTGGCAAAGCGCATATTGGCAAGGTCGCTCAGTTGAAAATCGGGCTTTGGATAGCGGCCGACGATCGAGAACGGGTCGCGGCAGACGATCTCGGCAAAGCAGATGAGCGGTGAGCCGGCGTTTTCGTCATGGTGCTTCATGACCCGCATCGGCCCGGCCCAGATGACATCGACGGCACCGTCGATCAGCGCCGCTTCGGCTTTGCCGGTCCCCGGCGACAAGGCAAGATCGACGTCCAATCCCTCGGCCGCGTAGGCGCCGGTCGCGTGCGCCGCGTAGAACGGCGTGTAGAGGACGAAGCGGTAGTTTTCGTAAAGGCGAAGGCGCATTGCCGTCCCGTCCATGATTGCAACACAAGCGCTGCCGCCAGGCGGACACGGTGCGGAGATCCGAGGCAGGCGGCGGTTCGAGCTTGATCCAAATCGGGGAGTGGAGGAAGTTTGTTAATCCGTCTTTGGCATGGTTTTGCGTTTTCCGCCGCGAGGAGCTTTCGATGGTGTTGCCGCGCACCCGTCTGATCACCGTGCTGCTGGCTGCCGCAACGGCTAGCACAGGCGCGGTCGGCCAAACCTATTATGACGACCAGGCGTGCCGGCAATATGCCGACCAGCAGACCGCCGGGCTGCGCGCGCAAGCCGGCTCCCAAGCGTTCGGCAGCGCGCTGCTGGGTGCCGGTTTGGGAGCAGCACTCGGCGGTGCCATCGGCGGCGGCCGCGGCGCCGGGATCGGGGCGGCGTCGGGCGCCATCGCCGGCACCGGCATCGGCGCCGCCAATGCGCAAAACACGGCCGCTTACGCGCAGCAGCAATATTACGCGTTCTATTCGCAATGCATGCAGGCGCGTCAGCCGCCGCCGGCCTACAATGCGCCTCAGCCGGGCTATGCGCCGCCGCGCGCAACAGGCGCCGGGCCCACCACTTCGGATTTGAACCGACAGGAGCTCAACCAGCTGTATCAGCCGGCTCCCGGTTATCCCTATCGTTGAGCCGCGCCGTGAGGGGTGTCCTGGCCGGCCACCCCTCACACCATCGGGGCAGGGCGCAGCGGCCCTTTACAGCACGCCTTCCTGGCGCA
>DASXAM010000153.1:0-4029 GCA_036404275.1 Allostellaceae bacterium
CGCGGCGGCGCGGGAAAGCGGGCTCGAGCTGGTCATTCTGCGCCCTCCCCTCGTCTATGGGCCGGGGGTGAAAGGCAATCTGCGGGCGCTGATCCGGCTCGTCGCCAGCGGACTGCCTTTGCCCTTTGCCGTCATCGACAACCGGCGCAGCTTGATCGCCCTCGATAACCTGGCCGGGCTGACAGCGCTCGCCTGCGCCCATGCCGCCGCCGCGGGGCGGATATGGCTCGCGCGCGACGCCGTTGATCTCTCGACCCCGCAATTGCTTGAAGCGTTGGCGGCGGGGCTCGGCCACCGGGCGCGCCTTTACCCGATGCCCCGTCCGCTGCTCGCTGCGGCATCCGCCCTCCCGATGGTCGGCCCCCTTCTCTCGCGGTTGACCTTGTCGTTGCAGGTAGATGCGGACGAAACCCATGATCTCCTCGGCTGGACGCCGGCGGTTGCACCCGAAGCAGGCCTCGCTGAAGCCGCGCGCGCTTACCTTCGGCAAAACCCGCGTTGAACCGCGCAACCTTCGGATTGTTTGCTCTCAGATGACAGTGACGACCGAGGACACCGAACTGTTGCGGCTGACGGTTGCCTACGTGACCCAGCTGTATCAGGAGCTGAGCGGGGAGAACGGCGCGCCCACGCTCGGCACCCAGAACCAAGTGGTCGATTTCATTCTCGCCGATCCCAAGCTGTGCGCAGCGGTCGCCGCCTGGGGCAACACCGAGAACACCGACGAGGCAAGCTGGACGCCGCCGCGGCGATTGCCTTGCGACGCCGTCTATCGCCGGATTCGCGACTATATGGCGTCGGTCATGGAGACCCCGATTTTTGCCCGCAACCCGCATTATTCCCCCTGATTGCAGCGGCCGATCGCGCTATATCGCACGGTCATGACACGGACACCGGCCAGCGAGGCACGCGATGCCGAGCTTTGACATCGTCTCGCGCATCGATCTTGCCGAGGTCGACAACGCGCTCGCCGGAATGGTGCGCGAAATCGGCACGCGGTTCGATTTTAAGGGCAGCAAATGCTCGATCGAGCGCAAGGAAGGGGTGCTAACGATCGTCGCCGACGACGAATTGAAGCTGAAGCAGATGCACGAGCTGCTGCGGGTGCATCTGACGCGTCGCAAGGTCGAACCGGGCGCCCTCGACCACAAGCCGCCGCAAAAAGCCTCGGGCAACACGCTGCGCCAGGAGGTGGCGCTGCGCCAGGGGGTCGGCGCCGATCTCGCCCGCCGGCTGGTGCGCGAGATCAAGGACAAGAAGCTCAAGGTCCAGGTGTCGATCCAGGGCGACGAATTGCGCGTCGCCGGCAAGCAGCGTGACGATCTGCAGAGTGCCATCGCCGCAATCCGCGCGCTCAAAATCGAGCAGCCGCTGCAATATCTGAACTTCCGCGAGTAGCCCGGGCTCCGGCCGCGCTTGCCGTCGCGCGGCGCAGCGGCTATCTAACGGTCCCGGCTTCGTCCCCTTCGTCTAGAGGCCCAGGACACCGCCCTCTCACGGCGGCAACACCGGTTCGAATCCGGTAGGGGACGCCAATCTCTTCAAATAATTAGTGCGTTTTGGCTGCCGGATCGTCCGAAAAATGGCCAATGTGCGGGGTACGGACGCCAAAGGTCGGTGGGCAGTTTATGTGCCGCTCGAAATCGATGGGAACATCGTTCGCCCGCAGCCTCCGCAGGCTAAAAAAAGTCCGGTTAAACATCGGCGCGGCGCAGCAGTTCCGAAGAGCGCCGTGGCCTGTCGTCGGAGAGCTCGGGCTCGGGCATACCGGGATAAGGAACCGACGCTGGACAGGTTCGCTGGCGACGTGCGAGGCCGCGGCCGCCGATAAAAGCAACCGGACGAGCTTTTGACGCTTAACGTTCTACTGACGGCGCCATGTTGCATCGGATCTTCGGTTTGGCCGATCACCTGCTAACGCACCAAATCCACAGAGCAGTGGCGACACGTCCTCCGCTTTTTCTCAGGATGGAGTTGTCGGCCTCCCGACCTTGTTTGCAACGCCTCGTGGCCTGGGCGTCCGCCGGCGCACTCCTCATCGCGATCATGTTGGCCGGTTAGGCGAATGCAAATCATCAACCATTGGTACAGCCTGACGGGGCGCACCCTTCAATCCACGCTCGCGAGCTCCCACGGTACGGCGGCGACGCCGGACACAAACGAGTTCGGCGCTCCGTGCGTCCGCATGACCCTTCAAAACGGTTCCGGGCTGCCGGCCTGGTCGGTTCTGCTGTTGCCAGCCGAGATCGAGCTGGCGGCGCGGTGCCTGCGTGACCTCCGACAAGGATCACCGAAATGACAATCAAGATCAAAATCACTGGGGATGGACCGACAGCGGCTTGGCTTGGCCTCACGCCGGCCTACAACGGCAAATACATGGTCACCACCTTCTATGCCGGCGAAGAAAGGGCTAATGACCTATTGCTGACGCCGGCCGAGCTGGTGCGGATGGCGGATAGCATCGTCCGCGAGCTGACCCCGATCGTGGTGCCGGCGCAGCGCGGCATACCCGCCCAGGCCGCATGACCGACCGCCGCTACCAGGTTCGCCCCCCGACGGCGTGGGGCGATGCCGGCGAGGCGTAGATCCGTTGCAGCGGCAGATGTGGAACGCGCTTGTCGAGATGGACCGCGAGGCCCGCGCGCGTTTCGCTGCGCTGACCGCCGGCAATGGTTCGAATCCGGTAGGGACGCCAATCAAACCAAAGGTCCCCGCTTTCGCGGGGACGACGCGAAAAGTGATCGAGCCAGAGAAGATCACGCTTTAGGGTCGTGCTGACAGGGCTGAGCCGCCTTTGCGGGCCGGTCGAAGTTCGGCAGCCGCTGCTTCCGGCTCTGCCCTCCACCTCCCGGTCAGCCCGCCGAACGGTGGGCGTCGAGCCAGTCGAGCATGATGCGGTTGAAAGGGCCGGGGGCTTCGACATTGGGGAAATGGCGCATGCCCGCGATTTCCTCGTAGCGTGCGCCGGGGACGAGGCCGGCGAGCAGGCGGTTTTCGCTGGCCGGGGTGCCGGGATCCTCGGAGCCGCAGACGACGAGGACCGGGAGCCGCAGCGAGGGCAGCCGCGGCACAAAATCGTAGCTCATGATCGCCGCCGAGCAGCCGAGATAGCCGGCAGGCGTCGTCGCCGCGACGGTGTCGCGAATCTGGCGCCAGCGCGCTGGGCTTCGCGGCCGGAACGCGTCGGTGAACCAGCGTTCGACGGTCGCATCGGCAAGCGGCTCGAGCGAGTTGGCGCGGCGCACCGTGCTCATGCGCTCCGCCCAGATTTCGGCCGCACCCCGTGGACTCGCCGGCAGGGTGTCGCACCACATCGCCGAAATCAGCTTGTCCCCGTGCTCGAGCGCGAACGCCTGGCCGATCATCCCGCCGATCGACAGCCCGATATAATGCACGCGCGATAAGCCGAGCGCCTCGAGCGCGGCAGCGACATCGCCAGCAAGCTCGCTCATCGTGTAGTCGCCCGGCACTGGATCGCTGCCGCCATGCCCGCGCATGTCGAGCCGCAGCACCCGGTAGCCGGCCTGCAGCAAGGCCGGCACCTGCTCGGCCCAGCTGCCGCCGTCGGAGGCGAGCGAATGGGTGATGCAGACGACCGGGCCATCCTCCGGTCCGACGAGATCGTAATAAAGGCGTCTTCCGGCGAGCAGCAACAGCATGGCGTAGCCTCCTTGTCCGAAGCGGCAGGCGAGAATCAGCCGCCATTCTAACCGCGGACGCGCAAGGGGACCATCACCGGCACGCCGGCGAGGAGCGGGTAGCGAGGGAGAGGACGGCGTAGAGCGCAGCGCCGCCAGCAGCCGCAACGAAGCCAGCGCATGGCCCCATGCCATCGCTGCGAATCTCAGCGGACGGGCAGGGCCGCGATCAGCGCGCCGAGCCGGTCGAGGAGAAGCTGCGGGTTGCCGGCGATCCGTACCGTCTTGCGCCGGCTGGCGATGCCGGCGACCAGCGCCAGATCGCCCCGCGGCACCCCCCAGTCCCGCGCCAAGAGGCGCAGCAGTGCCTCGTTGGCGCGCCCGTCCTCGG